>NZ_JBIVXW010000029.1:0-47187 GCF_044769405.1 Streptomyces sp. NPDC090442
CCCTCAACGGGAGGGGGCGGGTCGGAGGGGGTGGTAGGCCAGACGTAAAGCGAAGCAGTCTGGCCTACCACCCCCGGAGACCCGTCACCGCACCCAACAGCCCCGCGCAGCGGACCCATCGGCTCGCCCCGCGCAGCGGATCGGCCCCGCGTAGCGGCACCGCCCCGCGCAGCGGACAACAACTCACCCCGCCCCGCGCAAGCGGATCGGCAGCGGACACCGCCCGCGCCGCAAGGCGCAAGGCGCAAAGACAGCCCCCCGCACGGCGGGAAAGCCAACAACGTGGGGCCGACCGGCCACAGCCTAGAGGCGGGCAAGCCCCTCGTAGCCGGCGATGGACTCCGGACGTCGGCCCGCCGGTCCCACATAGCGGGCGGAGGGGCGCACCAGGCGCCCGGTCCGCTTCTGTTCCAGGATGTGTGCGCTCCACCCCGCCGTGCGGGCGCAGGTGAACATGGATGTGAACATGTGGGCCGGCACCTCCGCGAAGTCCAGGACGATCGCGGCCCAGAACTCGACGTTGGTGGCCAACACCCGGTCGGGGCGCCGGTTGTGGAGCTCCTCCAGGGCCGCCTTCTCCAGGGCCTCGGCGACCTCGAAGCGCGGTGCGCCGAGCTCGCGGGCGGTGCGGCGCAGGACCCGCGCCCGCGGGTCCTCGGCGCGGTAGACGCGGTGGCCGAAGCCCATCAGGCGCTCGCCCCGGTCCAGCGCCTGCCGGACGTAGGCGGCCGCGTCGCCGGTCCGCTCGATCTCCTCGATCATGCCGAGGACACGGGACGGCGCACCGCCGTGCAGCGGCCCGGACATCGCGCCCACCGCGCCCGACAGCGCGGCCGCCACATCGGCGCCCGTGGAGGCGATGACCCGGGCGGTGAACGTGGAGGCGTTCATGCCGTGCTCGGCGGCCGAGGTCCAGTACGCGTCAACGGCCTTGACGTGCTTGGGGTCGGGCTCGCCGCGCCAGCGCTTCATGAAGCGCTCGACGACCGTCTCGGCCTTGTCGATCTCCCGCTGCGGAACCATCGGCAGGCCCTGGCCGCGGGCGGACTGGGCGACGTAGGACAGCGCCATCACGGCGGCCCGGGCGAGGTTGTCCCGGGCGGTCCGCTCGTCGATGTCGAGCAGCGGCTTCAGGCCCCATACGGGCGCGAGCATGGCGAGGGCGGACTGCACGTCGACCCGGATGTCGCCGGAGTGCACCGGGATCGGGAACGGCTCGGCGGGCGGCAGCCCCGGCGTGAACGCCCCGTCGACCAGCAGTCCCCAGACGTTCTCGAAGGACACGTGCCCGACGAGGTCCTCGATGTCCACCCCGCGGTAGCGGAGTGCGCCGCCCTCCTTGTCGGGTTCGGCGATCTCCGTCTCGAACGCGACGACTCCCTCAAGCCCGGGAACGAAGTCGGACATCAGGCGGCTCCTCAAGATGGGGACGGCAGTCGGCCCGTGACCGACTGCCGTGCGGTCGAGTCTCTTTCGGCGCCGGTGCGGTTACGCGGCTGCGCCGGCAGCTCGCGGTCCGTACCGGTCACCCCGGTGATGCCCCGCCAGGGCAGGGGCCACGCGACGGTCTACGCCCATGGATGGTCGGTCCACGGGCACGGGCCGTCGCGCAGGGCGCGCCGCGACGGCCTGAAGACGGACACGATAACTTCCGGTGTCCAAGGGCCACAGTGGGCCGGGCCATGATTTTGGCGGGTTCATCAGCAGCGGGGAAGCGTGACGTCCGGCACACTGGGCGATTTGCCGACGGGAGGGTTACGTCCCGGCGACGAGGGGCAGACTTCCGGCCCACCCGGCTGCCCGTCAACGGGCCGATGCTGCAAGATGAGGCCGTGCATCCCGCCGACATGCCTTCCGCCGACACCCCCGACCCGTCCTCGATGCGCGCGCACTACCGCGCCGAGGGCATCACCGAGTCCGAGCTCGCCGCGAGCCCCTACGACCAGTTCGCCCGCTGGTTCAAGGACGCGGCCGTGGCCGGCCTGCACGAGCCGAACGCCATGGTCGTCTCGACCGCGGACGCCGCCGGCCGGCCCAGCTCAAGGACCGTGCTGCTGAAGGCATTCGACGAGCGCGGCTTCGTCTTCTTCACCAACTACACCAGCCGCAAGGGCCGGGACCTGGCCGAGAACCCGCACCTGTCGCTGCTGTTCCCCTGGCACCCGTTGGCCCGTCAGGTCATCGTGACCGGCACCGCCGAGCGCATCGGCCGGGACGAGACCGCCGCCTACTTCCGCACCCGCCCGCACGGCTCCCAGCTGGGGGCCTGGGCCAGCGACCAGTCCGCACCGATCGCCTCCCGCGACGAACTGGAGCGTTCCTACGCGCAGTTGGCGGCCCGTTATCCGGAGGGCGAGCAGGTGCCGGCGCCCCCGCACTGGGGCGGCTACCGCGTCACCCCGGAGGCGATCGAGTTCTGGCAGGGGCGGCTCAACCGCCTGCACGACCGGCTGCGGTACGTCCGCGAGGGCGCGCCCGAGACCGGCAAGTGGCGGGTGGAGCGCCTCGCGCCCTGAGGGACGGGTGGTGGTGCGGCGCCGGTCGGGGCCGCACACGCAGACGACCCGCGGGCTGTCTCCTCCGCGCTCGGTGGCGCGAAGGGCCGGTCGGACGAACCGGCAGCCCGCGGGTCGGGTGACTGCTTGGGATTGGGCCGGCTGAGCGCATCTGCAGTATGCGCTGATCCGGCGCTGCACTTCGGTGAAGCGTCGGGCTGCTAGCCCGCAGCCACCTCACGCGTCCGGTGCGAAATCATCTGCCGAACCACCTCCCTTCTCGTGTACCCCATACGTTAGGAACCGCCCCGTCCCGGCACAACAGGTTTTTCTCGGGGTGTTTGCGGAGTGCCTCCGGGTCCCTTTCGGGACGGCCTCAAGGGGCGTCCCGGGGCCGCTTTGCGGGCCGGTTCCTTGCGGGGGCGGGGCCCGGTGGGCGGCGATTTCCGGGAAAGGGGTGTGTTCCACGTCACGTTCCAGTTGAATGTCCCCACGTGGAGCACGTGCGGCCGCGTTCGTAAGGGGTGCCAGTGACTGCCTCGTCAGCTTCTTCGGCCTCGTCGGCCTCGTCGCCGCAACAGCCTGCGTCCGCCGGCCCACCCGGCCACCGGGTGCCGGGGCAGGCCTCCTCAGGACCCCCGGGCGCCGAGCCCGAACAACCTCCGGACGCCGACGACTCCGGGCTGCTCGCCGCCCTCCTGGACGGTATGGACGCCGCCCTGATGGCCTTCGCCGTCGACGGGACGGTCACGCACTGGAACCACGAGGCCGAGCGCATCCTGGGCTGGACCACCGAGGAGGCGGTCGGCCGCAGCGGCCTCACGGGCTGGGCGGTGCGCGCGGAGGACGCCGACGGCGTGCGGTCCGCGCTGACCGCCACGATGCGCGCCGCCGGCCGTCAGGTGCACGACTTCGCCCTGCTCGCCAAGGACGGCCACCGCGTCCTGGTCCGCACCCAGTCCTCGGCGGTGCGCGCCCCCGACGGCCGGGTCGCCGGGGCCTATTGCGCCTTCAGCGAGTCGCACACCCAACTCGACCTGGAACGCGCGGTGGCGCTCAGCGAGGCGCTCTTCGAGGAGGCCCCCTGGGGCGTGGTGCTGATCGACGCCGACCTGCGCCCCGCGGTCGTCAACACGCACGCCGCCCGCGCCTTCGGAACGGGCCGTACGGCGCTGCTGGGCCGCCCGTTGGGCGACGTCCTGGTGCAGGGTGTCGAGGAGTTGGAGAGCGCCCTGACGCACGTCCTGGCCGAGGGGCCGCCGCCGGCCGTCGCCGAGCTGTGGGTGACCCTGCGGGAGGGCGAGGGCGAACTCCCGCGCCGGTGCTGGCGCAGCGGCTTCGTCCGGCTCTCCTCGCCGCTGGCGGAGGAGCCCGTCCCGCTCGGCGTCGCCTGGCTCTTCCAGGACGTCACCGACGCCAAACGGGCCGAGCAGGACGGTTCCCTGCTGCGCTTCCGGGCCCACCAACTGCACCGCGCGGGCCGGGCCGCCGCCGAGTGCCCGGATCCGGCCGAGGCCGCGGCGGTCCACCTCGACTTCGCGCTGGCGGGCTTCGCCGACCACGCCCTGGTCGACCTCGTCCACACCCCGACCCCGGCCCCGTACGGGGCGGTGGAGGCGGACGACGAGTGGGACGCGGAACCGTCGCCCATCGGGGGCGGTCCCGACGGCGCCGCCCCGGAGGGGGCCGGGCCCCCGCGGCTGGTGCGGGCGCTGGCCTCCCCGGCGGGCGAGCCCGGCCCCTCGGAGGCGGTCCCGGCCACCGGCATCCCGGTGGCGTACGCGCCCAACCACCCGGCGCTCCAGGCGTACGGCCGGCGCGGCTCCGTACGGGCCAGTGCCGGCCCGGCCCCGGCCGACGGCTGGGCGGCCGCCCGCAATTGGCCGGACGGCACGGTGCACGGGCTGTGCGTGGTGCTCCGCAGCCGCGGCCGCACCCTGGGGGTCGCCACCTTCCTGCGGGCCCCCGCGCGCCGCCCCTTCGACCGCCCGGACGCCGACTACGCCGAGGAGGTCGCCGCCCGCGTCGCCGCCGCCCTGGACCTCGCGGGGGCGGACGGGGCGTGAGGGCGCGCGCGGCGGTGGCTGGGGCGGTGGGTGGGGCCGTTGGGGGCTCAGTGCCGGTAGAAGATCCGGTCCGCGTACTCCCGCATCACCCGGCCGTTCCACTCGTGCCCGCCGTCCACGTTCCCGGAGCGCAGCAGCGGCGGCTGGTCCCCCCGCTCGGCCAGCGCGCCGGCCGCCGTCGCCACCACGGCCTGCATGATCGCGCTGGTGACGACCGTCGAGGCGGGTGCGAACGGCGCGTCGATGCCGGGCAGCGTCAGCTCCGCGTCGCCGACCGGGATCCGGCTGTCCAGGACGATGTCGCAGTGGTCCTTGAGGTAAGTCCCGGAGGAGTGCCGGGACTTGGTGGCGTCGGCGTAGGCCACCGAGGTCAGGCCGATGACCCTGATGCCCAGGGCCCGCGCGTTGATCGCCATCTCCACCGGGAGCGCGTTCCGCCCGGAGAGCGAGATGATCACCAGCACGTCGCCGCGCTCCAGCGGGCTGGTGTCCAGCACCGCGCCGGCCAGCCCGTCGACCCGCTCCAGCGCGCTGCCCAGCGTCGCCGGCCGGACGTCGACCCCGACGACCCCGGGGACGGACAGCAGGTTCATGATCGCCAGCCCGCCGGCGCGGTACACGGTGTCCTGGGCGGGCAGCGAGGAGTGACCGGCGCCGAAGGAGAAGACCCGGCCGCCGGCGGCCACGGTGTCCGCGATCAGCCGCCCGGCGGCGGTGATCCGGTCGCCCTCGGCGTCGCGGACCTGCCGCAGCAGGTCGATCGCGGCGTCGAAGTACCGCCCGGCCAGCCCCTCGCTCCGGTCGCTCTCAGCCATTGCCGCGGGCCCCTCTCGTCGCGTCTGGATGGGATCCTCACGCGGGATCCGTGGCGGGCCGTCACCGGCCCGTCACCGGCGCGCCGCCGCCTCGTGGCGCAGTGGCCCGGATCACGTTGCGGTCTGCACCAGTGCGCTGTCAATACGCCGGGCAATGCACCCGTTGAACCGACCCGCAAGGGTCCGCTGGGCGGACGAGGAGACACCGATGTCAGTGGGATGCGTCAGAATTGAATCCAGGGCCACCGCACGACATATCGAGGGGCACGCATGTCCGGACTGATCGACACCACGGAGATGTATCTCCGCACCATCCTCGAACTGGAAGAGGAGGGTGTGGTCCCCATGCGCGCCCGCATCGCGGAGCGGCTGGAACAGAGCGGCCCGACGGTCAGCCAGACCGTGGCCCGCATGGAGCGAGACGGCCTGCTGACGGTTGCGGGCGACCGACACCTGGAGCTGACGGAGGAGGGCCGCCGGCTGGCGACGCGGGTGATGCGCAAGCACCGCCTCGCCGAGTGCCTGCTGGTCGACGTCATCGGCCTGGAGTGGGAGCAGGTGCACGCCGAGGCGTGCCGCTGGGAGCACGTGATGAGCGAGGCGGTCGAGCGCCGCGTCGTGGAGCTGCTCCGCCACCCCACCGAGTCCCCGTACGGCAACCCGATCCCGGGCCTGGAGGAGCTGGGCGAGAAGGCCGAGGCCGACCCGTTCCTGGACGCCGGCATGGTGAGCCTGATGGATCTGGACGCCGGCGCCGACGGCAAGACGGCCGTGGTGCGCCGGATCGGCGAGCCCATCCAGGCCGACGCCCAGCTCATGTACACGCTGCGGCGGGCTGGGGTGCAGCCGGGCGCCGTGGTTAGCGTGACGGAGTCCCCGGCCGGGGTGCTGGTCGGCAGCAGCGGCGAGGCCGCCGAGTTGGACGCCGAGATCGCCCAGCACGTCTTCGTCGCCAAGCGCTGACGTCCCCGCGGCCCCAGGCGCCCCGCGTCCGGCGGCCCGTGCGCGGCACCGGCCGCCTACGCTCCGCGCCGCCCGCCGACCACTCCCGCGAGCCCGCTGAACTGCGCCGATGCGCAGGCCGGCGGGCTCGTTCGTGGTGCGTCAACTCCGGTGGCGATGAACGGTCTTGTGCGAATCCGTGCGGATCGGCCGCTCTCGTGTCACCCTGGCGCTGACGCATGGCCATGCGTCGTCACTCCCGCGTGATGCGTCGACGGCCGAGGGGGCTCGGATGCGTCCACCGAGATCGGTCGGGGACGGTCAGGGCCCCGGCGCTGCGAGCTGCCGGGGCCCTGCCTCCCCATGTCCCCCCACTGTGACCCGGAGCCCCGAGCTCTCAGGGTCGTTCCCCACGGGCCCCCTTCCCGGTAGGGCCCGCCTCCCGGCAGATGTCTCCCCGTGGTGGCCGTGGCCAATCACGCAGCAAGGTCACTCGAAAGTGGGGAGTTCGGCGCGGAAGCGATCTATTCGAATCTAGGTTCGATAATGTGGGGTGTGCGGGGCTGGTCAGGGGACGATTGGGGGTGCCAGGGCACATGGTGCGGCGTATCGATGTGACGGGGACCGGCGGCGTACGGCTCGCGGCCTGGGAGTTCACCGACCCGCCCAAGGGCGGCGGGCTGGAGGACGGCGGGCGGCGGCCCGGCGTGCTGTTGCTCCACGGGCTGATGGGCCGCGCCTCCCACTGGGCGCACACCGCGCGCCAGTTGAGCGCGACGCACCGCGCGGTCGCCCTCGACCAGCGCGGCCACGGCCGCAGCGAGAAGCCCGCCGAGGGCCCGCTCGACCGCACCGCCTACGTCGACGACGCCATCGCCGCCATCGAGCAACTCGGGCTGCCCCCCGTCGCGTTGGTGGGCCACGCCATGGGGGCGCTGACGGCCTGGCAGGTGGCGGCCCGGCGGCCGGACCTGGTCAGCGCGCTGGTGATCTGCGACATGCGGGCCTCGGCGCTCGGCGCGGCCTCGCAGCGCGAGTGGGCGGAGTGGTTCCGCTCCTGGCCGGTGCCGTTCGCCACCCTCGCGGACGTCCGCAAGTGGTTCGGGGAGGACGATCCGGTGCTGGAGCGCCCCCGGCCGGCCCGCGGGGAGTTCTTCGCCGAGGTGATGGCCGAGCGCGCCGACGGTTGGCGCCCGGTCTTCTCCCGCCGCCAGATGCTCCGCGCCCGCGAGACCTGGGTGTGCGATGCGCACTGGGAGGAGCTGGCCCAGGTCGGCTGCCCCGCCCTCGTCGTCCGCGGCCTCGACGCCGAGTTGGGCCGCGCCGAGGCCCAGGAGATGGTCCGGGTGCTGCCGCACGGCGAGTACGCCGAGATCCCCGACGCCGGCCATCTGCTGCCCTGGGAGCGGCCCGACGCCTGGCATCGCGCGATCGAGCCATTCCTCCGCTCGGCGGTGGCCCGCCCCTGAGGCCGACGGCCCGTACGGCCGGCGTGCCCTCTCGGGGGGCCGCCCCTACGGGCCGTTCACTCCGCCCGGCCCGCCCCGTCGAACTTCCAGACCAGCGGCTTGGTGGCGCCCTCGTCGCTCCAGCGGACCTCAAGGGCCTTGGCGCCCTCGGGAATCATGTAGGTCCGACAGATGACGTGACTCTCGCCGACCTGCCAGTTGTCGATGTCGATCGGGTCCTCGCACCCGGGCAGGTCCGCCGGGGCCGCGATGAGCAGCCCGCCGCGCTGCCCGTCCGCGTAGATCTCGGCGCCGTCGTCCACCTTCGCCAACCCCTTGACGACGCCCGGGCCCTTGTTGGTGAACTTCACATAGGCGGTGGCGGCGATCAGGCCCTTGGCGTTCGCCGGGTCCTGCACCATCTTCTTCGTCTCGTCCTCGGTCCCGATGTGGACCTTCTGCGCCACGACGTCGTACGTCGTCTTCCCGGACTCTTCCTTGTACTGCCCGGTGCCGCTCTGCCCCGGCCGCTGCGCCCCGCCGCCGGCCGTCCTGGTCGGCTCCGCACCGGTCTGCGGCGCGGCGTCCGCGGAGTTGGTCCCGCCGGCCGATCCGGAACCGGTGGACGGCTCGGCCGCGCCCTTCTTCCCGCCGCAGGCGGTCAGCGCCAGCGCCAATGCGGCGACCGGCGCGGCGGCGCGCAGCCATGCGGTCCTTGAGTGCAGCACAACGCTCCCCTGGTCCTTGCTTTCCCCCGTTTCACAGCACCGTTGCCCAGTGCTCGCGAACGGCTGTGTGAGCGGAGCATAGGAGCGCGATTTCATCCGTGTCGAAACGCGGAAGACGCATCCGTGTCGCTTTCCGTTCGCCCACCGCGGGAGCGTCCCGGAGCATTCCCCGCAATCCCCGCGAAATGACTTCCGGATTCCACCCGCAACCCCGCCCAATTACAGGTGAATTCATCGGCATTGCGAGCTGACGCACCGTCGGATGGTAATCCCCGGATAAAACTTTGACCGTGGATCCGTCATTGGCCGGGACGGGGTGGTCGACGGCCGCGGGCGGGGCGGGCGGACAGGTTCCGCCCCGCGTCGGGCCCGGCTGCCCGGCGTTCGAGGTCGTAGGGGTGGGGCGATCGGCCGTGGCGTCTCAAGAGGGCCGGCACAGCCGTCAGTTCGGCGCGCACGTGAGGGCGTCGCGTTGGAGGCGGGCGGCAGTGGGGTGAAGGGGGCCGAGGGGGAGGGGTGTGGGTCAGCGTGTTGTGCGGGTGAAGTCGCCTCGTTGGACGCGGGTGGTGAGGGAGGCGTTGGAGAGGAGGGAGCCGTAGCCGGTGGCGGCCCAGAGGCTCTGCTCCGGGGGGACCTCGAAGTAGGGGACCGGGTGGCCGTCCAGACGGTCGGTGAGGACCTCGGGGGCGCGGCGGGTGCGTACCGCGCGGAGGCAGGCGTCGCAGGCGGCGACCCGGAGTTGTTCCCGGCGGCCCAGCGGGCGCCAGGGTATGCGGCGGGTGGCGGGGCCGTGCAGCGGGTGGAAGAAGCACAGCGGCAGGGTGGCGGGGGAGGGGGAGAGCGCGGCCCGGCCCTCGGCCACCAGCGCGAACACGCCGGCCAGGTCCGGGATTCCGCGCGCCCGGTCCAGCACCGTGCCGGCCGCGGCGTAGGCGTCCAGGGCGCGCTCGATGGCCTCCGGGCGGCCCGCGGCGGCGCGGGCCTCCTCGCCGAGCCGCACCACCTCCTCGCCGGCGCGCTCCCGCAACCCGTCCTCGTCGGCCTGGTGCGCGGCGGCGAACACCGCCCGCGGCATCGCGAACGGCGTCCCGAAGTCACGCAGCTTCGCGCGACGCCGCAACAGCAGCCAGGCCGCGGCGAGCAGCAACACCGGCCCGACGACCAGCGCCACGATCCGACCGGCCGACGACGAGCCCGCCGCCGGCTTCTTCGCCGTGCCACCGCTCGACGCCGCGCCGCTCGGAGTGCCGCCGAGGTGGGCGGTGAGCCGCTGGTAGACCTGGTCGCCGTCGCCGGCCCTGATGACGGCGATGGCCCGGGATATCCGCTTGGCCAGCCCGGCGCCCTTCAGGGAGTCGTCGAAGTACACCGAGGCGGCGGCGCGTTGCGCCTGGTGGGCGTCGGTGGGCCACTCGCGGGCCGCGATGTCGTCGGGGAAGGTCCCGGGGGTGATGAGGATGGCCGGGCCGCCGCCCATCCGGTCGTGCACCACCTCGGTGAGCTGCTCCGGCTTGCCGCCCCAGTTGTCGCCCTCGACCAACGGGACCAGCACCACGCGGATCGGCAGCTGCGTCCCCCGGATCTGCTGCACCAGCGCCCGCTGCTGGTCCGGGTCGACCGCCGAGGACAGCGACGGATCGACGTACACCGGCGAGGCGCGCAGCGCGTCGGCGATCCTCTGCCCCGGGCTCTCGGCGGCCGCGGCCGGCCCGGCGGCGGTGCACAGCAGCGCGACGGAGGCCAGGCCGACGGCGACGGCGGAACGCAGCGAACGACGCTGACGAAGGTCAGTTGACACCGAAGGACTCCCGTACCTCGCGGGTGAGTTGATCTATCCCGGCGCCCTTGGCGAGCGAGGCCAGCGGGCCGGGGTGGTCGGGATACGGGGTGGGGCCCCGACGCCCGGAACCGACTGGGCCGGACAGTCGCAGCACCGCGCCGGGCGTCTCCCGGCAGGCCGCGCACACCGGCCGCGCCGGCTGCCCTCGGCCGCCGCCCCGCTCCCGCTCGGTGGCCGCGCCGTGCAGCGGGTTGCGGCAGCAGACGTGCGCCGTGGCGTTGGGCGCCCGGACCGCGGCCCGGCCGGCGCGGGCCAGCACGATCGCACAGGCCAGGCCGGCCGGGGTGGCGTCGGCGTCTATGCGGCCGTCGCTGTCCCCGTCGATCAGCAGCGCGGCGGCGTCCAGGCACTCCCAGGCCCGCCGGCGCGCCGCCTCCGGCAGCCCGGTCGCCGGCTCCAACTCCGCTGTCAGCGCGTCGACTTCCCGCCGGGCGGTGTGCCGCAGCCACGCCTGCTTGGGTTCGACGGGTGCCACCGAGCCGGCCGCGGCCCCGGCGCGGCGGCGTATCAACCGCCGCACCAGCGCCGAGACCGCCGCCACCACCCCGAAGAGCAGCAGGCCGCCCAACGCGCCGATGAACAAGCCGGGGTGGAAGTCTCCGGTGAACAGCCCGGGCAGCTTCCGCTGTGCCGCGGGATCCTGCACCGGAAGCGGTGCGAACGGCTCGCCGGCGGTCTTGGTCGTCTTGGCCTTGGCGACCGACGCGAGCAGCCTGTCCAGGCGCGGGCCCAGCGTGCTGCCGTCGAGGGCGGCGGCCGTGGAGTCGCGGGCCTCGTCGTACAGCGTGCTGGTGTCCAGGTGCGTGCCGTAGTTGGCGGTCCACAGGCCACCGCTCGGCAACTCCGCGAGCACGTAGAGCGCGTCGCGACGCAGCCGGTCGTGCAGCAACTGCGCCAGCTCGTCCTTGTTGCCCGCCGACTCGTCGTTCAGCGAACTGGGCAGGGCGACGACCAGGACCGGGACGGGCAGCGACCGGATCCGCCGGCGCAACCCGGCGCGCTGGGCGGCGTCCAGGGGCGAGGCACTCTCCGGATCGACGTACAGCGGGTCGTGCCGCAGCCCCTCGGCGACCCGGTCCACCCGGGCGCGCATGTCGGCGGCCGTCGGCACCGAACCGTCCCCGGTGCTCGTGGCGTCGAAGACCCGCGAGGCGCCGAAGGCCAGCAGCGCGGCGAGCGCCAGCGCGCCGAGGGGCAGCGACCAGGCGGGAAGGGGGCCGGGTCTGGTCGTCTTGTAGCCGCCCGCCGACGGCGCGGTGCCCTTCGACAGGGTGACGCCCTTCCGCGGGCCGCGGCAACCCGGGGCCGGGGTGCCTCCGGGGCCCTTGGCGCCCCCGGAACTCCGGGTGCCCCTTGGCCCGTTCGCGCCGGACCGGCGCCTGGTCAGCGCGTAGTTGGCGATCAGAAGCGCGCTCAGGGGCCCGCCGGCGATCACGACGCCCGTGAGGAAGCTCTGGTTCTGCCGGTCCGTCTGCGTGGTGTGCAGCGCGGGCGGCTCGTTCCTGTTGTACGCGCCGCCGTAGGTGGCGCGGGCCTTCTCGGCGCGCTGGTGGGCCTGCCCCGAGGCGAGCAGGTCGACGAAGTGCCGGAAGACCTCGCGGGGCGTGGCGTCATAGGGCAGTTCGTACAGCGTCGCGGTCTTGGCGTCCGCGGCGCCCGGCACGCTCACGCCGTAACTCTGCACATCGGACAGGCCCGTCTCGGAGACCGCGACATACAGCCCCTTGCGCCCGAGGTGGTCGTGCACCCCGGCGAGCAGACCGGAATCCAGGCCGCCGGAGGTGAGGAACGGCAGCACGACCACATACGTCGGCACGCGCAGCCGTCGGGCTTCGGCGGCGAACTCGGGCGCCGTCGACCGCGGCACGACGCGCGGCAGTTGGTCGCTGAGGTAGATCGGGCTGTGCCGGAGCCGGTCGGCCAGGTAGGCCGACTGCGACTGCGTCGGGGTCGCTGCGGGGGCGGCTTGCGCCGCCGTGCTGCCGACGAGGAGCGCCGTGGCGACGGCGAGGAGTGTCGCGGTGGTGGCGAGTAGCGTCGCCGACCAGCCGCTGAGTGGCGACCTTTTGGTGCGTCGCATGGCTTCCACCACCCCCCGTTCCCCTCGTTCGAATCTCGTCCTGACGGTACCGGGGGTGTGGGGGTGGGCGGGGGCGCCTGTGGATAACGTCCCGGCAAAGCGGGGTTGTTGTGTGGGCGGGGGCGCGTCTTGCTCGGTGGTGGGTGGCGGGGGTGGGCCTGCGGCGCCTGGGTTGTGGACTGCTTCGCTTTACGTCCACAACCCAGGCGCCTCCGGCCCACCCCCTCCCGTGATGCTTGGCGGCCCCCGCCCGGCGGAGGGTGAGGGAACGACGGGGCCGTCGTGGTAACCCCGAGACCAGAAGCGTGGGTCGGGGCTGCCCACCTTGGGCCTCAACAGTTCATCCCCCTTGGGGTGGGGCCGGTTTGCGGCAGGGAGGGTGTGGGGCCGGAGGGGTGGGTGTTCGGACGTAGAGCGAAGCACCGGTCGGCCCCCACGGAGCCCTCGCGTCACCCCTTGCTGACCGCCGCCAGGATCTCCGGCAGCCGGGCCGCCGCCCGGGGCGCCGCCACCCGCAGGCCCAGCGTCGCGATGCCCACGCCGTAGACCGCGCCGGCCGGGATCAGCACCCACAACAGGTGTGCGGAGCCCGCCACATGGAGCCAGACCATCAGGCCCGCCAGCGGCGAGACCAGCACGGCGGCCGTCAGGAAGCCGGCCAGCAGGCTGATCCAGGCGATCCCGGCCTGGCCGGGCGCCACGTTCTTGTTGCCCTCGGACGGGATGGAGTACGGGAACAGCGTGGAGGCCATCGCGCCCGTGGCGACCAGCGCGCCCAGGAGGCCCAGCGAGATGCCGTAGACGTCCGGGAAGGCCGACCAGGGGCCGAGGAGGGCGGCGGAGCCGACGACGACCAGCGTGACGTAGGGGACGGCCACCAGCGCCAGGCTCAACGCCCGGGCCCGCAGCTCCTCGTAGGCGTCCCGGGGGGAGGCGATGGTCGAGGCCACCATCCAGAACGCCGAGGTGTCCTGCCCGAACTGGTTGTACATCTGCATGCCGAGCAGGGCGGACGCCGAGAAGGAGGTGTAGATGGTGCCGTTGCCCTGGGCGGCAGTGATGATCGGCACCATCAGGCCGATGCCCAGCGCCACGGCCCAGGACATCTTCGACTTCGGGTCGCGCCAGGCGTAGCGCAGCGTGCGCAGCATGACGGTGCCGGTGCGGCCTTCGGGCAGGAGCCGGGCGAGGCCGCGCTCCCCGTCGCCGGACCGGTGCGCGCCGTCCTTGGCGGTGGCCTGGAGGGTGGAGGAGTCCGGCGAGGTCATCAGGGTGGTCAGGGTCCGCTGCCACCACCACAGGAGCAGCACCAGGGCCAGCACCGTCAGGGCCAGGCCGGCCGCCGCGCGCCCGTAGGAGCCGTGCCCGGCGTCGTCCACGGCGGAGAGCGCGGAGGCCGGCGGTATCCAGCGCAGCACCTCGCCCACCGGCTCCAGGGCGGCCAGGCCGCCCGCGCGGCCCAGTTGCTGCCCGGCGACGTTGACGACCTGGGCGCCCAGGGCGATGAACAGGCCGCTCAACACGGCGAGATCGCGGCCCCGGCGGCTGGTGAGCAGGCGCGTCGAGGCGGTGGCGACGGCCCGCGCCAGTGTGACGCAGACCAGCACCACCAAGACGACGGCCAGCACGCCGACGACCGCGGCGGCGGCGCCGTTGGCGACCGCCACGACGGAGCTGGCCACCAGGGCGAGTGTGGTCAACGGGCCGACGCCCACCAGCGACGTCACCAGCAGCGCGCGGATCAGTTGGCGCGGCCGCAGCGGCAGCATCACCAGGCGGGTCGGGTCGAGGGTCTCGTCGCCCGTGGGGAAGAACAGCGGCATCACCGCCCAACCCAGGGTGAGCATGCCGGTGAGGAGGACGACGAGCGCCGCGGCGTGTGGATTGCCGCGCAGCGCCACCAGGGCGATCACGACCGCGGATGCCACTACCAGTCCACCGAGGGCCGAGATGACGAAGGCCGCGGTGCGCCCGGGCGACTGGCGCAGGCCGTTGCGCAGCAGCGTCAGTTTGAGCCGGACGAAGACCGGGACCAGGGAGGAGGGGGCGGCGAGGGTGGTCTCGGTGCTCATCGGGCGCCGCCGCCCAGCCAGTCGAGGTCCTGCCCGGTGCGGCGGCCGTTGGCGCCGACCAGTTCGAGGAACGCGTCCTGGAGCGAGGGGGCGTCGCCGCGCACCGTGGCCAGCGGGCCCTGCGCGCGGATCCGGCCGGCGGCCATCACCGCGACCCAGTCGCAGAGCGACTCGACCAGCTCCATCACATGGCTGGAGAAGATCACCGTGGCGCCGGAGGAGGTGTAGCGCTCCAGGACCCCGCGGATGGTCTGCGCCGACACCGGGTCGACGCCCTCGAACGGCTCGTCCAGGAAGAGGATCTCCGGGTTGTGCAGCAGGGCTGCGGCCAGGCCGATCTTCTTGCGCATGCCGGTGGAGTAGTCCACGACCATCTTGTGCTGCGAGCCGGACAGGTCGAGCACGTCGAGGAGTTGGCCGGCCCGCTTGTCCACCTCGGCGCCGGGCAGACCGCGCAACCTGCCTATGTAGGCGAGGAGTTCGCGCCCGGAGAGGCGCTCGAAGAGGCGCAGTCCCTCGGGCAGCACGCCGATCCGGGACTTGACCGCGACCGGGTCCCGCCAGACGTCGTGCCCGCCGATCTCGACGAGCCCGGAGTCCGGCCGCAGCAGGCCGGTCACCATGGAGAGGGTGGTGGTCTTGCCGGCGCCGTTGGGGCCGACCAGGCCGATGAAGTGCCCTGCGGGCAGGGTCAGGTCGATGCCGTGGACCGCGGTCTGATCGCCGAAGCGTTTCCACAGGCCCTCGATGCGGACCGCGGGCGGTCCGGCCACGGCCCCCTCCTGGGTCGCGGCCGACCCGTCCTGCCCTTGCATGATGTCCGGTTCGCTGGCCACGGCCTGCCCTTCGACGTCCCCGCAGGGGTCTGGTCGTGACCCCCGTCTGGCAACCCACGATACGGGCAGGCTCTGACAAACCCCTCGCGTCGTCGTCAGCGGGTGCGGAGCGCCGCCGCGTCGCGGGCGCAGGCGTACGCGAGCGGGCTGATCAACTCCTCGGCGTCCGGCAGCCATCGGTTGCTGGCGGTGGGGCGGCGGGCCCACTGGATCGCGCCGTGCGGGCCCACCCGGGTCGGCGGCGCGGCGATGTACTCGCCCTCGCCGCGGCAGATCAGGTCGAGGGCGGCCGGCGTCCAGCCGAGGTTCCGGACCATGTCCGGGACCTTGGCTGCGGCGCCGGGGAGGACGAGGAAGAGCATCCGACGGTCGGGGGTGCGGGTCACCGGGCCGAGCGTCACGCCCAGTCGCTCCATACGGGCCAGCGCCAGGCAGCCCGCCATCTCGGGCACGTCGAGTGCCTCGAACGTCCGGCCCGTGGGCAGCAGGATCGACGCCCGCGGCTGCTTGCTCCACATCCGTCGCACGGCGGTGGCGCTGCCACTGGCCTGGTTGGCCCAGCCGGGGGCGGTCGGATGGGCCCCGGGCGAGGGGCAGTTGGCGGCGTCGCACGAGCAGCGCGGCAGCTCGCCCTCGTGCTCCAGCCATGCGCCGGGGAACACCTCCCAATGGCGTTCCTCGGCGTAACGCACCGCAGTGTCGATGAATTGCTCGCCGCGCTGTTTGGGGATCTGCGGGGCTCCTGTGACTCCGATGGTCTCTTCCACGCAGAGGACAACTCCCCTTGTCACCAAGGGTTACGGCCGAATGGGTGACGGCCCCGGCGCATCGTTCCGACACGTGGGGCGCATGGATGCACTAGTGGGGGCGCGTGTGCGGATGGGGTCCGGGTAGCGGGTAGCCACTTGCGTGACGGGCGGACGGACCGCCCGGCGGACGGCCGCGGAGCACTAGGGGAGCCCTGCGCCGCGGCGCCGCGACCGGTGCACGGACACTGCGCGACACCCCTCCTCGTAGAACAGCCCACCGCGGCGCGGACCTGGGGGCGGCCGCGCTTCGCACGACGACGCACGGGCATCGCGCACATCGCACGTATCCCGGGCATCCACTGCGAAGCACGCCCTCCGGGTTCGTACCGCGCATATCCCGGATGTCTCGGATATCCCAGATATTTACGGGGAATTGATCGCGGGGACGGCGTTCGCCGGTGAACGCGCAGCAGCAGTACAGGGGGTACACACCATGGCCGCCAGGCCACTCGTCGCGCGCCAGCCCAATGAGCGGCTGCAAGCGCTGATTCAGGAAGCCGGCTGTTCCAACGCCGGGTTGGCCCGCCGCGTCAACATGTGCGGCGCGGAGCACGGTCTCGACCTGCGTTACGACAAGACCTCGGTGGCCCGTTGGCTGCGCGGACAGCAGCCGCGCGGCCGTGCACCCGCCATCATCGCCGAGGCGCTGGGGCGCAAGTTGGCCCGCACGGTCACCATCGACGAAATCGGCATGGCCGACGGGAAGAACCTCGCGTCCGGGGTGGGGCTGCAGTTCTCGCCGACCGTCCTAGGGGCCATCGAGCAGGTCTGCGAGCTGTGGCGCAGCGACGTCGGGCGGCGGGACTTCCTCAGCGGGTCCACGGTCGCCGCCTCCGCGCTGGTCGAGCCCAGCCGGGACTGGCTGATCACCGGGGCGGATTCCCAGGTGTCGCGCAACGCCGGTGCCAGAGTGGGCATTTCGGACGTGGCGGCCGTACGGGCGATGACCTCGGCGCTCAGCGAACTGGACCACCGCTTCGGCTCCGGGCACGTCCGGCCCGTCGTCGTGCACTACCTCAACAGCGTGGTCTCCGGGCTGCTGGCGGGGTCGTACCGGGAGGCGGTCGGGCGGGAACTCTTCGCCGCCGTCGCCCGGTTGACGGAACTGGGCGGCTACATGGCCGTCGACACCGGCCAACCGGGCCTGGCACAGCGCTACTACATCCAGGCCCTCCGGCTCGCGCAGGCGGCCGGCGACCGCGGCTACGGCGGCTACGTCCTCGCCGCCAGCATGAGCCATCTGGCCGCCTCGTTGGGCAATCCACGGGAGATCTCGCAGCTCGCGCGGGCCGCCCAGGAGGGCGCGCGGGGCATGGTCACCCCCAGGGCCGAGGCGATGTTCTTCGCCGCGGAGGCGCGCGGGCACGCCCTGATGGGCGACGCCCGGGCCTTCCAGACGGTGGCGGGTCGGGCGGTCTCCGCGATGGAGCGCGCCGAGGCGGCCACCGGCGCCGGCGACGACCCGGTGTGGATCGCCCACTTCGACCCGGCCTACCTGGCGGACGAACTGTCGCACTGCCACCGGGACTTGGGGCAGCCGGCGCCGGCCGCGCAGCGCGCCCAGGAGGCGCTCGACGGGCATCCGGCGGCCCGCGCGCGGCGCCGCGCCATCGGGTTGGTGCTGCTGGCCACCGCCCAGGTGCAGCAGCGGGAGGTCGAGTTGGCCTGCCATACGGGAACGAGGGCGATCGAGTTGCTGAACGGGCTGCGCTCGGACCGTGGTGCGGAATACCTGGAGGACTTCCGGCAGCGTCTGGAGCCGTATCAGGACGAACCCGTCGTAAGGGAATTCGCCGCCCGGATGGAACTGCGCGCCGTCGCGGCGTGAGCAACGCCTCATCAGGCGCGGCGGCGAGCCCTCGCGACGAGGGGCGAAAACGGGCGGAAGGGGGTACCGGTCGAAGGGGGTTCGACCGTGTGCTGCCAGGGGCGGGCCGGGATTCCGGTCCGCCCCCGGTGCGTTCTGCGGGGCCGGCCGCACCGGCCGCCGGCGGCCGGTGCGGTGACCTGGACGCATGTCGAACGTTGCCGCGAACCGGTAGCGTGCAGCCGACGATTCCGTAGGTCTGCACGATGGTAGGAGTCCCGGTGACGCAGAGCGGACAGGGTCACGACCCGCAGGATCCTGCGGCCGGCCCGGCCAGAGAGGGCATAGTGCTGCCCGCCGGCGGCGGCGACGCATGGCCGCCCGACCAGCAGGCCGCGCCGCCCGCCGGGCAGCCGTGGGGCCAGCCCTGGGGGCCCGGCCAGCAGCCGCCCGCACCGCACGGCCCCGGGCAGCCCGGCGCGGCCCCGGGCGGGCCGCAGCCGCACGGTCAGACCCCGTCGTACGGCTACCCGCCCGCGCCCCAGGCGCCCGCCGCGCCGCACCCGCCGCAGTACGGCTTCCCGCCGCCCTCCCCGGGGCCCTCGCCGACGCCGCCCATGCCGGCCGCGCCGCCCCCGATGCCGCCGCAGGCGGGCCCGCCGGCCGCCGGTCCGATGCCGCCCAACGCGTCGGCCGCCGAGGCCACCGCGATCCTCTCCTTCGGCGGCCAGGGAGGGCAGCAGACCGGCCCCTCCGGTGCACTGGTCCGCGCGACCCCGCAGGCCGGCGCCCCGCTGCCGCCCGCGGCCGGCGACGACGCCACCACCCTCCTGCCGCCCGTCGCCGGCGGACCCGGCGCCCCTGGTGGCGCCCCGCTGCCACCCGAGTCGGCCGCCGCGCAACACCGGGACGCGGCCACGCAGATGCTGCGCCCCATCAAGGCGCACCAGGGGCCGCCGCGTTCGGCCCAGCCCATGCCGCAGTCCCAGCCGATGCCCGGCGCCGGTATGGACCAGGCCACGCAGCTGATCCCGCCGATCAGCGGCGCCGGCGGTCCCGTCGGCGCCGGTGCGCTCACCCCGCCGCCCGCCGCGCAGTTCGGCGCCCAACCGGGCGCGGCCGGCGGCCGGTCGACCCCCGCCGAGTTCGACGGCCTGTTCCGCGACGGACCGGCCGCCCCGGCCGCACCCGCCCCCGACGCCACCGCGCAACTGCCGCGCTTCGCCGACGCCGGCCACCCGCCGTACGGCCAACAGCCCGCCCCCGGCGGCCCGTTCGCCCCCGGTGGCGGCCCGGACCAGCACGCCCCCTACGAGGAGGGCGGCGGCGGGCGCCGCAAGATACCCGCGGCCGTCGTCGTCGGCGCCATCGTGGTGGCGCTGGCCGGCGTCGGCCTCGGTGTCGGCTGGGCGCTCAGCGGCGGCAGCGGCGACGACACCGCCCAGAAGAAGCAGCAGGACACCGGCACCAGTACGGCCAAGTCGACGAAGGACGGCGAGACCAAGCCGGCCGACGACCCGGCCGCCGGCCAGGCCAAGGGCCTGGACGCCCTGCTCGCCGACAGCAACAACAGCCGCTCCGCCGTCATCGGCGCCGTACAGAACATCAAGAGCTGCAGCAACCTCGGCGGCGCGGCGGGTGACCTGCGGTCCGCCGCGGGCCAGCGCAACGACCTGGTCAAGCGGCTCCAGCAGCTCCCCGTGGACAAGATCCCCAACAGCGGCGAGCTGACCGCCGCGCTCACCACGGCCTGGAGGTCCTCGGCCGACGCCGACAACCACTACGCGGCCTGGGCCGACAAGGTCGCCGGCAAGGGCGGTTGCGACAAGGGCCACGCCAAGGGCGGCAAGGAAGCCTCCCAGGGGAACGCGTCCAGCGGCACGGCCACCAAGGCCAAGCAGCAGGCCGCCGGTCTGTGGAACCCGATCGCCGAGAAGTACGGCCTCCGGAAGCACGGCCCCGAACAACTGTGAGGTCGGGCCCAGGGCTTGCCCCGTAGGCGGCCGGGCGGGCGTCAGCCGTCGTCGGTGCGCCGCTGCTCCAGCGTCCGGGTCACGTCGACGAACCCCTCCTGGGCGGCGACCAGTTCGCCGTGCCGGACGACCTGGTACGTGACGTCCGCGTTGACGATCCGGGGGAAGTCGGCGACGGCCAGCATGTCGTCGTTGCGCCAGCGCAGGTCGGGCGTCAGGCCGCCGGTGTCGACGGACTGCTCGCCGCGGTCCAGGGCGGATTGCAGCGTGTGCGCGGTGATGTCCGAGACGCCCGAGGCGGCCAACTGCCGGATCACCGCGCTCAGTACGGTGTAGGCGATCCAGGTCGTCTGGACGCCCTGGTCGGCCGGGTCGATGCGGCTGTCGTCGAACGCCTCCTGCTCGATCACCCGGCGCATCGGCAGCCAGCGCGGATCGCTGGGGACCGGGTACCAGCCGGTGACGTCCGCGCCCTCCAACGGGCCGGACTCGCCGCCGCTGCGGTTGACCATCGACTGGTCGACGCTGCCCAACACGGAGCCGACCTGCACCTTGGTGTGGGACTCCTGGAGGCGCCGGAAGGAGTCGAAGAAGGTGTCGGTGTGGTCGCCCAGCGAGGCGGCCACGCAGGAACCGGGCGCCGCGCCGCCGGTGACTGCCGTCCCGTACACCGCGGAGTCCGCGCCCACCGCCTTCAGCGCGGCGGTCACCTCGTCCGTGTAATCGGTGGCGGCCTCGGGCGCCTTGACGTCCAGGGCGCTGCTCCGACCCCCGCTGTTGAGGCCGGCGTTGAGCAGCCCCGGCATCTGGTCGCCCTGGATCGTGTCCGGCCGGACCAGCGCCACCCGCCGGCAGTCGCCCGCCAACTGGCGACCGTTGCCGGCCAGGAGGGCGGCCTGACCGCCGTTGACGGGGTAGGAGAGCGGGCTGGCGAACTCCTCGGCGGAGGCGCCGTACCCGCCGATGTACGGGATGCCCGCCGCTTCGAGCGGCGACATGAACGAGCGCCCCCACTGGCTGTACGAGCCGACGACGGCCACCGCCCCGCCCCGCACCGCGCGCTGGGCGCACCGCGCGGCCTGCGCCGAGTCGTTCTGCTCGTTGCAGGTGAGGACCTTCAGCGGGTGGCCGGCTATCCCGCCGCGGGAGTTGACCCAGCGGGCGTACGCCTGCGCCATCGCCGGCATCCCGGGCAGGTTGGTGGTCTTGGTGCCCTCGGGCGCCCAGGTCATCACCGTGACCGGCTCCCGCTCCCCGGAACCGGGGAGGGAGCCGCAGCCGGACAGCAGCGACGCGATGACCGCCGTGCACGCCGCCGCGGCGGTCGTGGAAGCGCGGAGAGAGGGGCGGGGGGAGGAGCGTCGCCGTCCGGTCATGGCCCCGGAGCCTTCCGCTCCGGCCGGAACGGGTGCGTGACACCGAGGCAACGGATGGTGACGCTGTGGTGAACTCCGGGGGGCCGATCGAGATCAATCGGGAGGAACGTACGATCGCTTGCTGTGCAAGGTTCGGAGAAGTCTTCCCGTCGCGGCCGTCGCTCGACCACCATGGGCGGTATGCCGCTCTCTGACATGCCGTGGTGGCGCTGGCGCAGCAACGTCCGCTCCGCGCTGCACATGCTCTCCGACCCCGTCTTCCAGCAGCACACCTGGCTGGCCGGCCGTCCCGGCTACGGAGACGTCACCGACGCCGTCTACCGGCTCGTCGAGGACACCTGGTTGGACAACTGGTCCGCCGAGAAGTACATCGGCACGATCTTCCGGGACACCCAGGAGGCGCAGTTGGTCGACGCGGCCGTCCTGCGGGTGCTGCGGATCATGCACCAGGTAGGGCCGGACGCCCCGGTCACCGCCTACATGGAGCACGCCGGTTGGCCCGACGCCGTACGGGCCGCCCGCGAGGCGCACGTCCACCTGGCCACCGCGGACGGAGAGGACCCGGCCACCGCCCCGCACTCCCTCGACGCGTTGGCCGCCGCCCAGTCCGGCACGCTGGGGGCCCCGGCGTGACCGGTGTCCCGGCCGTCGCGGTCGGAGCGGCCCCGCGGATGTGCGACCCTATGAGGTCATGAGCGAGTCGCAGCCCACCCAGCCCGGTCCGCGGGACCGGAACGATCAGTACGTCCTCACGCTGTCCTGTCCGGACAAGAAGGGCATCGTGCACGCGGTGTCCAGCTACCTGTTCATGACCGGTTGCAACATCGAGGACAGCCAGCAGTTCGGCGATCGGGACACCGGGCTGTTCTTCATGCGGGTCCACTTCACCGCGGAAGCGCCGGTGGACGTCGACAAGCTGCGGGCCAGCTTCGCGGCGGTGGGCGTCTCCTTCGGGATGGACTGGCAGATTCACCGCGCCGACGAGAAGATGCGCGTGGTGCTGATGGTGTCCAAGTTCGGGCACTGCCTCAACGACCTGCTCTTCCGCTCCCGGATCGGCGCCCTGCCGGTCGAGATCGCGGCCGTGGTCTCCAACCACACCGACTTCGCCGAGCTGGTCGGCTCCTACGGCATCCCGTTCCACCACATCCCCGTCACCCGGGACACCAAGGCCCAGGCCGAGGCCCAGCTCCTGGAGCTGGTGGAGAAGGAGCGCGTCGAGCTGGTGGTGCTCGCCCGCTACATGCAGGTCCTCTCCGACGAGCTGTGCACGGCGCTGGCCGGCCGCATCATCAACATCCACCACTCCTTCCTCCCCAGCTTCAAGGGCGCCCGCCCCTACCACCAGGCCCACGCCCGCGGTGTGAAGCTGATCGGCGCCACCGCGCACTACGTGACCGCGGACCTCGACGAGGGCCCGATCATCGAGCAGGAGGTCGAGCGGGTCGGCCACGACGTCACGCCGGACCAACTCGTGGCGATCGGCCGCGACGTGGAGTGCCAGGCGCTGGCCCGCGCCGTGAAGTGGCACAGCGAGCGCCGGGTGCTGCTCAACGGGCGCCGCACGGTCGTCTTCGCCTGACGCGGACGACACGCGCGCCGGCGCCGCTCACGGCGTAGGCGACGCGCACGACGCAGGTGAGGTGGGCCCCGACGGGCAGCCCGCCTCACCACCGAGCCCCCACCCCAAGCTCCCCTACAGGCGGGACAGCGCCGCCGTCGCGAACAGCACCTCGCGGATCGCCTCGCGCTCGCCGTTCTGCCCCGCCGCGGCCTCCTCCGGCGAGATGTGCCCGGCGGCCAACTGGCAGAACTCGTCGCTGTCCAGGGCGATATGGGCGACGGTGCTCTCGGGCGAGCCGACCGCCGCCGGGGAGTCCAGGGCTATGTACCAGTCCCCGCCGCCGTTGCCCTCGACCTCCAGATGGAGCGTGCGGCCCGGGGCGCCGGCGGCGACCAACTGCCGCGGCGGTGCGGCCAGTCCGGCCTGCCGGCGCTGGGCGAGCGTGGTCGGCAGCAGCCGCGCCGCGAGGTCGACGAGCAGATGCAGATGGCCGGAGGCCGGCGGCTTGTACGGATAGTCCACCGCCTCGGCGATGTCCCCGGCGTGCACCCAGGTCTCGAAGGCGCGGTCCAGGAAGGCGTCGTGCAGCGCGAGGTCGAACTTCCCGTACGGGACGGAGAGTTCGGTGACCCCGGTGCCGGCGAACGAGACCGTTCTGATCAGTGCCTGGCCCTGCTCGCGCCAGGGGTCGTGCGGCGCCCGCGGATCGGGCTGCTCGCCGAGGGTGCGCCAGTACACCTCCGTTCTTCGGCGCGGTCCCGGCTGCTCCGGGGCGTCGGCGCCCAACGGGTCGGGCAGTCCGAGGGCCGCGGCGACCATGCCGTCCACCGCCATCAGGTGCCCGATCACCCCGCCGACGGTGCTGTCGCGCGCCACCGGCTCCCGGCCGTCGAACCAGCGCAGCCGCACCGGAGCCCGCCACTCCGCCTCGCCCATGTCGCGCAGCAGCGCGTCGAGTTTGGCGGCCTCCGCGTCGAACGGGATGGCCCACTCCGGCACCGGGATGCGTGCCGGTCGGCGGCCCAGGCAGCCCGCCAACACCCGCGACCGGAGCAGCGGATCGAGGTCGAGGCTGTCCGCGGGGTGCAGCAGCGCCACCGCGTCGCGCAGCCGCAGGGCCTCCTCGGCGCAGGCGGCGCAGTCCGTCAGGTGCTCCTCGACGGCGGTGGTCTCCTCCGGCGAGCAGGCGGACAGTGCCCAGGCACCCAGCAGGGACTTGAGCACCTTGTGGGACGGGGCGGCCGGCGGTGGCCGGCGCGGGCCGGTGTCGGCGCCGGTCACGGGGTCGTCATCGCTCTCGTACTCCGCAGGGACGTCGTGGGACGGGACGTGGTCCGGGACGGGACCGGGCGTCGGGTGGGGGACGGGCGGCAGCGGGCCGTGGTCCTCCGCGGCGGGGCGCGGCGCCGGTATCCGGGGCCGTTCACCGGGGCCACCGGGGCGCTCGCGGCCGTCCCATTCGTCCGGGCCCCTCACAGCGGCCGCCCATGGCCCGGTGCGGGCGGTGTGGAGCGCGGCGGGCGCGGGGCCTGCGGCCCCCGGGCGGCGGCGCGGCGCATCGGGACCGCGGGCAGCGCCTGGTGGTTGTGGGCGGTGGACAGCAGTTGGAGGCCCAGGCGGAGCCGGCGCCGGGCCTCGTCCTCGGTGACGCCGAGGTCGGCGGCGGTCTGGCGGTAGTCCCGGCGCTGGAAGTACGCCAACTCCAGGGCGTCGCGCAGCGGGGCGGGCATGGAGGTGACGATGTAGTCGGCGCGGGCGGCGGTGGACGCCTCGTGGATCTTCCGCTCCAACTCGTGCTCCGATGCGGCGGATCCGGGCCCGTCCCCGTCGCGGTCGCGCGCCGAGGCGGACTCGGTCTGGCGCAGCCGCTGGACGGCCTGGTGGCGGGTGATCGCGGCCACCCAGGAACGCAGCGAACCCTGCTTGGGGTCATAGGAGTCGGGGTGCTCCCAGATGTAGCCGAACACCTCGCGGGTGATGCGGTCGGCGGCGTCCTCGTCGTCCAGGACGCGGTAGGCGAGGCTGTGCACCAGCGAGGCGAAACGGTCGTAGAGCTCACCGAGCGCGGCGGCCTCGCCGCGGGCGAGCCGCTGCTGCATCCGCCTGTCCCAGCGCGGTGGTGCGTCGTGTGCCATGGGACCCCCATTCCTGCCCCTCGCGGCCGGGCTCACACCTCGGCCGGCGCCGTCGCCGAAAGCCCCCGGACGTGACCTCAGCCTCCACCCGGGGCCCGTGCTCCGCCGGACCCCGTGCCGTCACTCCCGCCCACTGTCGTACCCGTACTCGCCCCTCCGCTCACGAACTGTCGTGCGTCACCCGATCCGGCGGCCCGCCGCATCGGGCGCTTTACGCTCGCCGCGCCCCCGCCGTGACGTTCGCCACGACGCTTGCCGTGCCCACGAATGTAGTGGCCGGGTCTGACAGCGCAGGCGCCTTTGCGGCAAAGCGGCCCGCACAGGCGTTGCGGATGGTAAGGGGGTGATGACGGTGTGGCAGATCCGGGCACACTTCGCGAGCGAAGTGGAACGATGCGGACCGTTCGTGGCCGTATCCACCCATGTGTTACGCGGGTGTGACCGGTTGCGGGCGAAAACCCGCCTTCCCTTGGGCATAGCCTTAGGAGGGGACGGCCTGCCGCGCCACGGAATCGCAAGCGTTTCAGGGGGGAGAGGCCGGGCAGTCGAGCCGGGAAGGGTGAGTTCCGCATGGCAGCCGGGGCGCATCCGGTCCGAAAGCGAGCGAAAGGCTTCGAGCGCGTGTCGTTGAAGGTGGCAGAGGACGAAAAGGGCCCATGGGCGGTGCTCCAGGTTTCCGGCGAGATGGACCTGGTCACGTCGCCGGCGGTGCGGCAGCACGTGCACGACGCGGTGGCCGAGGGCCGGCGCTCCCTCGTCCTCGATCTCTCCGAGGTCCGGTTCTGTGACTCCAGCGGCGTGGGCGTGCTGATCGCCGCCCGCCGCCTGATGCGCTCCTGCCAGGGGCGCCTGCGGCTGATCCTGCCCGCCCAGGGCGCCGTCGACGGCTCCCACGTCAACCGCGTCCTGGCCGCCCTCGGCGTCCGCCGGCTCTTCGAGGTCTACCCGGACCTGCCCACCGCGGTCGACGAGACGGCGGCGCCGCTCTCGGCCTGAGCGGCCCGATGTCGGCTTGAGGGCGGCCTGCTGGAGGGTCGCCGTCGACGCCTGCCCGTCTCCCGCTACCCGCCCGCCGCGCCCTAACGGGCCACCTCCCGCCCCCGGTTGTCGACCGCCCGCCCGATCACCCCACCCCGTACGGGAATTCCGCCCGCACGACGAAGCCGCCCTCGGCCGTGGGGTGCGCCTCCAGCGTGCCGCCGAGGCTCTGCGCGCGTTCGCGGAGCCCCACCAGCCCGTGCCCGCCGCCCGGGAGCGCGGGGACCGGCGCCGCCGCGTCCGCCGGCCCGTTGCGGATCTCCACCCGCAACCCTTCCCGCGCCCGCGCCGCCGCACCCACGTCGTCCGGTGCCGTCAGCTCCACCGCGTCGACCCGGACCCGCACCCGCGCCCCCGGGGCGTGCTTGCGGACGTTGGTGAGCGCCTCCTGGACGGTGCGGAAGGCGGCCCGCTCGACCGTCCGGGCGCCGCGCGGACGGCCCGCGTCCGCCCCGACCGGAGCCGCCTCCTCCGGGGCCCCGTCCGCCGCGCACAGCCCCTCGTACGTCACGTCCAGCGCGCTCATCTCGATCAGCCGCGGCAGCTCGTCGAGGTCCGGCTGCGGCGCCAGTTCGGCGGTCTCCCGGGCGTCGCCGCCGGCCGCCCGCAGCACGCCGACCATGTGCCGCAGCTCCTCCAACGTGCGCACGGACAGCTCCCGGATGGTCCGGGCCCCGCTGCGCGCCGCCTCGTCCGCCGTGCTGACCTGCACGGCGCCGGCCTGGAGGCTGATCAGGCTGACCTGGTGGGCCACCACGTCGTGCATCTCGCGGGCCAGCCGGGCCCGTTCGGTGGCCTTCACCCGCTCCGCCAGCAACCGGTCCTCGCGGCGTAGGCTGCGGGTCAAGTCGTCGACCCGGGAGGCGAGTTCGCGGCGGGTCCGGACCAGGAGGCCGAGCGCGATCGGGGCCGCGGAGGTCACGCAGGCGTCGATCAGGACCAGGGTGTTCTCCCGGTACGCGGTCGGTTCGAAGTCCGAGATCGGGTACGGCAGGAAGTGCGCGGCGACCAGCAGCAGCGCGCAGACGCCGAGCCGGGTCCGGCCGGGCCGCAGCGCGGCCAGGGTGTAGAGGGCGATCATCGGCGCGAACCAGATGTAGCCGATGTAGAGCCCCGGGAGGGTCACCAGGAACACCAGCAGCGGCCAGCGGCGCCGCAGCAGCAGGGCGGTCGCCGCGACCACCGAGACGGCCAGCTCCAGGGCCATCTCCAGGCCGTTGACGAGCAGCGCGTCGGCGATCGCCAGCAGCACCGGCACCAGTACGGGACCGATCCGGCGCAACCGCCGTCCCAACGGGCCACGGGCGAGCCGGCGGACGGGATGGCGGGCGGGTCGGCGGCCGGTGCCCGGGTCCCCAACGGGCACCGGGCCTGTCCCCGTTGCCCGCCCCTTCCCGAGGTCCCGTCTTCCCCCGGGCTTCCGGCCGGATATCACCACGTCCCCCGGGGGACGCCGGCCACCAGGCCCGCCCGGTCGGCGACGATAGCCGCCTGGACGCGGTTGATTCCGCCCAATTTGGCCAGCAATGCCCGGACATGGTCCTTGACCGTGCTGGGCGCCAGCCCCATCCGCTCCGCGATCTGCGCATTGCCCAGGCCCTCGCCCAGCAGCGCCAGCACCTGCGACTCGCGCGGCGTCAGCCCGCTCACCGCCCGGGCCGCGGCCGCCTGGTCCTCGGCGGTCAGATAGCCGCCGATCACCGCCCGGGTCACCCCGGGGTCCAGCACGCTGCCGCCGGCCGCCAGCGTCCGCACCGCCCGCACCAGTTGCTCGGGGTCGGAGTCCTTGAGCAGGAAGCCCGCCGCGCCCTCCCGCAGTGCGGCCGTCAGGTACTCCTGGGCGTCGAAGGTGGTGAGCATCGCCACGGTGGGCGGCTCCGGGGCGGCCCGCAGCTCCCGGAGCACGGTCAGGCCGTCCACGTCCGGCATCCGGATGTCGAGCAGGACGACCTCGGCCGCGCAGCTCAGCACGGTCTCCACGGCCTCCGCGCCGCCGCAGTCCGCGACCATCTCGATGTCCGGGGCGGTCCCCAGGATCATCCGCAGTCCGGACCTGACGAGCCGTTCGTCGTCCACCACAGCGACACGGATCACCGGCCGCCCCTTTCTTCCACGCATCGTTCGAGCCCCGGAACCGCCCGGCGCTGCGCGACTCCGTCCCCGCCTCCGGGTCCCCCTCAGGAGGGCCCCGCACCCCCGCCGACCGGCGGGGGTCCTCGCCCGACCTGCGGACGATGGCGCGGGGCGGACCCCGCGGGCAGAGTGGTTCTCATGCTGCACCACTGAAGAGGCCACAAGCCCGGGACGCGTTGCAGCTCACATCGACGGCCGCCGCGGCCCCCACACGCGACGGACGTCCCGGCGTGCGGGGGCGGGCCCGGAGGGGACCTTCCTCAACCCCGGTCACGGGGTCCACGAGGCCCCGTCGCCGCCGCCCCCGCTGCCGTCGCCCCCGAACGCCGCGGGCTCCGCCTCGTCACCGCCGTCGCCGGCCCCGGACGCCCCCTCGGCATCTCCCGCCTCCTCCGCCGCGTCCTCGGCATCCGTCGACTGCCGGTACTGGGCCAGCCGTTCGCCCCGGCTCTCCGCGATCCATACGGCGTCCCGTAGGGCGGCGAGCAACTGCGCGGCCAGGAAGCGGAGCTGTCCGGCGTCGGCCGACGGGTCGTCGATGAGGGGCTCGGCGTGGTCCAGCAGCCCGAGGCTCATGGCCAGTTGGAGCGCCTCGATCCGGTCCACGTGCCGGGAGACGGGGCCGTCGCCGGCGAGGTCGGTGAGGAGGTAGCAGGGCTGGTCGTCGGCGCCGACCCAGGGGAGCAGCCGGCCAACGGTACGGGCGGGGCGGACAGTTTCGGCAGTTCGGGCATTCCGGTCGGAACGGTGCGGCACGTCAGCCTGCTTTCTTGGGGTGAGCGTGACCGGGCCGGCGCGGCCCGGGGCCGTCGTCTTCGACGCGCCCGCCACGCTAGGCGGGCGCGGTTCGCCCGGACAGTGACGCCCTGTGCCACTTTGCATGCCGGGTAGGACGCCGTGCCCTACCCGCCCTCTGGGGAGGCGGTGCGCTACGCGTCGAGGTCCAGCCGATCGGCGAGTGCCGTCAACGGAGAGGCCCGGCGCCTTTCCCGGCCGCGGAGTTCGGACACCAGGCGCAGGCTGGTGGAGTGGTACCGCATCCATTCCGGGGCGATGCGCTCGGCGGTGAGCAGGGCCGTCACCGCCCCGTCGTCCTGATCCAGGTCGGCGTGGGCCAGGGCGCGGTCGACATGGAACCGCGCCCGCCACGTGGGCGGCAGCGCCTGCAGTTCCGGCACGGTGCGCGCGGTGCGCAGGGCCTCCGCGCTGTCTTCCATCTCCACAAGGAAGTTGACCTTCGCCACCCCCATGTTGGTGGGTCCGAACGGCGTCGCATAGTCGAGCCGGTCCGTGCCGAGCCGGGCCGCCGCCGCGCCCGCCAGGTTGAGCAGGTCGTGGACGGTGTCCCGGCGTTCCGAGCGGACCGCCGCCGTCGCCGCGCGGAGCAGCAGGATGCCCCACAGCGCCAGTTCGAGCGGTGCGGAGCGGAAGCCGGGTTCGATCCGCTCGGCCGCCCTGAGCGCGACGCGTTCGGCGTCCGCCAACCGCCCCTGTTTGGTCAGGACCCAGGCGAGGCTGGAGAGGCCGACGGTCTCCAGATGGGGGTCGTCCCCCTTGGCGGCCGCCGTCCTGGCGCGTTCGAGCGCGGTGAACGCGGCGTCCTCCTTGCCCAACGCCGCCAGTGTCGTCGCGGCGACCTGGTACGCCTCGGCCAGCACGGAATGGGCCGCGGCGGCCCGGCACCCGGTGGAGGCGTGTGCGGTCGCCTTGGCGTCGTTGATCAACTGCGGCAGCAGGGCGCCGATTTCGGCCATCCGGCCCTCCCTGCGGATGCGCTCCGTCGAGCGCAGTGCCGTCTGCAGCGCCGCGATGTCCGGCGGGTCCTCGGGATCGGGGTCCTCGCCGAGGAGCTCGGACACCGGGGCGACGGCCTGGCGCAGCGCCAGGACGGACGGCTGCTCGCCATCCCCGCGGACCTCGAAGGTCGTCGGCTTGCCGACGAGCGCGGACGGCTCCACGTCCAGCGCTCTGGCAAGGGAGTTGAGCGTGCTCAGCCGGGCCGTCCGGCGCGCGCCCTGCTCCAACTTGCGTACGACGTCGACGGACAGCCCGGCCCGTTCGGCGAGCCCTTCCTGCGTCAGTCTGCGCCGGGCGCGCAGTCGGGCGATGCGGTCCCCGATGCCGGGCTCCTCGTGGAACAACTCCATGGCCACTCCCGCCAGACGGACGTAGCGACCACGCTACGCCTGCGGGCGCGGGGGTGTTGCGCCAGCGATTGGAGCCGCCCGTCGGACTACCCCTCCCCGCCCGCCGTCCCCGCCCCGTCGACGACGCCCTCGCCCCGTTCCAGGCCGTGTCCCATCGCCAGCACCAGCACCGACGTCATCGCGGCCAGGCCGAACGCCGTGGTGGCCATGTAGAGCGCGCCGTCGGGGGTGGCGAAGGACTGGTTGAAGAAGTCGGTGACGGTCAGCCAGACCACCGTGCGGACGGTGAGGTAGAGCTCGACCGCGGCGAAGACGAGCAGCGCGCCGCGGACGTCGTGGCGGGCGCGGCAGGCCAGCACGCCCAGCACGAGGAAGCCCAGCACCGAGCCGAGGGTGGTGAATTCGCTGGAGGTGGCCAGATTGAGGGTGCCCAGGACCGAGCCGTCCACCGCCCCGCGGAGGTAGCGGCGGGCGGCCTCCACCCCGGCGGACGTCAGGTCGTACGCGGTCCAGGAGAGCCGGGCCACGCCCATGACCAGGAAGAGGGCGCCGCAGATGCGCGCGAGCCGACGGTCCCGGCGGCAGGGGGAGGGGGCCGGGGCGTCCGGCGTGGCCAGGAGGGTCGAGGTAACCGGGGCGGCCCCCTCGGCCCGGGGGCGGCGCCAACGCCCCGCCACGGACCGCGTCTTCGCCGCCTCCGCCGTCTCCTTCGCCGGGAACATCTTCGTCAGGACGACCACCGCGACCACCAGTCCCAGCGCCCGGGTGGCAAGCGCCCAGCCGCCGAGCGGATCGGTGGCGTACTGGTCCCGGTAGGCGGCGTCGGAGAGGCCGACCACCTCCCGCAGCGTGACGGCCAGCAGGAAGAACCCGCAGAACAGGGCGGCGCTGCGGGCCGGCCGGCGGTGCGCGACGGCCAGGCCGGCGGTCGCGAGGAACGCCGCGGCGAAGGCCCACTCGTAGGGGCCGACCAACTGGGACGCGGGGGCGGCGCCAGGATTGAACAGCCCCTCGACGAAGTCCCAGACCGAACCGTCCCCTTGGACGATGCCGTACACCGTCCAGGCGGCGAGCGCGACGGCGTAGAGGGCGAGGGAGAACGCGGTGGTGTGGTACGCGGCGTGGTGCCGGGGTGCGGCGCGGGTCGGATCCCCGCCCGGACGGACGTCCAGTGCGTCGCCGTCCCGCATGACCATGCCCGATCCCCGTTCCCGTGCCGCCCGTTGTCGTACCGGCGTCGCCGCCGTAGCCGCCGCCTCACTGTGTCAAGGACGGCCGGAAGGGCGGGGGAGGTTCCGCTCCGTGTGTCGCGAGTTGATCAACGTGGGTGGTGGGTTTACGGCGGTGGTGGTGCGATGGCGTGCGGAAAGGGCTAACGGCCTGTAGAGGGCGGGGTGTTGACGCGGGTGGTCGCGCGGCGTTGACGTCGTGGTGGTCACCGGCCGGCTCCGGCCCGCCCGCGACGGACTCCGCGCCGGACGCCGGGAGTTCGTCCCGGGCGGCCGCGCCGGATGCCCGTCCCGGGGCGCGGCCGCCCACCGGCGACCGAGAGCCGCCCGCTCCCGTCCCGCCTCCGGTCCATCCCCCCAGCCCACCCCCCTTGCGGCCAGCAAATACTGGCGCGATGGTGGGCAGGGCGGGAAAACCTGTTACCGCCGGGTACACAAAGCGGTCCCGGACGAATACGCTCGCCCGCATGACGGACTCGCAGGACACCGGAACGGCCACCTCCGACGCGGCACCCCAGGACGCCCCGGCGTCCACGACGCCTCCCGAGGCCCCCACCGCGCCCGGCACGGAGGCCGATCCGGTCGCGCCCGCCGCGCCCCACAAGGACGGCAACCCGGTCGCCGTCGCCGCGCCCGGCACCCGTACCGCCGCGGACGTCGTCCCCCCGGAGGTGGCCGCCCGCCTCACCCGCGCCGTGGTCGGCAGCGGCGCGACCGCCAACCACGCCCCGTTCACCGGCGAGAAGTTGGCGGACCTGCCCGAGTCCACCCCCGAGGACGTGACCACCGCCTTCGAGCGGGCCCGCGCCGCCCAGGAGCGCTGGGCGAGGGTCCCGGTCAGGCAGCGCGCCGCGGTCCTGCTCCGCTTCCACGACCTGGTCCTGCGCCGGCAGGCCGAGGTGCTGGACCTGATCCAGTTGGAGACCGGCAAGGCGCGGCTGCACGCCCACGAGGAGGTGCAGGCGGTCGCCGTCGCCGCCCGCCACTACGGCCGCAAGGCCCCCGCCTACCTCCGCCCCAAGGGCCACACCGGCGTCGTCCCGACCCTGACCAAGGTCACCGAACTCCGGCAGCCGCGCGGCGTGGTGGGGCAGATCGCCCCCTGGAACTACCCCTTCGAGCTCACCGTCGGCGACGCCCTGCCGGCCTTCGTCGCCGGCAACGCCGTGGTGATGAAGCCCGACACCGAGACCGCGCTGACCGCCCTGTGGGCCCGTGAGCAACTGATCGAGGCGGGCCTCCCGGAGGACGTCTGGCAGGTGGTGCTCGGCGAGGGCCCGGTGATCGGCCCGGAGGTCGTCCGGCACGCCGACTACGTCTCGTTCACCGGCTCCACCCGCACCGGCCGCGAGGTCGCCCAGGGCGCCGCCGCCCGGCTCGTCGGCGTCTCCCTCGAACTCGGCGGCAAGAACGCCATGTTGGTGCTGCGCGACGCCGACGTGGACAAGGCCGCCGCCGGCGCCGTCCGCGGCTGCTTCTCCTCCGCGGGCCAGTTGTGCATCTCCATCGAGCGGCTCTACGTCCACGAGTCGGTCGCCGATGCGTTCGTCGAGCGGTTCGTGGCCCGCACCAAGGCGATGCGGCTGGGCAACGCCCTCGCCTACGGCGCCGACATGGGCTCGCTGGTCGGCCCGCGCCAGTTGGAGACCGTCACCCGGCACGTCGAGGAGGCGGTGGCCAAGGGCGCCCGGGTGCTCGCCGGCGGCCGCCCCCGCCCCGACATCGGCCCGCTCTTCTACGAGCCGACCATCCTGGACGGCGTCGAGACACCGATGGCCGTCTGCGGCGAGGAGACCTTCGGCCCGGTCGTGTCGGTCTACCGCTTCCGCGACGAGGACGAGGCGGTGGCCCGCGCCAACGCCACGCCCTACGGCCTGAATTCCAGCGTCTGGACCAAGGACGGCCGGCGCGGCCGGGCGCTCGCGGCACGGCTGCGCACCGGCACCGTCAACGTCAACGAGTCCTACGCGGCCGGCTACGGCAGCGTGCAGTCGCCGATGGGCGGCATGGGCGACTCGGGCCTGGGCCGCCGACACGGCTCCGAGGGCATCCTCAAGTACACCGAGGCACAGACCGTCGCCCAGCAACGCCTGATGCCCATGGCCCCGGCCTTCGGCATGAACGACGAGAAGTACGCCGCCTTCATGACCCTCAGCCTGCGCGCGATGAAGGCCCTCCGCCTTCGCTGAACCGAACGATGCGTCCCGCAACATCTCAGCCCCGCCGCGCCTGCGGAGCAGGGCCGGCGGCGGAGCCCGGAAACCAGCCCCTCCGGCGTGGCGGGAGCGGGGTCCGGGGCGGAGCCCCGAAGACGGACACGGAGGTACCGGTGCCACAGGACAACGCTTCCCCCCACCAAGCCCCGAACGGCGAGTTCGCCGCCACCGGGCAGACCCCCGACGACCACGCATACGACTACGACGTCATCGTCGTCGGCTCCGGCTTCGGCGGCTCCGTCTCCGCCCTCCGTCTGACCGAGAAGGGCTACCGCGTCGCCGTCCTCGAAGCCGGCCGCCGCTTCACCCGCGAGACCCTGCCGAAGAACTCCTGGGACCTGAAGAACTACCTGTGGGCCCCCGCCCTCGGCCTCTACGGCATCCAGCGCATCCACCTCCTGGGCAACGTGATGGTGCTGGCCGGCGCCGGCGTCGGCGGCGGCTCGCTGAACTACGCCAACACCCTCTACGTCCCCCCGAAGGCGTTCTTCGACGACCCCCAGTGGCGCGACATCACCGACTGGCAGCGGGAGTTGGACCCGTACTACGACCAGGCCCGGCGGATGCTCGGGGTGCGGCTCAATCCGACCATGACCCCCTCCGACGTCCATCTGAAGGCGACCGCCCGGGAGATGGGCGTCGGCGACTCCTTCCACATGGCGCCGGTCGGGGTGTTCTTCGGCGACGGCGCGGACGCCGACGGCACGACCAGGGCGAAGCCGGGCGCGGAGGTCCCCGACCCGTACTTCGGTGGCGCGGGCCCGTCCCGCCGGGCGTGCACCGAGTGCGGCGAGTGCATGACCGGCTGCCGGCACGGCGCCAAGAACACCCTCAACGAGAACTATCTCCACCTCGCCGAGCGGGCCGGCGCGGTGATCCACCCGATGACCTCGGTCGTCGCCGTCACCGAGGACTCCCGCGGCGGCTTCGCGGTCAAGACGCTGCCCACCGACAACAAGAAGGGCCGACGGGGAGGTGCGGCGCGGGGTGGTGGCCGGGCGACGGGCGGGCGGACGTTCACCGCCCGCCGGGTGGTCCTCGCCGCCGGCACCTACGGCACCCAGACGCTGCTGCACCGCATGAAGGACAGCCGGCAGCTGCCGTACCTCTCCGACCGCCTCGGCACGCTGACCCGCACCAACTCCGAGGCCCTGGTGGGCGCCCAGACCACCGACCGCCGCTACCGGAAGCAACACGGGGCCGGCCGCGCCGACTTCACCAAGGGCGTCGCGATCACCTCGTCCATCCATCCCAACGAGAACACCCACATCGAGCCGGTCCGCTACGGCAAGGGCTCCAACTCCATGGGGAGTCTGACGCTCCTCCAGGTGCCGTACCGACCGGCCGGGCGGGTCCGGGGTTGGGTCGGCAACATGGTCCGCCACCCGATGCTGGCGGTCCGCTCGCTCTCCAACCGCCGCTGGTCCGAGCGCAGCATCATCGGCCTGGTGATGCAGTCCCTGGACAACTCCCTGACCACGTACCGGAAACCGGGCGGCCTGGGGAAGGGCCTGCTCACCGCCCGGCAGGGCCACGGCGCCCCCAACCCCAACCAGATCCCCGAGGCCACCGAGGCCGCCACCCTGCTCGCCCGCGAGATCAACGGCTTCCCGGGCAGCAACGTCGGCGAGTTGATGGGCACCCCGCTCACCGCGCACTTCCTCGGCGGCTGCCCGATCGGTGCGGACGCCGACCACGGTGTCATCGACCCCTACCACCGCCTCTACGGCCACCCGGGCATCTCGGTCGTCGACGGCGCCGCGGTCTCCGCCAACCTCGGCGTCAACCCGTCCCTGACCATCACCGCCCAGGCCGAGCGCGCTATGTCCCTGTGGCCCAACAAGGGCGAGGCGGACCCGCGCCCGGCCCCGGGGCGGCCGTACGAGCGGGTGGCGCCGGTCGAGCCGGTCCGCCCGGCCGTGCCCCGCGCGGCCTTCGGCGCGCTCAACCTGCCGTTCCTGCCGGTCCCTTCGGTCCCGCCGAAGAAGCCGTAGCGCCCACCCGGCACGGCGAAGGGCCCCGCGAACTCCTCCGCGGGGGGATGCGGAGGCCACGGGGCCCTTGGCGTTCGGTGCCGACGTCAGGGCAGCGCCGGCACCGACAGGCGGCGCTGGGGGGGGGGGTAGCGCCGCTGGCTCATCAAGAGGGGTGCGGTGGTGCGGTGTTGCGGAGTGGTGCGCATGCGGTGCGAGACGTGGTGGGGAAGTGGTGCGCGGGACCGCTCGGCAACTGGTGTGGACCAATGGCGTGCGCGGCAAAGGTCCGTACCGGAAGCGGTCTGTGGTGCGTCAAGCATCGTCCTGGATGCGCCTCACCTGGCGCAACCGTTTCGGCGGGATGCGGTCGGTCCCGGGCGTCCCCAGGACCGACCACCCCATCGGTGTGACCGGGCTGCTGTCCCCTGCTGACCGGTCACGGACCGGAGCGAGGTCCCACGACGCGGGCCGCTGCCAGCGGCCGACGTCTCATCGCTCCGGTTTTCCGCCCGTGGGGCGGCGTCTACGCGTAGTCCTGCAGGCCACGTCTGGCTGGCGTGGCACCGGGAACAACGAAGCCTCTCCGGGCCCGGTCACGCGCCGTACGGGTGAGTCGGCAACCGAACTCAGTTCCAGCCGGGCCCCCACTCGCATCCCATCCGCACCGGCCGCGCGACCGGCCGGATCCGGCCGCCGGACCGCCGTTGGGCCCGCCCTTCCGGCCCGGCCGTCAGACCCGGCCCCGACACAGCTCCAGCAAGGTCATCGCCAGCGCGGTGCCCGGCCGGCCGAGCTGGTCGCGGTAGTGCGCCAGCACCTCCATCTCGCGGGAGAGGTTCACCCGCCGCCCGCCGGAGGCGATCCGCTCGCGCTGGATGACCGCGGAGACCGCCATCCGTTCCTGGACGAGCCCGATGATCCGGCCGTCGAGGTCGTCGATCCGGCGCCGGGCGTCCTGGATCACACCGGCCGCCTCCGGGGTGTGCGCGCCGGTGTCCGGGGCGGCGGGGGTGGTCGTCGGTCGCGCGGTGTCGCTGCTGGTGCTCATGTCCGTTCCTCCTGGGGTCCTGGCCCCGGGAGCCGCGGGATCCGGCACCGGTCCCGGACAGACAACAGGCGCCCCGGACCGTGGTCGGCCCGGGGCGCCTGGGGAAGTCGCTGTCAGTTGATCAAGCAGCACGACCTTGGCAGCCGGACGGGCCGGTGCCATAGGTAAAGACGAAGCTGAGCTGCTTGGACATGGCGCTCAGTATGAGCCCGTTAGAATCGAAAGTCCAACCCCTGCTCCACACCGCCGGAAGGCCGCCGAAGTGCCATCAGCGCCCCCTGCCGCCGCACCGGACGTCGTCCTCGTTGTCGACTTCGGCGCACAGTACGCGCAGCTCATCGCCCGTCGGGTCCGCGAGGCCCGGGTCTACAGCGAGATCGTGCCGTCCACCATGCCGGTGGCCGAGATGCTCGCCAAGAACCCCAGCGCGATCATCCTCTCCGGCGGTCCGTCGTCGGTTTACGCCGAGGGTGCCCCCAGCATCGACCGTTCGCTGTTCGAGGCCGGGGTCCCGGTCTTCGGCATGTGCTACGGCTTCCAGCTGATGGCCACCACGCTCGGCGGCACGGTCGACAACACCGGTGCCCGCGAGTACGGCGGCACCGCCCTGAGCGTCAGCAAGCCCGGATCCACCCTTTTCGAGGGCACCCCGGCCGAGCAGTCGGTGTGGATGTCGCACGGCGACGCCTGCTCCGCGGCCCCCGAGGGCTTCACGGTCAGCGCGTCCACCGACCTGGTCCCGGTCGCCGCCTTCGAGAACGACGAGAAGAAGCTCTACGGCGTGCAATACCACCCCGAGGTGATGCACTCCACGCACGGCCAGCAGGTCCTGGAGCACTTCCTCTACCGCGGTGCGGGCATCGAGCCGAGCTGGACGACCACCTCCGTGGTCGAGGAGCAGGTCGCCGCGATCCGCGCGCGGGTCGGCAGCAAGCGCGCGATCTGCGGGCTGTCCGGCGGCGTGGACTCCGCGGTGGCCGCGGCCCTCGTCCAGAAGGCCATCGGCTCCCAGCTGACCTGCGTCTACGTCGACCACGGCCTGATGCGCAAGGGCGAGACCGAGCAGGTCGAGAAGGACTTCGTGGCCGCCACCGGCGTCCAGCTCAAGGTCGTTGACGCCAGCGAGCGGTTCCTGAACGCGCTCAAGGGCGTCTCCGAGCCCGAGCAGAAGCGGAAGATCATCGGCCGGGAGTTCATCCGGGTCTTCGAGCAGGCCCAGGCCGAGCTGGTCGCCGAGGCCGGCGCCGACGGCGAGGAAGTGGCCTTCCTGGTCCAGGGCACGCTCTACCCGGACATCGTCGAGTCCGGCGGCGGCACCGGCACCGCGAACATCAAGTCGCACCACAACGTCGGCGGCCTGCCGGAGGACATCGAGTTCGAGCTCGTCGAGCCGCTGCGCCAGCTGTTCAAGGACGAGGTCCGGATGGTCGGCACCGAGCTGGGCCTGCCGGACGCCATCGTCCAGCGCCAGCCGTTCCCCGGCCCCGGCCTGGGCATCCGCATCGTCGGCGAGGTCACGCAGGAGCGACTGGACCTGCTGCGCGAGGCCGACGCCATCGCCCGCGAGGAGCTGACCGCGGCCGGCCTGGACCGCGAGATCTGGCAGTGCCCGGTGGTCCTGCTCGCCGACGTGCGCTCGGTCGGCGTCCAGGGTGACGGCCGCACCTACGGCCACCCGATCGTGCTCCGCCCGGTCTCGTCCGAGGACGCCATGACCGCGGACTGGACGCGCATGCCGTACGAGGCGCTGGCCCGGATCTCCACGCGGATCACCAACGAGGTCGCGGACGTCAACCGCGTCGTCCTCGACGTCACCAGCAAGCCGCCGGGCACCATCGAGTGGGAGTGAGCGGCTCCCACTGACGCCCGATGACGAACGCCGTCGCCCGCTGTGTGCGGGCGGCGGCGTTCGTCGTGTGCGGGGCCGGTTCGCCGCGGGCGGTCGGTGGTTGACGACCGACGGCCGAGGGCGGAAGATATTTTCCGCTAGACGGTAATAATTCTTCGGTATGCGGAAGTGAGTGGGTCGCGCGCTATGAGCACCATCGGTTTCCTCGGCCTCGGCATCATGGGCAGTCCCATGGCGGTGAACCTCGCCAAGGCCGGGCACACCGTGCGCGGGTGGAACCGCAGTCCCGGCAAGGCGGGCGCGCTGGTCGCCGCGGGCGGCCGGGAGGCCGCGTCGATCGCCGAGGCGGTCGCCGACGCGGACGTCGTCATCACCATGGTTCCGGCCTCCCCGCAGGTCGAGGCGGTCGCCTACGGGCCGGACGGCATCCTGGCCCACGCCAGGTCCGGCGCCCTGCTGATCGACATGTCCTCGATCACCCCGCAGACCTCCGTCGACCTGGCCAGGAACGCCGCCGAGAAGGGCGTCCGGGTCCTGGACGCCCCGGTCTCCGGCGGCGAGGCCGGCGCCGTCGAGGCCGTCCTGTCGATCATGGTGGGCGGTGAGCGGGCCGACTTCGACGCCGCCAGGCCCGTCCTCGCGGCCCTCGGCACGACCCTCGTGCACTGCGGCCCGCACGGGGCCGGCCAGACCGTCAAGGCCGCCAACCAACTCATCGTCGCCGTCAACCTCCAGGCGTGCGCCGAGGCCGTGGTCTTCCTGGAGAAGTCCGGCGTCGACCTCGCGGCCGCCCTCGACGTCCTCAACGGCGGCCTGGCCGGCTCCACCGTCCTGAACCGCAAGAAGGACAACCTCCTGCGGCGTTCCTACGCCCCCGGCTTCACGTTGGAACTCCACCACAAGGACATGGGCATCGTCACCGACGCCGCCCGCACCGTCGGCGCCCCGCTCCCGGTCGGTGCCGCCGCCGCCCAGCTCATCGCCTCCGCGGTGGCCCGGGGCGACGGCGCGCTCGACCACTCCGCGCTGCTCCGCGGCGTGGAACTGCTCGGCGGCTGCGGTCAGGAGCAGTAGGGCCGCCCTTGGGGCGCGGCGCGGTTGGTGGCGGCACGGGCCTGGTCTCTCGCGGAGGCGGGGGGTAGCTTCCGCCCGAGCGCCGCGAGCCGCACGCGCCCGGAAGGAGAACCACCATGTCGGAGCCGACCCCGATACCCCCCGAGCAGCTCTACTTCGCGATGCCGCCGACGCACCAGAGCGTCGAGGAGGAGCGGCGGCACCGCAAGGAGCGCCTGGTGGCGGCGGTGCGCCTGCTGGGCCGGCACGGGTTCGACGAGGGCGTCTCGGGCCATTTCACCGTGCGGGACCCGGAGTTGGCCGACTGCTACTGGGTCAACCCCTTCGGCCTGGCCTTCGCGCTGCTGACCGTCGGCGACCTGGTCCTGGTCAACGGCGACGGGAAGGTCGTCGAGGGCCACCACCACGTCAACCAGGCGGCGTTCACGATCCACGCGCAGATCCACCGGGCCCGCCCGGACGTCGTCGCCGTCGCCCACAGCCATTCCCCCTACGGGCGCGCGCTCTCCGCCCTGGGGGAGCCGCTGGCCCCGATCACCCAGGACGTCTGCGCGTTCTACGAGGACCACGCCGTCTACCCCGCCTATACGGGCGTGGTGGTGGACGAGGAGGAGGCCCGCCGGATCGCCGCCGCGCTCGGACCGCACAAGGCCGTGATCCTGCGGAACCACGGGCTGCTGACGGTCGGCGACTCGGTCGACGCGGCGGCCTGGTGGCTCCTCACCATGGAGCGCTGCTGCCAGGTGCAGTTGACCGCCAAGGCGGCCGGCAAGCCGGTGCCGATCGCCCACCAGGACGCGGTGCGCACCCGGGAGCAGCTCGGCAGCGACCTGGTCGCATGGATCAACTACCAGCCGCTGTACCAGCAGATCGCCCGCCGCGAACCGGAGATGTTCGGCTAGGGCGCCGCTGACGGATCTCCGTGGAAGCCCCTCGCGCCGGACCGACAGGGCGGAGCCGGGCCCGCGCATACGACGGACGGCGCTCACGAGGCCGTGAGAGGCCCGGTGAGCGCCGCCCGCGCCTATCGGGTGTCCCGGGCCGCTACTTCTGCGGGAAGAGCTTCAGGAACGGATCCACGGCCGCCGGCAGCCCGCGACTGAACGGCGCGTCGAAGTCCCAGACGAGGAAGAGCAGGAAGGCGATCAGCGCGCTGAACACGCCGGCCATCAGCAACTCCCGCGCCGACCGCCTGATCTGGAGCGTGAACATCACCCCGATCGAGATCACGCCCCCGACGATCAGCCCGAACCACACCACCCCGGGAAGCGTCGGTTCCGCCGCGTCCGAACGGGCCATCCGCGCGCTGTCCGCGGCCGCCACCTGGTCGATGAGGGGCTGGTAGGACTCCCGCTCGTAGTCGTCCCGCGGGTGGTAGCCGATGACGTCGGAGCGGACCTTCGCCAGCAGCGCGTCGCCCTGCTCGGTGAGCTCGCCGCGATCGGCCATCACCGGCCACTCCTTGTGGACGACGTAGCTGACATAGGAGTTGGCGTCCGCGCGGATGGTGTCCCGTACGGGCGCCGGCCACGCCTGGGCCCGCGCGCTGACCTCGTGCAGCGCCTGCGCCTCGGCCCGCACGGTGTCCTCGGCGGTGCTCCGGGCCTCCCAGACACCGGCGATGGCCAGGCCCAGCACGATCGCGTAGACCACGCCCACCATCATCGTCAGGTACTCGATCACGTCCGGCGTCTCGGACGGGTCGTCGTCCTCGCCGATCCGGCGCTCCTTGAGGACGGTGATGGACAGCACGACGCCGCAGACCGCGGCCATGGCGATGGTCAACACCAGCCATTGCGACATGGAGACCTCCTACGAGGAACTGCGCCCGGCGGAACGGGACGAGGAGCGCGAACGGGGACGGAGGGCGACGCCGGCCAGTACGGCCGGGGTGGTGACCAGCAGCATCCTGGTCACCACGGAGCGCCCGCGGTGCGGCTTGTGGCGGGCCGGCGGCACATAGCCGTGCCGGGCCGCCGGCCGCGGAAGCTCCAGGAGCTGCGCGGGCGTTGAGGGGGGTGGTGGGGCCGGCGGCGTGGGGCGCGCGGGCGGCGGCGCCGGTGGTGACGGCCGGGGCGCCGGTGGGTCGGTCGGCGTGTGCCACGGGTGGGGCCGCGGCGTTGCACTCCGACGGGGCGGCGGCGGGGCCGGTGTGGGCGTGGGACGGGGCGGGGGGTGGTGCGTCGGCTGGGTGCAGGGGAAGTGCCAGCCGGGCGGCATCGGGAAGTCGGTGGGCAGATGGACGGGTGGAGCGGTGCCGGCGTAGGCGCAGTTGTCGCCGGACGGCCGCTGGAGCGGTCCCGGGCGGGCCGCCGCCGGCGGGGACGTGACCAGGGCCAGCGCCGCCGCGAGCGTCGACGCCGCGGCCAGCGCCAGGGCCGCGGCGCGGACCAGGGTGGCGAACGGCGGCCGGCCGGCGGACCGGCCGCCGCGCCGGACACGGGAGCGCCGGCGCGCTCCGGCGCCGGCGTCGTTTCGGGGAGATTCGTGTATCTCACGCACGGCGGGAAGTCTGCGCAGCGCCCGGGCCGGACAGCCGTCCCTCGACGGCGATTCGCCCGAACGGGGGGCATCGGGGAAAGCGCGTCCGGGCCACCGGCGGGCCGCCACACCGCCTGCGCACAGGTGAGCGTCAACCTGCCGATGCCGAACGGGACTTCCGTGACCTGGACGATTACCTCTCGCCCCGGTGGTTTACGGCACAATTCCCGTCTAGCGAAGAGAAGTTGATACGAGCGGCGGCGGGGCGGTACGGACGTGTCGGTGGAATCGGCGAGCACGGTGGCCGGGAGGAGCGAGCCGGGAGGCGGCGCGAGGCCCTCCGACGGCGGCGGATGCCGGTGCGGACAGTGCCCGCACGGGGCCCGCGAGGGGCACCGGCAGGCGCTCGCCGCGTTCGTCGCGCTGCGCGAGGAGTTCGCCGCCGGGCGCGGGGTGCCGGCCGGACTGGCGCACTCCGCCGGTGCCGCCCGGCAGTGGGTGTCCGACGAACTCGCCCTGTCGGCCAGGCTGTTGGCCGAACGCGGCGCGGCCGAGGGCGCCACCTGGCCGGCGACGGCCCGCCTGCGCGCCGTGCTGGCCGTCTGGGCCGGGGTGCTGGCGCTGCTGCTCGGGCAGGCGCTGACCGCCGTCGGGCACGGCTGGACGACGGGGCGCACGGCCACGCTGACCGCGGCCGCCCTGCTGGCGCTCGGGGTGACGGCCGCGGCCCGCCTCCACCGTGAACAGGGCGGCGCGCTGGCCCCGTTGGTCGGCGAGGACCAGCGGCTGTCCACCTCCCGGGCGGTGGCCGTGGCCTGGGTGACTGCGGTGCTCTACGCCGTCCTGACGCTCGCCGTCCAACTGGCGCTGGGCCCGGGCCCGGATGCCCGGCGCCACCTGCTCTCCGGGCTCGGACTGGTCCCCTCGGGCGGGCTGTTGGCCATGTTGGCCATCGGGTCCACGGTGGCCGTGCTGGCCTACGGGATGACCGCCGGGCGGGTCCGCGCCGGGCGGGTGCAGAAGGTGCCGGCCGACCGGCCGCGGGTCGCCGACCTGCTGGCCGACGACGGGGGCCGCGGCAGCTTCACCGACGCGCAGTACGTGCTGGTGAACGCGGCCGTGCTGATCTTCACCCTGGTCCGGCTGGCCGGCGACCCGACCCAACTGCCCGGCCTCCCCTGGGTGTTGGTGGTCCTGGCGGCCCTCTCCGCGGTGACGTACCTGGCGGGCAAGGCCGTCTCCGGGGGCCGGCCGGTGATCCTCTCCGTGGTGCGCGCCAGGGAGCTCGGCGACCTCGCCGCCCCGATCCGCACCGGCGACGACATCGAGATCCGCGGCGCCGGCTTCGTCCCGCCCGGCGCGGCGACCCCGGACCGGCTGGCCCGTACGGTCGTCCGGATCGGCGGGGTCCACGTGCCCGTCCCGTTGGTGCCGGTGCCCGGCGGATTCGCCAATCCGACGGACGGGGTGCTGACCGTGCCCGTGCCGGTCGACGTGGAGCCGGGTCCCGTGGACGTCCGGGTGATCACGGCGGCCGGGGCGGAGACCCGGGCCTATCGGATCGAGGTCCAGGACTGAGCTGAGCGTGGCGGCTCGCCAATTCCCTTCGCCTTAGAGGGCATTGCCCGCTCGGCGGTCGCGGGGGTGCCCCTCTGGACGGTGACCTGGGCCCGTTGACCGGCCTCTCGCCCCGCCTCGTGGTCGTCCGGTCTTGTGTGCGCCCGGCCTCTCGCCTGGCCTCGTGGTCGTCCGGCTCGTGTTCGTCCGGCTCGTGCGCGTCCGGTTTCGTGTTCGTCCGTCTCGTGCGGGGCGGTGCCGCGGGGGCCGGCGCCGGCGGGGGCCCATCCGGGCGGTGCCGCCTGCGACGCCGGAGGGAATGCGGAGGGGAATCTCGCGCCACCGTGCGTACGCGTCTCGCCAAGCCGCGCGGGCCCCGGCACAATCGGCTGCCCCCGGCGGCAACGGAGAGGCAGACGTCATGGCCCACGCACACCGCACGCACCCCGCCGACCTTGCCGGTACCCGGCCCGGCGGGCTCCGGGGCGGGCTGGCGCGGCACGCCCTGCTCCCGCTGCGCCTCTTCCTGGGCGCCACCTTCCTCTACGCCGGAACCCAGAAGCTCACCGACCGGGCCTTCCTGAGCGCCGGCGGCAAGGGCTCGCTGGGCGGACTACTGCGGCAGGTCCACGACTCCGCGGCGCTGCCGCAACTGGTGGAGCTGGCGCAGCACAGTCCGGCCGCCTTCGGCTATGCGCTCGCCGGCGGCGAGGTGTTGGTCGGCATCGGGACGCTGCTGGGGCTGCTGGGCCGGCTGGCGGCCTTCGGTGGCGCGCTGATCTCGCTGACCCTCTGGCTCACCGTGAGCTGGCCCGCCGCCCCCTACTACTACGGCAACGACCTCGCCTATCTGATCGCCTGGACCCCGCTGGTGCTGGCCGGCGCACCCCGCTTCTCGCTCGACGCCGCACTCGCCCACCGCCGCGGCCGGCGCGGGGCGCAGCTCTACGGGTGAGCGAGGGCGCCCGGGTGCCTCCGCCGGGCGGGCGGGGGCGTGCCGCCCACGACCCGGCCCGTCTACCGCCCGCCCCTCGGCGCTCCACCGCCGGCCGCCCGTCATGACGGCTGCCGGGGCGGGGCGTCCCGGTGGTGGTGGCGTCGGACGGTGGCCCAGACGGCGGTGGTGATGCCGGCGAGCAGCAGGCCGGCCGGGATGGCGAAGAACAGCCAGGGGCCGGGGGCGTGCCAGCGGCCGACGGCGTCGAGGCCGTAGCCGACGCCGACAACGAGGGCGGCGAGGCCGGTGATCAGACGGCCCGGCTCGAAGGGATGGCGTTTCACTGGGGGGCTCCCTGGGGGGTCTGGGCCGGGGACGGGGTGGCCGAGGGGGCCGGCGCGGCACGCTCGACGGCGATCTGGCCGAGGCCGACCTTGAGGTCCAACTCCACTGCGCCGTGCGGCCGCTCGCCCTTCTTCAGACCCTCCGCGGCCAGTGTGACGGTCCGCTCGCGGTGCCCGGCGACGATCTCCACGTCGTTGGCCGCCTCGCCCGGCATCTGGATGCCGCCGGCGCCGAGCGAGAGGTGGAGCGTCGCGGTGGTGCGCTGCGGCAGCGTCACCTGGAGCCGACCGGCGCCGACTTCCGCGGCGCTGTGGACCGTCGTGCCGGGAGTGAGGGGGAGTTGGGAGAGATCCAGCCGGACCTCACCGGAGCCGACCGCGTAGCGCGGTTGGACGGCGGTGGGGGCGGCGGGCGTCCAGGTGCGGCGCTGCCAGTCGGCGGTGATGGTGGGGGGCAGCGCCGTCGCACCGGCCAGCAGGGCCGCGGTCAGCATCATCAGGAAGACCGTGCCGCCGCCGGTGCGCCCCAGCCAGGCGCTCAGGAGGATGCCCAGCCCGAAGACGGCCAACGCACAGGCCAGGCCCGCCTGGAGGGACGGCGCCAGCGCGGCGTGCCGGGACACGGCGAGGCCGGTGCCGGTGCCCGCCAGCACGGCCAGCACGAACGTCCGCCCGCCGATCGCCCGGCCGCGGACGGGCCGGGGCGGGGCGGCGGTGCGCGCGGCGGCCGGGGAGGCCGGGGCCGCACCGGGCTGCCCGGGGCCGGCGTCCGCGTCGGCCGGCGCCCCGTGGGTGGACTCGTAGGTGATGTCGAGCCGGGCGTCCTCCGGGCCCCACAGATAGCCGCGGCGCATCAGCGCCTCGGTGCGCGGATCGCGCCACCAGGAAGGGGTGTTGGGGGCCGGGGGCGCGGTGGCCTCCGGCGGGGCGTCGGCGACCGCCTGGGCCGTGGCGGCGTCCACGGAGCCCGGGCCCTCGGACTGCGCCCGGCGGCGCTGCCGCGACCAGTAGGCGGCGCCGGCCACCGCCAGCGTCACCATGATCGCGAAGGACATCATGCTGCCCTTGCCGAGCGTGGTCAGGAACAGCGCACAGCCGGCCAGCGCGCACAGCAGCGCCGTCAGCGCCGAGCCCTCGACCCGGCCGGAGAGCAGCCGGCGACCCTCGTTCTCCTCCTGGCCCTCAAGGGGCACGATCAGCCAGGCGAAGCCGTAGAAGATCAGGCCGAGTCCGCCGATGGACAGCACGGCGAGCACGACCCGGAAGATCACCGGATCGACGTCCCACTGCCGGCCCAGGCCGCCGCACACGCCCGCGACGACCTTGTGCCGCCGGCTGCGGCGCAGCGGCGGGCGCGGCGGGGTGGGGCCGGCGGGGTCGGAGGCCGTCGGCTCCGCGGCGGTGGGTGCATCGTTCATGGAGACATGGTGACAAGGGCCTCGGCCGCGCGGTATCGGTGAAAACCCTGGCTGACCCCTGAGATCCCCCGGAGCGACCCTGGGGTTTTCCCCGAGAGGGCCCCGTGAACGGGGTCTTCCGGGGCGTGCCGTGGGGCGTCGAACGGCGCCCCTGAGCCGCCGGAAAGTGGCCGCGCACGCCGCGTGCGCGGCGGCCCGCGCCGGAAAAAGACTCGTCGCGGCGGTGGCCGGAGGTCTTTTCCGGCCTGCTGAAGACTATCGTTGCGCCCTGAATACGTACGGGTTTCCGGAGGGGCGTGCGGTGTCGGAGGACGAGGGGCGACTGGTCGCCGGGCGGTATCGCCTGGTCCAGCGGATAGGCCAAGGCGGTATGGGCACCGTCTGGCGGGCCCGGGACGAGCTCCTGGGGCGTCAGGTCGCGGTGAAACGCCTGCACGTCTCGCCCCAACTCGATGCGGACGAACTCGCCACCCGCCACGAGCGCACCACCCGTGAGGCGCAGGCCGCGGCGCGGATCAACCACCCCAACGTCGTCGGCGTCCACGACGTCGTGGACGACGAGGGGTCGCCGTGCATCGTCATGGAGTACGTCCCCTCCTCGACGCTCGGCGACGCCATCAAGGAGGCGGCGCAGTCCGGCACTTACCTCTCGCCCCGGGAGACCGCCCGGATCGGCCGGGGCATGATTTCCGCGTTGCGGGCCGCGCACTCCGCCGGTGTGTTGCACCGTGACGTCAAGCCGGGCAACGTGCTG
>NZ_JBIVXW010000029.1:47286-118243 GCF_044769405.1 Streptomyces sp. NPDC090442
CAAGAACACCGCGGTGGAGACGGCGTACGCGATCGCCGTCGATCCGTTGGAGCCGCCGCGCAGCGCCGGCCAGTTGACCGCCCTGATCGAGGCGCTGCTCGCCAAGGAGCCGGCCGAGCGGCCCACCGCCGAGGTCGTCGAGCAGGCGCTGCGGGCCGCCGAGGCCGAGGTGGACACGGCGCTGATGGGGTGGCCCACGCTGGCCCTGGGGACGGTGGGCCGCGGCCGGCGTCCCGAGGGCGAGCCCCCCGAGGCACCCACCCGTCCGGTCACGCACACCGGCACCGGCCCCGGCAGTACCCAAAGCCCCACCAGCCCCACCGGGAGCCGTGCGGACACCGGCTCGACCACCGGGAGCGCTGCGGGGGCCAGCGCGACGACCACGACGGGCCAAGGGGCGGAGCCAGTAGTCGAATCCCGCACCGAGGCCGTTCCCCGGTCTGCTTCCGGGGGCCGCCGTCGTGCCGTCGTCTGGGGTGTCGTGGGCGCCCTCGCCGCCATGGCTATCGGGGGCGGCGTGCTGTACACGGCCGGATATCTCGGTCCGTCGAAGAATCAGGAATCGGGAGATGCGCAGGCCACGTCGCCTGCCGCAAAGCCGAAGCCGAGCCCGACCAAACTGCCACCTACTCCGGACGGATATCGCCGGGTCACGGAAAAGGATTTCGGCATTTCCTTTCCGATTCCCGACGACTGGACACGTATCGCCAAGCCGCAGCTCAATGAGGTTGACTACATCGACTCGACTCGGAAAGTCAACCTCAAGATCAGCGTGCTAGGTTTTGCGAGCGCAGACCAGGTCCGGCACTTTGAGCAGGTTGAACAGCAGGTGAAGGAACGCCAGGCGGAGGAAGGCCTTAGCTACTCGCGGCTGCGACTGCAGGACACTATATACCGGGGGCAGCCGGCGGCCATCTGGGAGTATCAGTTTATGGGTTCGGTCAGAATGTACCGCGCTATCGACCTGGGATTTGGGCGTGAGGGTGGCAACGAGTACGCGATTTATTTGTCCGCGCCCGATGCTCTATGGTCGCAGTACGCGCCAGTATTCAATGCGGTGCGCGATGGTTTCAGTTACAAGTAGCGGCAGTCGCCAGAAGGGACTGTCCGGTTGTTTGTGTCTGTCGCCGCGGCAAACCGTTCCCACAAAATTCGTCTCATGCGGCGAGCCTGTGTTAGGAGGAGAGGGGCCCCACGCCGGGGTGCAGAGGCGTTATGCGCAGTAGGCTCCCGGGGCTTATTCCCGGGAGCCTACTGTTCGGCGACGACCGTCGAGGCTGATAAGTCTTCTCAGGGTTGTCGTCCTGCTCAGGCCGGAGCGCCGTGCTCCGCTGAGGTCACCGCCGTCCGTTCTTCGCTGCACCCCTGCCGAGGCCGGGGGGCTGTGGTGCCACGTCGGCTATGGCGCTGATCAGCGCTTCTTACGCTAGTTTGCAGGCATTGCTTGCGTCGCCGTGCTTGACCCCGAGGTCTGTCAGCTGTATTACGCAGTCGCCGAAGCCTATCTCGGTCCCCCCCATGAGACACGCCTGCCTCACTCCCGAGCCGACCGAGTAGCCCTTGTCGGCCAGGTAACCCGTACAATCTCCGGGCCGCGCCGAGGCGGGCGTCGCGAGGGCCACAGGCAGAGCCGCCGCGATCAGGGTCAGAGATGCGGCAGCAGCTGTACGACGCAGTGCTTCGCCTCGGTGCTTCGTGCGAATCTTGTCCTGCATGGAACTTCCCCTCTTGTCATGCATGGAGCTTCCCCAGTTGACTCTTCCCGGCGCGGTTACCTGAGTTCGCACCGGCCATGCGCGCACTCGGCAACGTTGGCTGGATTGGCGCCGGAGTCCGAGAATGCTCACCAGAACACGCCGCATTGACGATACGGATTCATCGTGTTCCAGCCAGGTCTCTCGCGCCTCGCCGACGTGCCAACGCGCCGACAGCGAAGGGAATTTACTATATCAGTGCGTTCTCAGAGACCGCCCGGATCGGCCGGGGCATGATTTCCGCGTTGCGGGCCGCGCACTCCGCCGGTGTGTTGCACCGTGACGTCAAGCCGGGCAACGTGCTGCTCGGCGAGGACGGTCGGGTGGTCCTCACCGACTTCGGCATCGCCGTCGCCACCGGCACCTCCACGCTCACCAAGACCGGCGAACTCGTCGGCTCCATCGACTACCTGGCGCCCGAGCGGGTCAAGGGCGGTACGCCGGGGCCGGCTTCGGACCTGTGGGCGCTGGGGGCGACGCTCTATCAGGCGGTCGAGGGGAAGCCGCCGTTCCGCAAGAACACCGCGGTGGAGACGGCGTACGCGATCGCCGTCGATCCGTTGGAGCCGCCGCGCAGCGCCGGCCAGTTGACCGCCCTGATCGAGGCGCCCACCCGACCTGTGGCGCACGGCGGTCAACGGGGACAGCACCAAGAACGCCAAGTCGGACGTCAAGGCCCGGTACTCCCGCTACAAGCGCCTCCGGCTCCAGGACACCATCTACCAGGGCGACGCGGCCGCCATTTGGGAGTTCACCTTCCAGGGCCGGGCCCGCGAGTACCGCGGCATCGACCTGGGCTTCGGTCGCGAGGGCTCGAAGGAGTACGCGATCTACGTCTCCGCGCCGTCGGCGAACTGGTCCCAGTTCGAGGACGTCTTCTCGAACGTGAAGGACGGATTCCGGAAAGCCACGGCCGCGGGCTGAGCGACCCGCAACGAATCCCCGAGCAAGCTCAGGGACCGGTCAGGGTCGACCCTGATGTCCCCGGCCCGGCCGGCGTGTGACGATCTGAGGCATGACCACAGCGCCACCGCGCGCCGAGACGGGCTACGCCCCGGCGCCGGACCCCGACGAACCACCCATGCGCAAGCTCTACCGCAGCGCAGAGGGGCGGCTGCTCGGCGGTGTCGCGCGCGGACTCGCCGGGCACCTCGGGCTGCCGGTCACCTGGGTGCGGATCGTCTTCGTCGCGCTCTTCATGGCAGACGGCATGGGCGCGCTGCTCTACGCCGCGTTCTGGTTCTTCGTGCCCCTGGGCGTCGGCGGCGTCGAGACCCGGCAGCCCGCGGCGGCGGAGGGGCGGCGGCTGCTGGGCCGCAGGCCCGACAAGGGGCAGCTCCTCGCCCTGATCGCGCTCCTGGCGGGGGCCTCGATCGTGGCCTCCCGTTTCCAGCCGGGCCGGGCCAACGTCTACCTCTGGCCGGTGCTGCTCATCGGGGCAGGCGTCGCCCTGGTCTGGCGCCAGGCGGACAACTCCCGCCGCGCCCAGTGGCTGGAGCTCGGGCGCCGCAAGGGCCTGCTGCCGGTGGCGCGCGGCGCGGCCGGCGTGCTGCTGGTCGGCGTCGGGGTCACCGGCATCGTCGTGCTCCAGGGCTCCGTGCAGAACCTCGGCTCGGTGCTCCAGGCCGCGCTCGCCGTCGTCGTCGGCATCGCCCTGCTGGCCGGCCCCTATCTCGTCCGGATCACCCAGGACCTCTCCGAGGAGCGGCTGATGCGCATCCGGGCCCAGGAGCGCGCCGAGGTCGCCGCCCACGTCCACGACTCCGTCCTGCACACCCTCACCCTGATCCAGCGCAACGCCGACGACCCCCGGGAGGTGGCGAGACTGGCCCGCGCCCAGGAACGCGAGCTGCGTGCCTGGCTCTACAAGCCCGAGGGCCGCGGCAAGGACGAGGACGAGGAGCCGGCGACGCTGGCCGAGGCGGTGCGGGCGGCCGCCGCCGAGGTCGAGGACCACCACGGCGTGCCCATCGAGGTCGTGGTGGTCGGCGACTGCCCGTTGGACGAGGCGCTCGGCGCGCAGATGCAGGCCGCGCGCGAGGCCATGGTCAATGCCGCCAAGTACGGTGGCGAGGGCGGCGCGGTGCAGGTGTTCGCCGAGGTGGAGGGCCGCACGGTCTTCGTCTCGGTGCGCGACCACGGCCCCGGTTTCGACCTGGACGCGGTGCCCGCGGACCGGATGGGGGTACGGGAGTCCATCATCGGCCGTATGGAGCGCAACGGCGGCACCGCCCGGCTGCGTGCCGCCCCCGACGGCGGCACGGTCGTCGAGTTGGAGATGGAGCGCGGCGAGGAGCGCGGGCGCACCGATCGCCGCGCAGGCGCGGAGGGGGAGCCGCAATGAGCGCGACGGCATCCCCGGGCGTTCCCGGGGACGACGGCGTCGACCGGCGGGCCCGCGGCGGCACCGCGGACGGAGCGGGGGATCATGACGGGGCAGCGAGCGAAGGACGGACGGACGAGATGAGCAGCGACGGCGCACAGCAGGGCGAGACCGGCGGCGAGGGCCAGGACCGCACCGTCCGGGTCGTGCTGGTCGACGACCACCGGATGTTCCGGACGGGCGTCCAGGCCGAGATCGGCCGGACCGAGCAGACCGGCGTCGAGGTGGTCGGCGAGGCCGCCGACGTCGACCAGGCGATCACGGTCATCACCGCCACCCGCCCCGAGGTCGTCCTCCTGGACGTGCACCTCCCCGGGGGCGGCGGCGTCGAGGTGCTGCGCCGCTGCGCCGGGCTGATGGCCGACCCCGAGCAGCCGGTGCGGTTCCTGGCGCTCTCGGTCTCCGACGCGGCCGAGGACGTCATCGGGGTCATCCGCGGCGGCGCCCGCGGCTACGTCACCAAGACGATCACCGGCACGGACCTGGTCAACGCGATCTTCCGGGTCGCCGACGGCGACGCGGTCTTCTCGCCTCGCCTGGCCGGCTTCGTGCTGGACGCCTTCGCCTCGACGGACGCCCCGCCGGTGGACGAGGACATGGACCGCCTCACCCAGCGTGAGCGCGAGGTGCTCCGACTCATCGCCCGCGGGTACGCGTACAAGGAGATCGCCAAGCAGTTGTTCATCTCCGTCAAGACGGTTGAGTCACATGTCTCCGCCGTGCTGCGCAAGTTGCAGCTCTCCAACCGTCACGAGCTGACCCGTTGGGCGGCCGCCCGTCGCCTGGTCTGACCTGCGGTTTCGCGAGAGCGTGGGGGCGCGGGGGCGGATGATCGGGATCCGCCCCCGTGACGAGGGGCACGCAGGGGGCGCGTAAAGAAGCGCTCAAGGCGGGCAACCAGGATCGCGCGGTTCACCATCTAAGGGCGCGGAGAGGCTCGCTGCCCGTAGGCGGGGCCGGAACCAAGCCCACGCCCCACGCGCTACCTCCTGGAAACGAGATCCCGATGAGCCTGACGGGTACGCCCTTCTTCCTCTTCTCGATCCTGCTGTTGATCGTCGCCCTCGTGCTGCCGTTCACCGTGTGGGGCCGCGTCGCCGGGCCGCCGCTGGTGCGTGGCCTGGCACGGCTGTTGATGTTGCTGTTCGCCCAGGCCACCGCGATCACGGTGGTCTTCCTGATGGTCAACAACGCCAACAACCTCTACGACAACTGGGGCGACCTGCTCGGCACCGGCAACCACATCGACGCGGCCCGGAACCTCGGGCCGGACGGGCTGGGCGGCAAGAACCTCAAGGACGAGCCCAAGGTGCTCCAGCACTTCCGGCCGGCGGACGACCCGGTGGTGGGCCCCGGCGTCCAGATGACCGACCTCAAGGGCCAGATCTCGGGCGTCAACGGCGAGGTGTACGTCTGGCTGCCGCCGCAGTACAACGACCCCGCCTACAAGGACAAGAAGTTCCCGGTGGTCGAGCTGCTGCCCGGCTACCCCGGGTCCTCCAAGTCCTGGTTCGGGTCGCTGAAGGCCAACGAGCAGCTCGCGCCGCTGATGCAGAGCGGGGCGGTCAAGCCGTTCATCCTGGTGGCGCCGCGGACCAACGTGCTGCCCAACGCCGACACCGGGTGCGTCAACCTCCCCGGCAAGGTCAACGCCGACAGTTGGCTGACCGTCGACGTCCGCCAGATGGTGATCGACAACTTCCGGGCCGGCAACAAGCCGGACTCCTGGGCACTGGCCGGCTACTCGGCGGGCGCGCACTGCGCGACCAAGCTGGCGCTGGCCCACCCGGACCGGTACCGCGCCGCGGTCGGCATGTCCGGTTACAACGACCCGGCCATAGAACGGGATTCGCTCGCCGGCAAGGACCCCAAGCTGCGCGTGGAGACCAACCCGCTGCACATCCTGAAGGCCGCCAACGAGGCCGGGCGGCCGCCGCGTACCGCGCTGTACATCTCCGGCGCGAACGGCGACGGCTACCAGGCCGGCATGGGCCTCAAGCAGCTCGCGAAGCAGCCGACGACGGTCACCGTCCAGCAGATCTCGGCGAGTGCGGGCGGCCACACCGTGCCGGTGTGGAAGCGCCAAGTGCCGGAGATCTTCCGGTGGTTCGGGCTGTACCTCAAGGGCTAGCGCCGACGGCGCGCCGGCGTGGTCCGCCCTAACGGCCGCCGCAGCAGGCGGAGTTCATCGTTCGGGTGAAACTCCGCCGGAGTTGCCGGAACCGGGCACATCGCCGCGCCGCGGTGCGTTGTACGACGTGACAGGGTTCGGCGTGCGAGTGACGTACGGGGGCGGTGCGGATGTGGGGCCGCGGCGGTGACGGGGAGCGGCCAGGAGGGCGACCGCGAGGGCGAGCAGGGCTGGCGTCCGGCGCGCAGCGGCCACGGGAACGACCGGGGGTGCGGCCGGGGGAGCGGTCGTACGGTGACGGGCGGGCCGGTGGTGGGCGTCTGCGCGTGGCCGGGTGGGTGGCCCAACGGGCGGCGATATCCGGGCGGTTGGGCGGCAACGCCGCGAGCGTGCGTGCCAGACGCCGCGACGCCGCGGAGATCCGTCAGAAGCGCCCTAGGCCGGGCGGGTCGCGCCGGCGAAGGGCATCCGGTCGATCGGGGTGATCTGGACGGGCTCGCCCGGGTGCGGGGCGTGGATCATCTCGCCGCCACCGATGTAGAGGCCGACGTGGCTGATGCCGGAGTAGAAGAACACCAGGTCGCCAGGGGCGAGTTGGGGCCAGTCGATGCGGGTGCCGGAGGCGATCTGGGTGTAGGTCGTCCGGGGCAGGGCGACCCCGCCGGCCTTCCAGGCGGCCTGGACCAGCCCCGAGCAGTCGTACGCGGCCGGGCCGGTCGCGCCCCAGGCGTAGGGCTTGCCGAGCGCTCCGTGGGCGAAGGAGACGGCGCGGGCGGCGCGTTCGCCCGGTGCCGGGGTGCGCGGGGCGGCGACGGGTCCGGGTTCCGGGGGGCGTTCCTCGGCGGTGGCGGGGCGGGTGCCGAGCCGGCGGATGCTGCCCAGGCGGCGGGCCCAGCCGGCCACTGCGGTGGCCTGGTGGCCGCCCGTGCGCTCCAGCACCGTGGCGCCGTCCAGGCAGCGCTGTGGGTCCGCGGCGAGCAGCAGCCCTTGGTGGGTGGCGCGGGCCCGGGCCGGCTGTGGTGCGAGCTGCGGTCGCTCGACGGTGGTGTGGTGCGAGGCCATGGCGGCCGTCACTTCCTTCCCTGCGGGACGGGGCGACCGGAGGGGGCGGGCCCGGTCGCGTGCAGGAGGAAGCTAAGCCCGGGGTCACGGTGGCGAACCTCCTTGCCCGGCATTGCCCTTATCCGACCGGTCATGGTGCGGGGATGACCGCCCGGGCGGTCGGGGCGGGTCGGGACCGGCGGGCCCTGACCGAAGCGGGCATCGCGGACGCCCTGCCGGAAAGGACGTGCTATGGGGCGGATACGATCCAGCACTATGGACGTAGTAATCAATGTCTTCGTCGCCCTGCACATCATCGGCATCGCCTCCCTCCTCGGCGGGTTCCTGACCCAGATGAAGGCGATGAGCGCGGGCACCGCCCGCTTCGTGCCGGCCATGCTGCACGGCGCGCTGACGATGCTGGTCACCGGCATCGTGCTGGTCGGCCTGAACCAGATGCAGGGCGCCTCGCTCAACAACATCAAGTTCGGCATCAAGTTGGCCGTCCTGGTGGTGATCCTGGCGCTGGTCTACGTCAAGCGGGACGAGGAGAAGATCGCCAAGCCGCTGTTCGGCGCGGTCGGCGGCCTCACCATGCTCAACATCTTCATCGCGGTGCTCTGGACCTGAGCCCGCCCGGCGCTCCGGCGGCCCCGCCCGGCACGAACCCGGCGGCCCGGCCCCGGCGCCGCAGCGCCCGGCCCGAAACGGCACACCGCGCGGTCGTCCCGCTCCGTACCCCGGAGCCGGCGGATGGCCGCGCGGTGGCGTGTGGGGGGTGGTTCAGTGGGGCGCGGCGCGCGCCCGTGTGCCGGTTAACCGGGCCGGACGCTCCCGTAGATCGGCATGTAGTAGATCGACTCGACCCGGACGTTGGCCCCCGGGTGCGGGGCGTGGATCATCTTGCCGTCGCCGATGTACATCCCGACGTGGCTGATGTCGTTGTAGAAGAACACCAGGTCACCGGGTTGCAGGTTGTCGGTGGAGACCCGGGTGCCGGTCTTGACCTGGTCCCAGGTCGTGCGCGGCAGATCGACCCCGGCCGCCTTCCACGCGGCCTGCGTCAGGCCCGAGCAGTCGTAGGAGTTGGGCCCGGTGGCGCCCCAGACGTAGGGCTTGCCCATCTGGGAGCGGGCGAAGGCGAGTGCCTTCTGGGCCTTGGTGCTGGACGAGCCGCCGTCCGAGGCGCCGCCGCCGGACGAGGTGCCGCCGCCGGTGTTCTGGTCGGAGCCGCCGGGATGCTGCCGCCGCTTCTCGGCCTCCTTGCGGGCCTGCTCCTCGGCCTTGCGCTCGGCCGCGGCCTCCTTCTGGCGCTCCAGTTCGGCCAGCCGCGCCTTCTCCTGCGCGGTCAGCCGGGAGAGCAGTTGCCGCGCCTCGGCCAGCTTGGCCTGGACGTTGCGCTTGGTCTCCTTCAGGGACGTCTGCGCGTGCTGGAGGTCCGTGAGGCTCTGCGTGGCCTCGGCCCGTTGGCGGGTGGCCGCCGCGGCCTGCTCCTGGTAGTCGGTGACCACCTGCTTCTGCCGGCCGGTCAGTTGCTGCATCAGGTGGTTGCGGTCGACGAACTGCTGCGGGTCCTTGGCGAGCATCAGTTGGGCGGTCGGGTTGATCCCGCCGCTCTGGTACTGCGCCGACGCGAACGAACCCAGCCGCCGCCGGGACTCGTTCATCTGCTCCGCGCGCCGGGCCGCCTCGTCGATCAGGCGGTTCACCGTGCGCTGCCCGCTGTCGGCCTTCTCCTTGGCGGCGTTGTACTTCTGGGTGGCGACCTCGGCCTGCTGGTACAGGTCGTCGACCTGCTGCTTGACCTCTTCGACGGTCGGCTGGGGCGCCTTCGGGGCGGCGTTCGCGGTCTGCGAGAGCAGGGTGACCGAGGCCAGTGCGGCCGTGGTCAGCCCGGTGGCCGTACGACGGCCGCCGGGCGTGGCAAGTATGGGGGTGCGCGGCTTGCGATGGGACGCCAAGGCCGGCGACTCCTTCCGTGGACCGCCTACCGGGTTAGCTGTCGGGTTCGGGCGGTCTGCTGACGGAAGGCTTGCCCTACGGCCGGTGCGTCCGCCTGGCGACGGCCGCCCCGGTCGATTCACCCCGGTGTTGCTTGTGGGTCCCCGGCTCCGGATTGCCTTCGCGGCAGGCCGGACTCGGCGGAGGCGGCCCGTGCGGACGCTGTCGTCCGCGGGGACGGCGGGCTGCCTTGAGCGAGACCGTAGCCAACTCGTGTGGCTCCTGTGAAGGCAGGTGTTCGATATGCCCGAAACCTTTTCGTGACCTGAACGCGGAGGGCCCACGAGGCGTCCCCGGCCGCGCAGATGACGCCCCGACCAAGGCGGTACCGGGCAATCCGCCGCTTCGGGACCGGTTGTCAGTGCGGCGGCCTAGACTCGGTGGGCGATGAGCAGCCTCTTTGACGACAGCTTCCTGGCGGACCTCGGCCCCCCGGACGAGGAACCCCCGCCGCCGCCCGAGGACGAGCACGGCCCGGTCCCGGACGAGATGCCCGCCGACCTCTTCGGCGGGAAGTTCGACGCGCCCGCGCCCCGGCAGCCGTACTACCGCGACGGTGCCGCCCGCCCGGCCATCGACCCGGCGGCGCTCCTGGAGGGCCTCAACGACCAGCAGAAGGCCGCCGTGGTGCACAGCGGCAGCCCGCTGCTGATCGTCGCCGGCGCCGGCTCCGGCAAGACCCGGGTGCTCACCCACCGCATCGCCCACCTGCTCGCCGAGCGCCACGTCCACCCCGGCCAGATCCTCGCGATCACCTTCACCAACAAGGCCGCGGGCGAGATGAAGGAGCGCGTCGAGGACCTGGTCGGTCCGCGGGCCAACGCCATGTGGGTCTCCACCTTCCACAGCGCCTGCGTGCGGATACTGCGCCGGGAGTCCAAGCGGCTCGGCTTCACGTCGTCCTTCTCGATCTACGACGCGGCCGACTCCAAGCGCCTGATGGCCCTGGTCTGCCGCGATCTGGACCTGGACCCCAAGCGCTTCCCGCCCAAGTCCTTCAGCGCCAAGATCTCCAACCTCAAGAACGAGCTCATCGACGAGGAGACCTTCGCCGGGACGGCGGCCGACGGGTTCGAGAAGACCCTGGCCCAGGCGTACGCGATGTACCAGGCGCGGCTGCGCGAGGCCAACGCCCTGGACTTCGACGACATCATCATGACGACGGTCCACCTGCTCCAGGCGTTCCCCGACGTCGCCGAGCACTACCGCCGCCGCTTCCGCCACGTCCTCGTCGACGAGTACCAGGACACCAACCACGCCCAGTACACCCTCGTCCGCGAGCTGGTGGGCCCGGGCACGGTCGAGATCCCCGCCGCCGAGCTGTGCGTGGTCGGCGACGCCGACCAGTCCATCTACGCCTTCCGCGGCGCCACGATCCGCAACATCCTCCAGTTCGAGGAGGACTATCCGAACGCCACCACGATCCTGCTGGAGCAGAACTACCGCTCCTCGCAGACGATCCTCTCGGCCGCCAATGCCGTCATCGAGCGCAACGAGAACCGCCGCCCCAAGAACCTCTGGACGGACGCCGGCGCCGGCGCCAAGATCACCGGCTATGTCGCCGACACCGAGCACGACGAGGCCCAGTTCGTCGCCGACGAGATCGACCGGCTCACCGACGCCGGCGACGCCAAGGCCGGCGACGTCGCGATCTTCTACCGCACCAACGCCCAGTCCCGCGTCTTCGAAGAGATCTTCATCCGGGTCGGGCTGCCCTACAAGGTCGTCGGCGGCGTGCGCTTCTACGAGCGCAAGGAGGTCCGCGACATCCTCGCCTACCTCCGGGTGCTCGCCAACCCCGAGGACGCCGTCCCGCTGCGCCGGATCCTCAACGTCCCCAAGCGCGGCATCGGCGACCGCGCCGAGGCGATGATCGAGGCCCTCGCCCAGCGCGAGAAGATCACCTTCCCGCAGGCGCTGCGCCGGGTCGACGAGGCGTACGGCATGGCCGCCCGCTCCGCCAACGCCGTCAAGCGGTTCAACGTCCTGATGGAGGAGTTGCGCACCGTCGTGGAGTCCGGGGCCGGCCCCGCCACGATCCTGGAGGCGGTCCTGGAGCGCACCGGCTACCTCGCCGAACTCCAGTCGTCCACCGACCCCCAGGACGAGACCCGCGTCGAGAACCTCCAGGAACTCGCCTCCGTGGCCCTGGAGTTCGAGCAGGACCACGGCGAGGCCCAAGAGGACGACGAGACCCAGGAGGCCGAGGAGGCGGAGGCCGCCGCTCCCGGCCCCGGGACGCTCGCCGAGTTCCTGGAGCGGGTCGCCCTGGTCGCCGACTCCGACCAGATCCCCGACGCGCCCGCGGAATCCGCCGAAGGCGCGGAGGGCGCCGAGGACCCCGGCGTCATCACGCTGATGACCCTGCACACCGCCAAGGGCCTGGAGTTCCCGGTGGTCTTCCTGACCGGCCTGGAGGACGGCGTCTTCCCGCACATGCGGGCGCTCGGCCAGACCAAGGAGCTGGAGGAGGAGCGCCGGCTCGCCTACGTCGGCATCACCCGCGCCCGCGAGCGGCTCTACGTCACCCGCGCCACGATGCGCAGTGCCTGGGGCCAGCCGTCGTACAACCCGCCCTCGCGCTTCCTGGAGGAGGTCCCGGACACCTTCCTGGACTGGCGGCGCACCGGCTCCGCCACGCCGTCCGCGTCCATGGGCGGCCTGTCGTCGGGCAGTTCCTCGGGCGGGGGACTCGGCGGGGGCGGCATCGGCGCCTCGCTCTCCTCGACGCGCGCCAAGGGGCCGAGCGGCTTCGCCACCCGGCGGACCAAGGACCGCCCGGTGGTCTCGCTGGCCGTCGGCGACCGCGTCACCCACGACAGCTTCGGGCTCGGCACCGTCGTCGGCGTCAAGGGCAGCGGGGACAACGCCGAGGCGACCATCGACTTCGGCGGCGAGAAGCCCAAGCGGCTGCTGCTGCGCTACGCACCGGTGGAGAAGCTCTAGCCGCCGGCGGGTCGGCTGGCCGGGAGACGTGTGAGGGGCCTGCCGCGGTGTGCGGCGGGCCCCTCAAGTGTCCGATGGCTTCCGGCCGTTCAGTTCGGGTTGAGGCCGTGGGTGCGCAGCCACGGGAGCGGGTCGACGGCCGCGCCGCCGGCCGGCCGGACCTCGAAGTGCAGGTGCGGTCCGGTGGAGTTCCCGGAGCTGCCGGAGTAGGCGATGGTGTCGCCGGCCTTGACCGTCCCGGAGCGGACCTTGGTGCTGCTGAGGTGGCAGTACCAGGTCTCGGTGCCGTCCGGCGCGGTCAGGATCGCCATGTTGCCGTAGGCGGAGTTCCACTGGGTGTGCATGGTGCCGTCGGTGGCCGCCATGACGGGGGTGCCGTAGCCGACCGGGAAGTCGATGCCGGTGTGCACCGACATCCAGTTGACCCCGGCCTGGCCGAAGAGCGCGCTCAGCCCGCGCTGGGTGACCGGCAGCACGAACTTGGGGCGCTCCGCCTCCTTGCGGGCCGCCTCCGCCTCCTTGCGCTTGCGCTCCTGCGCCTGCCGCTCCTTGAGGTCCAGCCGCTCCTGGGTGCGGCTGGCCCGCTCGCGGAAGTCCTGGGCGCTGGCGCTGAGTCCGGCGAGCTGGTTGTCCAGCTTCTTGTTGGCCGCGGTGGCCCGCGTCGTGGTGCCGGCGTCCGGCGCGGACCGGGTGGTCGCCTCGTCCTTGGACTCCCCGCCGAACTGGCTGACCGAGGCCGCGGCCGCCGCGCAGACACCCATCGCGGCCACCGAGGGCACCGCGACGGTCAGCAGCGCCGACCGCTTGGCCTGGCGGCGGCGGCCGCGGCCACGGGTCGCCCGACCCTCCGCGGGAGCGCTGCCGCGCCGACCGGTGGCGGGTGCTTCCGGGGACTCCGGTGAATCAGAGGACTCCGCGGCGTCCGGGACGGCGGTGACGGGCATCGCCTGCGTCATTGCCTCGGCGATCGACGCCTCGTCCGGCGCGGGGGCGGTGACGTCGATGTCACCTGCGTCGGCGAACTCCGCGAGCGGCTGGTCCCATACGACGGTGTCGTCGGCGGGCGGGCCGGCCTGGGCCGGGATGCCGGGGGCCTGGTCGTGCGGGTGGGCGTCCAGGTCGGCGTAGTCCGCGGTCGACCAGACCGCGGTGGCCTCGTAGCCGATCGGTTCCTGGACGGCGGTGGCGGCGGCCGCGAACGAGGCGGTGTCGTAGGCCGCGTTGTGGTGGGCGGTGGAGCCGTAGGTGGTGCCGCCGTAGGCGCCGGTGTCGTAGCCGGATTCGGGGTAACTGCCGGTGGGGTAGCCGTCGGTGAGGACGTCGCCGGTGCCGTACGGGGTGGTGCCGTACGCCGTGCCGTCGAAGCCGTTGGTCGGGTAGCCGCCGGTGTCGTAGGAGCCGCCGTGGGCCGTCGCGTCGTGGCCGCCGGGGTACCCGTAGGCGGCGCTGTCGTACCCGGTGGCGTACGCGTCGGTGCCGTAGCCGGTGGCGTCGTAGCCGGCGTGCGGGTACGGGTCGTAGCCGGTGCTGCCGTAGGCGCCGGTGTCGTAGCCGGTTCCGGGGTAACTGCCGGTCGGGTAGGCGCCGGTGAGGTGCCCGGCCGGGTCGTAGGCGCCCGTGTCGTAGGTGCCGGGGTGCGAGCCGAAGAGGGGGTCACCGTCGCCGTATGCCAACTGTGCACCGGAGGCGTCGGAAGCGGGGGCGTGAGGAAGCTGAGCCCCTGACGGGTGACGGTCGTCCACCAACTTCTCTTTCGCCTCGGCTGCAGGAGAATTAGCGGCGACTGTACCCGGCGGTACGCGACGGCCACAATCTTCCCGAAGTTTCGGGCTCGGCGGGACAGGGCATTTGGGCGCCTTCCGACGGCGCACATGCGCGTTCTTGGCGACCCGTTCGACGCTCGTTCGACGCGGCGGCCGGGAAATGACGGGGGCGGGGCGGCCGGGCGTCGACGAGGTGACCGATCACGCCGTTGATCACGTCGTCGATCACGCCACCGGCGTTGCCCGCGACGGCTATTGGACCGGCTGACCGCGCCCGTCATCGAGCCGGGCCATCGGGATCGCGTCGATCAGGCCACCGATATCGCGTCCGAGTCCGGCCGGGCGGCCGCCGAGGCGGCCAGCGCCTCCCTGATCCCGGCCGCCACCGTCGCGTTGACCGGCAGCGCGAGGTGCCCGACGTCGTCGACGTGGACGTTCTCGGCCCGCAGGTCCGGGTGGACGATCCGGGCCGTGGTGGCCGGCACCATCACCTGGTCCGCCTCACTCCAGAACGCCACGCACCGCGTCCGGCAGCGCGGCGCCGGAAGCGCCAACTCCGCTATCACGTCGGAGTCCGGGCGCATCTGCCGGACGATCGGATGCGCCGACATCAGGGGTGCGACCCGGGTGCCGGCGTGCGGGGTGCCGAGCGTGATCAGCGTGCGGACGCGGGCGTCGCCGCCGCGCCGCTGCACGTAATAGCGGGCGATCAGGCCGCCGAGGCTGTGGCCGACGATGTCCACTCGGCGGTGGCCGGTCCGGGCGCAGAACTCCTCGACATGGCGGCCCAACAACTCGGCGGCGCGGCGCAGATCGCAGGTCAGCGGGGAGTAGTTGAGCGCCTCGACGTGGCGCCAGCCGTGGCGGTGCAGGGAGCGGCGCAGCAGGACGAAGACCGAGCGGTTGTCGACGAAGCCGTGGAGCAGCAGGACCGGCGGGTGGGCGCGGCCCTCGGTCGGCAGCCGGGCCGCGGAACCGGTCGCCGACGGTACGGGCAGGGGGCGTTCTTGGGTGATACCGGTCGGATAGAGGATCAAGTGGGCGGCGAGCACCGCCGCGTCCACCAGCGTGGCGCGGAGCGAAGCGGTGGTGGAGAGAACAGTCAGGGCCCCCATGGCCGACCTCCCGAACGGCACGCGGCAGGCGGCGATGACCCCCGAATGCCCTTGTGGGAAGCCGCGCGCGGCGATGGCGAGGCGGTGGGGCCGGGCGTACCGGCCCGACTGCGGCTCCCCGGGCGCCCGACCCGCGCGTGCGTCGCCGGCCGTCCCTGGCGGCGGTGCGACACGCGGAACGCGACGCGTAACGGATGTGTCCCGTGTGTGATTTCCCCCTCGCCGGATGTCACGAAACGGCTGGGTACGGGATGCTGTAGATAACGTTCGTTCACGCTCGTGGCCGCCGGATCGCGGTGGCGCGACCGAATGTCGGCTCGGCGGCACCGCCCTGGCGGTGCCGCGCATGTCTTGGAGGCAGTGATGAGTGTGGCGCGGCAGGACGGGGCGCAGGCGGAGGGCCAGGGCGCGGCGGGCCGGTCGGGGCCGATCCGGGTCGTCGTCGCCAAGCCGGGGCTGGACGGGCACGACCGGGGGGCCAAGGTCATCGCCCGGGCGCTGCGGGACGCCGGTATGGAGGTGATCTACACCGGGCTGCACCAGACGCCGGAGCAGATCGTGGACACCGCCATCCAGGAGGACGCCGATGCGATCGGACTGTCCATCCTCTCCGGTGCGCACAACACCCTCTTCGCGAAGGTGTTGGCCCTGCTGGCGGAGCGGGACGCGGCGGACATCAAGGTCTTCGGCGGCGGCATCATCCCGGAGGCGGACATCGCCCCGCTGAAGGAGCAGGGCGTCGCGGAGATCTTCACGCCGGGCGCGACCACCGCCTCGATCGTGGAGTGGGTCACGGCGAACGTCCGCCCGTTGGCGGTGTGAGCCGGCCGGGACGGGTGGCGCGTACGTGGTGGACGGCCCGTACGCGCCGGATGGTCCGCATGTGTCGCATGGCCCGGGCGACGTGGACGGACTTGGGGGTCCGGACGGCACGGAGGGCGCGAGTGGCCCGGGCGGCCCGGGTGGTGTGAACGTGTCGGGCGGTTTGTGTGCGTCGGGCGCCTCGTACGCATCACGGGGTCCGTGCGCATCGGGTGGTCCGTAGGTCGTGGACGGGCCCGATCGTGGGCGCGGGAACGGGCGTTGGCGGAACGGGACCGGTGCGTTCCGGGGGCGGGGAGGGGGCAGGGCGGACGCGGGGGTCATGACGGCCCTCCGGAGAGTTCGGCGTGCATGGTGGCGCGCAGCCGGAGGGTGCCCACCAACCGCTGGAACGCCTCGGCCCAGTAGCCGCCGGAGCCCGGGGAGGCGCCCTCCGGCTCGTCCGTGAGCGCCGTGAGCACCTCCAGCCGGTCGGCCGCCGCCGGGTCCAGGCAGCGCTCGGCCAGGCCCATCACCCCGCTGAAGCTCCATGGGTAACTGCCCGCGTCCCGGGCGATGTCCAGCGCGTCGACCACCGCCCGACCCAGCGGCTCGCTCCATGGCACCGCGCAGACGCCCAGCATCCGGAAGGCGTCCGCGAGTCCGTGCCCGGCGATGAACTCGGCTACCCACCGGGCCCGTTCGTCCTCAGGGAGCACCGTCAGTAGCTTCGTCAGGTCCCGGGAGGAGCCGGCCGGCGCCAGCTCGGCGGCGGCCTGTCCGGGGTCGCCGGGCGCGCCCAGCAGCGCCCGCGCCCAGCCGGCGTGCCGCTGGCGGACCGCGGCGCGGCACCAGGCGTCGTGCAGCTCCGTCCGCCAGTCGCCGGCGACCGGGAGCGCGACGATCTCCGCCGGGGTGCGGTCGCCGAGGTGGGTGGTCCAGCGGTCCAACGGGGTCGCCTCCACCAACTGCCCGAGCCACCAGGCGCGTTCCCCTCTGCCGGACGGCGGCTGGCGGGTGACGCCGTCCCGCTCCATCCCGGCGTCGCAGCTCCGCGGCGGATCGACGGTCAGGACCTCGGCGCTGCTCGGGGCCTCGGGAGCCGGGCGGGACCGTCGTACGCAGGTCAGGCCGCGCTCGGCCATCCGGGCCGCGAGCGCGGAACCGGGCAGCGCGGAGAGCAGCTCCGCGGCGATCGCGCGGACAGTGCGGCTGCGGTCGGACAACGCCTGTTCCAGGAACGGCTCGTCGGTCGGGGTGAGGGCCTCGCCCAGGGAGTCGAGGAACATCAGGCGGTCCTCGGCGCGCTCGGTCGCCCAGGTGGTGGCGAGCAGCTGACGGCCGGCCTCCGGGTCGCGGCGGCGCACCGCGGTCAGCAGTGCCACCCGCTCCGCGAACAACCCCTCCTCCCACAGCCGTTGGACCGCCTCCGGGGTGTCCGTCCCCGGCAGGGACAGTGCGCCGCCGATGCCGCGGAGCGCGAACCGCCAGGCGTCGTTGAGGCGCGCCAGCCACAGGCCGCGGGGGCCCGCCAGGGCGAGCGCGGCGGGCCGCAGGTCCATACGGGCCCGGGCGGCGTCCAACAGGGCGGGCAACAGCGCCTCCGGGGCGCGGTAGCCGTGCTCGCCCGCGGCGGCCAACCACTGGGGCAGCAGCTCGGTGAGGTCGGGGGTCGTGCCGCGCCGGCCTCCGGAGCCGGGGCCCCGGTCGGCGAGCAGGAACGCCAACCGGCGGCGCGCGGCCGGCGGCAGTGGCGGGCGCGGGTCGACGGGCGCCGGGGCGAGTCGTTCGCCGGCCGGAGCGGGGCGCAGTGCGGCGCGCCGCCGCACGGTGCTCAGCGCCGCCGCGTCCAACAGCGCGGCCGCGGCGCTCTGTCCGGCCCGTACGACCACCGGCGGGGTGCGCCGCTCGGTCCCCAGCAGCGCGGCACTGACCAGGTCGGGCCACGGGGCGGGGAGGGGAGCGGGGGGGTGGAGGTGGGGGCGCGTTGGGGGAGAGGGGCGTGGTGGGCATGTGGTGCCTCCCGAGGGGGAGTTGGGTTGCCTGAGAGCCGGGAAAGGGGAAGCGGGGGTGCGAAGTGGGGAGTTGGGACAGGGAGTCGCCGGGCGGGTCGGTCAGACCGGCAGCGGTACCGGGGTCGGGTCCCACGCCGTCAGGGGCAGGAAGCCGCGGTGGCCGCATTCGCCGAAGACCGTGAGCGGCGCTCCGCCCGATATGGACACCAGTGACCACAGGGCCGGGTGGCCCAGACCGCGTGGGTCCAGTGGTAGGGCGGACTCGCCGTCGGCATCGGCCAGTTGCCAGCCGTCGCCGTCCCCGGCCGGTAGCGGGACGACGTCGGCGAGCACCACCGGCCAGGCGGCCAGCCAGGGGTCGGCGCGCAGTGCGTGCCCGTACGCGGCGAGGGCGGCGTCGACGCCGCAGCCGGACGGGGCCGGGCCCGGGACCGCGGGGGCGTGCCGCTCGCCGAGGGCGGCGCGCAGCGGGCGGGCGCCCGGGTAGTAGGCCAGATCGGCGTCGAGCAGCAGGCCGGGCGGCAGGGTCACGTCCAGGGGGCGGTGCGGGCCGCCGAAGGAGAGGTGCAGCGCCATCCGGCCGGTCCGCTCGCCGCGGAGGAAGATGCGTCGACTGGTCAACGGACCTTCGCGGGCGTCCTGTTGGGCCAGGACGAGCCAGCGGTCCCGGACCGTCACCGCATCCGGGGCGGCGAGTACGTCCGCGGCGTCCGTGGTCAGCCCGACGCGGGACCGGACCGTCGCCGCGAGCGGGGCCGGCAGCCGCCCCATGCCCAGGAAGCCCTGGTCGAGGAGGTGCAGCAGGGCGCACTCCTCCAGGAGGCGGGACGGCCAGTCCGGTCCCGATGCCGGGAGGGCGCCCAACTCCCGGACGCGGGCCGCGAGCCCGGGAGCCTGGGCGTCGACCATCCGGGCGGCGGTCTCGTCCCAGGAGTCGCGTCCGCTGACCGTGCCGTCCTCGTGTGCGGCGCTCCCGCCGCCGCGACCGGCCGTCGTGAGGCCGGAGTGCAGCAGATCCTCCAGCCGTCGCTCCAACTCGGTGGCCCCGGCGGCGATTCGCTGCCGGCGGCGCTCCGCCCGCTGCCGGGCCGCCTCCGGATCCGCGGGCGTACGGCACGGGGCGCCGGCCTCCGTGGTGCCCGCGGCCGCGCCCACGCCCGCATGCGTCCTCGTGCTCGTGCTCGTCTGCGACCATCGGCCTGGCGTCGCGAGCCGTTCGGCCGCCGTGCGCGAAGCCTCGTCAGGCGTCAGTGGCGCGAGCACCTGTTCCGTCGTCCAGCGTTCCCCGTGCGCACTCATCTCCGACCCCCAGTGGATGTTTCGTCGATCGCCGTCGACCTTCTGCGACCTCCTGCGGATGTGCTGTCCTCGACGCTACGACCGACCACTGACAACGCCCGCCGGACACCCTGAACTCCGCAGGTCAGAAAGGGTTTTGGGGTCGTTGTCAGTGGTCGGGTGCAGGCTTGGAACCGCAAGCGGTCGGCGGGGTCGGTGCGGGTGCCGATCGCGCATCGTGCGACGAGGGGGAGAGATGACCGAGAACGAGATCACGACGGCAGGCGATGCGGCGCGCGAGGCGCGTGAGGCGGTGGGTGCGGGTCGGGGTGAGGCGGGGGAAGCGGTGTGGCCGGCGTCCGTGGGGGAAGTGCTGCGGCCGCACGCCAAAGTCGCCTTCGCCGAGGAGTTGTCGGCGCTCGCGGCGGTCGACGACCGGCCCCGGCCGGAGCGTTGGCGGCTCTCGCCGTGGGCGGTCGCGACGTATCTGCTCGGCGGCACGCTCGCCGACGGCAGGGTCATCACCCCCAAGTATGTCGGCCCGCGACGGATCATCGAGGTCGCGGTCGCCACCCTCGCCACCGACCGCGCCCTGCTGCTCCTCGGCGTGCCCGGCACGGCAAAGACCTGGGTGTCGGAGCATCTGGCGGCGGCGGTCAGCGGCGACTCCACCTTGCTGGTGCAGGGCACCGCCGGCACCCCCGAGGAGGCCGTCCGCTACGGCTGGAACTACGCCCACCTGCTCGCCCACGGGCCCAGCCGGGACGCCCTGGTGCCCAGCCCCGTCATGCGGGCGATGACGCAGGGGATGACCGCGCGCGTCGAGGAGCTGACCCGGATCCCCGCCGACGTCCAGGACACCCTCATCACCATCCTGTCGGAGAAGACCCTGCCGATACCGGAGTTGGGACAGGAGGTGCAGGCCGTCCACGGCTTCAACCTGATCGCCACTGCCAACGACCGCGACCGCGGGGTCAACGACCTCTCCAGCGCGCTGCGCCGCCGCTTCAACACCGTCGTCCTGCCGCTGCCCGCCACCGCGGACGACGAGGTGGACATCGTCGCGCGACGGGTCGAGCAGATCGGCCGCTCGCTCCGCCTCCCGCCCGCACCCGAGGGGATGGACGAGATCCGGCGGGTGGTGACGGTCTTCCGCGAGCTGCGCGAAGGCGTCTCGGCCGACGGCCGCACCAAGATCAAGTCCCCGTCCGGGACGCTCTCCACGGCCGAGGCCATCTCGGTCGTCACCAACGGACTGGCGCTGGCCGCCCACTTCGGGGACGGCGTGCTGCGCCCCGGGGACATGGCGGCCGGCCTCCTCGGCGCGGTGGTCCGCGATCCGGCCGCGGACCGCGTCGTCTGGCAGGAGTACCTGGAGACCGTGGTGCGCGAGCGCGACGGCTGGAAGGACTTCTACCGCGCCTGCCGGGAGGTGAGCGCATGACCAGCGGGAGCGGGACGGGGCGTGGGCGGGCATCCGGGGGCGGGGACGAACCGGTGGTGCTCGGGGTGCGGCACCACGGGCCCGGTTCGGCGCGGGCGGTGCGCGCCGCGCTGGAACAGTGCGCGCCCCGCGCGGTGTTGATCGAGGGGCCTCCGGAGGCGGACGACCTGGTGCCGTTCGCCGCCCGAGCGGAGATGCGGCCGCCGGTCGCGCTGCTCGCGCACGCCGTGGACGACCCGGGGCGGGCGGCGTTCTGGCCGCTGGCCGCCTTCTCCCCGGAGTGGGTGGCGTTGCAGTGGGCCCTGGAGCGTGAGGTTCCGGTGCGCTTCGTCGATCTTCCGGCGGTGCATGCCCTGGCCCTGGCGGACGAGGAAGAGGGAGGCGAGGAGGGGGAGGCGGGTTCCCCGGGCGGCTCGGGTGGCGCGACGGCCGAGGGGTTGCGGTTGGACCCCCTCCGGGTGCTCGCCGAGGTCGCCGGGCACGACGATCCCGAGCGCTGGTGGGAGGACGTGGTCGAGCACCGCGGGGCGGACGGGCCGGGGGCGGACGCGTTGGCTCCGTTCGCCGCGCTCGCCGAGGCCATGGCGGAGCTGCGCGCCGCCTACGGCGATGGCGGGCACCGTCGCGATCTGGTGCGGGAGGCCCAGATGCGGCTCCGACTGCGGGCCGCCCGGCGGGAGTTCGGCGACCCCGTAGCCGTGGTGTGCGGGGCCTGGCACGTGCCCGCACTGGCCCCGCGGCCGCGCTCGGGCGATCGACGGACACGCCCCACGGTGGCCGCCGACCGGCAGCTCCTCAAGGGCCTGCCGAAGGTGAGGACGGCGGTGACCTGGGTCCCCTGGACCCACCGCCGGCTGGCCCGACGCAGCGGCTACGGCGCCGGGATCGCCTCCCCCGGTTGGTACGGGCATCTCTTCGACGCCCCCGACCACCCCGTGGAGCGCTGGCTGACCAGGGTCGCCCGGCTGCTGCGCGAGGAGGACCACGCCGTCTCGTCGGCCCACGTCATCGAGGCGGTGCGGCTCGCCGAAGGGCTCGCGGCGATGCGCGGCCGCCCGCTGGCCGGGCTCGCCGAACTGGACGACGCGGTCCGGGCCGTGATGGGCAACGGTTCCGACGCACCCTCCGCGCTGATCCATGACCGGCTGGTGGTCGGCGACGTACTGGGCCAGGTGCCCGAGGACGCCCCGGCGGTGCCGCTCCAGCGGGACCTCGACCGCTGCCGGCGCATCCTGCGGCTCAAACCCGAGCCGGCGGAACGGGAGTTGGACCTCGACCTCCGCAAGGAGACCGACGCCGGCCGCAGCAGGCTGCTGCACCGCCTGCGGCTGCTCGGCGTCCCCTGGGGCGAGCCCACCCGCTCCCGGGGTAGCACCGGCACCTTCCGGGAGACCTGGCGGCTGCGCTGGGAGCCGGAGTTGTCGGTGCGGGTCGCGGAGGCCGGCGTATGGGGCACCACGGTGCTCGCCGCCGCCACCGCCAAGGCCGCCGCGGACGCCCCGCAGGCCGCCGCCCTCGCCGAGGTCACCGCGCTCGCCGAGCGCTGCCTGCTCGCCGAACTACCCGATGCGCTCGCGGTGGTGATGCGGGCGCTGGCCGACCGCGCGGCCCTCGACGCGGACGTCGGCCATCTCGCCCAGGCCCTGCCCGCCCTGGTCCGGTCGGTGCGCTACGGGGACGTCCGGGGCACCGACGCGGCAGCGCTCCGCGGGGTGGCACTGGGGCTGGCCGAGCGGATCTTCGTCGGCCTGCCACCGGCCTGCTCGGGCCTGGACGTGGACGGCGCGGACGAGATGCGCGGCCACCTGGACGCCACCCACCGGGCCGTCGGCCTCCTCGGACAGCGGGAGGAGCCGCCGGAGACGGCGGGCATGGCGGAGACGGCAGACCCGGCGGATACGGGGGAGACCACGCCGGTAGGGGGAGTCGCGGGGAGGGGGCGAGCGGGAGCGCCCTCGACCCCGTCGTCCGGTGTGGCCCAGGAGACGGCGCCCCTACGGGAGCGCTGGGCCGCCGTGCTCCGGTTGCTCGCCGAGCGGGACGGCATCCCCGGGCTGCTCCGCGGGCGGGCCACCCGGCTCCTGTTGGACGACGGACGGTTGGCCGCCGACGGTGCGGATCGGCTGATGGCGCTCTCCCTCTCGCCCGGCGCCCCGCCCGCCGATGCCGCGGGATGGATCGAGGGCTTCGTCGGCGGCCCGGACGGGGGCCTGCTGCTGGTGCACGACGTACGGCTGTTGGCGCTGGTCGACGGCTGGCTGACGGGCGTGCCGGACAGCGCGTTCCGCCATGTACTGCCGCTGTTGCGGCGCACGTTCGCGGAGTACGACACCGGGGTCCGGCGCAGCCTCGGCGAGCTGGTCCGGCGTGGTCCGTCCGACGGCCCCCGCCACCCGGCGGCCGGCCCGGAAGACGCGGCGGCGCCCGGCTTCGGCCCCGGCCTGGACCGCGACCGCGCCGCCGCCGTCCTCCCGACCCTCCGACTCCTGCTGTCCCTACCCCAACGCGGGGCGGCAGACGAGGACATGGCGGAGAGCGGGGCCGCAGCGGCAGCCGCAGTCACGGCTGAGGGGCGTGGCGGCACGGACACCGACGACTGCGGAGACACCGGCGGATGCACGAGCGCACGGTGACCACACATCCCAACAGCCTGACGGGGGCGGAAAGATGACCATCGAGACGAACCGGGAGCCGGACCGACAGCCGGACCGGAAGGCGGGTCAGGAGGCCGAGCGGCTGCGTCGCTGGCGGCTGGTGTTGGGCGGCGCCGGCGCGGACGGCACCGGTTGCGTGCCGCGCGGCGCGGACGCCGCGAGGGACGGGGCGTTGGAGGCGCTCTACGGGCAGCGTCCGCAACCGCGGTCGGGCCGCGGGGCGCGCGACGGCGGCGGTACGCGGGCGGCCGGCCTCGGTGCGTCGGCGCCCCAAGTGGCCCGCTGGCTGGGCGACATCCGGCGGTACTTCCCGTCCGCCGTGGTGCAGATGATGCAGCGGGACGCCATCGACCGCCTGGGGCTGGCCACCCTGCTGTTGGAGCCGGAGATGCTGGAGGCCGTCGAGGCCGACGTCCACCTGGTCGGCACCCTGCTCTCGCTGAACAAGGTGATGCCCGAGGCCACCAAGGAGACGGCACGAGCTGTCGTCCGCAAGGTCGTTGGGCAACTGGAGGAGCGACTGGCCGCCCGCACCAGGGCCACGCTCGGCGGGGCCCTGGACCGCGCCGCGCGGACCGCCCGCCCCCGGCACCGCGCCATCGACTGGGACCGCACCATCCGGGCCAACCTCCAGCACTACCTCCCGGAACACCGCACCGTCGTCCCCGAGCGGCTGATCGGATACGGGCGCGCCGCCCGGTCGGTGCGGAAGGAGGTGGTGCTCTGCGTCGACCAGTCCGGTTCGATGGCGGCGTCGGTGGTGTTCGCGTCGGTGTTCGGGGCGGTGCTGGCCTCGATGCGGGCGGTCGACACCCGGCTCGTCGTCTTCGACACCGCCGTGGTGGACCTGACGGACCATCTGGACGACCCGGTCGAGGTGCTGTTCGGGACCCAACTCGGCGGCGGTACGGACATCAACCGGGCGCTGGCGTACTGCCAGTCGCGGATCCGACGCCCCGCCGACACCGTCGTCGTCCTCATCAGCGACCTCTACGAGGGCGGCATCCGCGACGAGATGCTCAGGCGGGTCGCCGCGATGAGGGCGTCCGGCGTGGAGTTCGTGACCCTGCTCGCGCTCTCCGACGAGGGCACGCCCGCCTACGACCGGGAGCACGCGGCGGCCCTGGCGGCCATGGGGGCACCGGCGTTCGCCTGTACGCCGGACCACTTCCCGGAGGTGATGGCGGCAGCGCTGGAGAAAAGGCCGTTGCCCATACCGGACATGGCGGAGCAACGGTGACAGGACGGCGACAGGAAGTCCGGGGGGACTTGCGTGGCACCTGGCGGGTCATGCAAGGATCAGGGCATCGCTCGATCACCCGTGACGGGTGCGACACCGAGGCATCGCGCGCGGCTGTCCCCGTCCACTTGGGAAGGTCCCCTCCTTGTCCGCTGTGTTCGCCTTGCCTGCCGCCGTGCGCCCGCCGCGCACCGTGGTCGTGCGGCGCGCACTGCTGGCGGGGCTCTTCCTGATCGGCTTCGTCCTCCTCGGCGTCGCCTTCGGCACCGGCGCGCACGCCGCCGACCGGACGCCCGCTGACCGCCATCCGGCCGCGCCGGCCCTGACCGGTGCCCAGGCCCCGGGCGGCGCCGACGCGCCGCTGCAGACCGGCCGACTGCCGCAGTCCGGGGCCGCGTTGGCGCGGCAGGGGGCCGCCGAGGGCACCGGGCTCACCGGGCGTGCGGACACCGCGGCGACGACGGTCGTGGGCGCGGTGCGCCCCGCCGAGCGGGCCGCCGCACCCGTCACCGGCCGGATCGCCGGCCCGGTGGACGCCGGCGTCACCGGCGTGGTCAGAGAGATCGGCGGGATCGGCCGCGCGGTCGGCGAGACGCTGCCCGTCCAACTGCCCGTCGGCACCCAGCCGGGGCGACCCGGCGACGGCGGCACGCCCGCGCACGGCGGGGCGCCCGGTGGCACCCCGGCCGGTCCGGGCACCGCGGCCACCGGCGACGGCCCGGCCACGCCGCACCTGATCCGGACCGCGCACTGCGACGCCGCATCGCACCACCCGGCCGCCGCCCCGCCCCGCCCCGCCGTCGCTGTGCAGCGGGACGCCGGCCACCACGGCCCGCAGGGCCCGGTCGCCCCGCCCGCGCACAATGCGGGCGGCGGCCACGGCCCCCGTAGCGGAGACCAGCACGCCGCCGCTCCGGCGGACTCCCCGCGCTTCGGGCTGCTGCCCGGTGGCGTCCGTGCGGCCGACGGCGCTCCGACGCGCCACCGGGCCGACGAAATCCTCGAATTCCCCGGCTAGGGCAGACCGCTTCCGCGTCTGAAAAGACCTGCCGCGCGGGGGCGGCACAGGTCTGCCCGCTGAACTTCCACGAATTCGAAGGACATCGCCACCATGCGTTCCACCATCCGCCGTTCCGTCGCCGTCGCCGCCACCGCCACCGGCCTGTGGGCCCTGGGCTCCGTCGCCGCCAACGCCGCCGAACTGCCCGCCACCTTGGACCTGCCCGCCGTCGGCACGGTCACCGGTGCCGCCGAGCACCTGCCCACCGGCGCGGTCACCGGCACCGTTCAGAAGGCCGTCGGCACGGCCCAGAAGGCGGCCGGCACCGCCACCGAGGCCGCGGGCGGCGTGGCCGGCAAGGCGACCGGCGTCCTCGGCGGCGGCGTCTCTGCCAACGAACTGCCCACCGCCCAACTCCCCACCGGCCAGCTCCCTGTCGGGCAACTCCCGCAGGCCGGCGGCCTGGTGGACGACGTGCAGCGCCTCGTCGGCGGTGCCGGCCTGTCCGGCCCGCACACCGGTGACGTGCAGAAGGCCGTCGACACCAAGCAGGCCACCAAGGCCGTGAGGCAGGTCGCCAAGGTTGCCGACAAGGCCGACCTGGGCCGCGCCGGCGAGCTGGTCAACGGCGGGCTGCCCACCCTGCCGAAGCTGCCCGCCGTCCCGGGCGTCCCCGCTGCCAAGCTGCCGGGCGGTGTGCTTGGCGTGCCGGCGCTGCCCAAGGTCCCCGGTCTGCCCAAGGCCCCGGGGTCGGCCGACAACCTGCTGGCCGGTCTCGCCGGTGCGGGACTGCGTCCCGAGCAGCTCACCAAGCAGGCCCAGGGCGGCCTGGCCACCGTGCGGCCGGTCGTCGACCGCGCCACCGGCGACGCGCTGCCGCCGGTCGCCGGTCGGGCCGTCGGCAAGGTCCTGCCGGTCGCCCAGGGAACGGTCGGCAACGTCGGCGCGCTCGCCGGTGACGTCGCGGGCCAGGCCACGCCGTTCGTGACCCTCGTCGGCGGCCGCGTCCAGGTGTTCGTGCAGAACGCGCGGGGCGAGGCGCTGCCGTTCGCGCAGGGCGTCGCCGGGCAGGCCGCCGTGCTTGCTCAGGGCGTGGGCAGCGACGCGGTGCCGTTCGCGCAGGGCACCGTCTCCGTCGTGGTGAGGGACGGCAAGGCCACCGTGGCCGACGCCGTCGCCGGCGCCAAGGGCCTGACCCCGGCCGTGCCCGCCAACCTGGCCGACCTGACCAACGCCGCCAACGTCCCGGCGGCGCCCGCCCTTCCGGTGCGGGGTCTGTGAACCGTCCGGCTGACAGCGCGGTGCGCACCCGTTGGCCGGCCGCGGCGGCGGCCGGTCAACGGGGCGCCCGGGAAGCCGGATGAGGCGGACGGGGTGATGTGGGGATCGCCCCGACCCGCCCGCTGAAAACGCCGGGTGGTCCTCTGTGGGGGAGGGCCACCCGGCTTTGCGCGTGGGCGAGTTGGGGTGGTGGAGATGGGGGTGGGCGCGGGTCCCGGACGGGGAACGGAATCCCTAGGTGGGGAGGGGAACGGATTCCCTAGGGGACGCGTGGGCCCCCTGCGGAGCCACAACGCGGCTGGGCGGGGCGGGTATTCCCGATCCCCGACGGAGCCGGCGCGGCAGCCGTCGCCGGACGGTCGTTTGCCATCAGACGGACGGACGGACGGACAGACAGACGGACAGGCGGGCGGGCAGGCGGGCAGGCGGGCAGGCAGACGGGCAGCCGCCGTCGGGCCGGCACTCGCCGTCAGGCCAGGCGTGGGGCCGCTGGTCCGCACCCGGGAGTGCGTGGAGATCCGGCATCCGCCAGCAAGCAGGCAGGAGATCCGGCACCCGCCAGCAAGCAGGCACCGGCCACCAGCCCGGCACCGGTCACCAGCCCGGCATCGGCCACCGGCAGGCAGTCGACATCGGGCGGGCAGCCGCCGTCGCCCGGTTACCGCCACGGTCGGCACCTGCCATCGGCCGTCACCGGCCCACCGGCCACCGGATACCGCCCGCCGGTCACGCGTCCGTCGTTCAGCAGTCATCCGGCCTCAACCAGGCGGGCGGGACCGGGCGTTCGGTACCCGGAGGCGGTCCCAGGTGACGCGGCCGGGGACGCCGTCGGCGTCCTTGCCGTGGAAGCCCAGTTTGCGTTGCCAGGAGGCGTAGGACTTGCGGTGGGCCTCGTTCCAGTCCGGGGCCGGGCCGTGGCGGTAGTGGTCGCAGCCCTCGGCGATCAGTCGCTCGGCCATCGCCGCGATCACCGGGCCGCCGGACCCGGAGCGGAAGAACTCGCCGCCGGGGAAGGGCTCGTAGGGCGGGTGTTGGGGCATCGGCGGGACCGCCGACGGGCCACCCCCGCCACCAGCTCCGTCACCAACTCCGCTACCTGTCCCACCAGTCACACCTGCCCCATCGGCTCCGTCAGCCCCGGTCGGGGCCGCCGAACCCTTCGGAGCCGCCGGCCCTTCCGAAGGCTCCGCCCCTTTCGAAGGCGCCGGTCCCTCCGGGGCCTTCGCAAGGCGGGACCTGATGCGTGCGCGGAGGGCGTCCATGGTGAAGCCGTGGGGGTCGATCTTGCCCGGTTGCCATTCCAGGTGGCCGATCACCGAGCGCTCGCCCCAGCCGTGTGCCCGGCAGAGGGCGGCCGCGGCCTTCTCGACGGCCAGTAACTGGGCCTCGGGCCACGGGTCCTGGCCGTCGCCGAGGTTGATGCACTCGAAGCCGTAGAAGTGCCGGTTGCCGTCGGTGTCGGCGAGGTGGTCCTTGGGGAGTTCCTCCTCTTCGATGACGGCCTGGAGGACGAAGCGGTCACCGAGGCCGGCGTGGTTGGCGCGGCCGTTGCCGACGAGGTGGACCTCGCCGGCCTTGTCGATCACGCCGTGGCAGAGCGGCCCCGGCAGGTCGGGGCGGCCGTCGTAACAGAGGTTCACCGAGGCGTCGGTGCCCTCGGTGGCGGTGTGGTGGATCACCACCCCGTTCACCGGGCCCCAGGCGCCCTTGGTGTTCCGGTTGTGCCGGCGCCAGTCGCCGACCTCGTTCAGGACCAGGCCCTCCGCGCGCAGGGCGGCGAGCAGTTGGCTGCCGGTCAGCGGGGTGGCCATCAGTCCACCACCCCCGTCTCGTCGACCTGCGCCTCGGCCTCCGCGGTGGTCTGCGAGCGGGGGCGGGCGGGGCCGGAGCCGCCGTCCGGGCCGGTGGACAGCGTGCCCAGGCCGCGTCCGCCGCCCCCGCCGCCCGCACCGTCGTCCGTGCCGGGAGCGCCGCTGCCGCCGAAGCCGTCCCCGAGGTCTCCGGAGTCCCCGTAGCCCCCGGTGTCCGGGGACGCGGGTGCGTCCGTCGTGGCCGGTGCCGCGTCGCCGGTCGCCGGGATGGCGGCGGCCAACGGGCGGAACGCCAACCGCAGGTCGGGCACGGCCTGTTCGCCGTGCACCCAGGCCAGCGGCGCGTAGTGGACGGCGATGCCGGCGGGGTGCTGGAGCAGCGGGCGGCGCGCCGGGTCGGTGGGCCATTCGACGCCGCCGGTGGCGGTGCGGGCCGGGACCAGCCAGAAGTCGCCGGTGCGGTAGGTGCCGCCGGCCTCGAAGTACACCTCCAGGCCGTCCTCCAGCGGCAGCCAGCCGCCCTCCTCGACCGGCAGCGCGCCGTGCCGGAGCCGGCCGGGCCGGTCGCCGCGGCGGACCGTGCGCTGACCGGACTCCCGAGGGCCGGACGTCCCGCGGCCGGGCTCCTGGTGGTCCCAACGGCGCAGGAACGGATGGAGCTCGGGCCGCCGGCCCACGCCCGGCGCCGGCTCGTCGGAGAGCCGCACCCGACGGCCGGGCAGGTCGACCTCCTCCACCCGCAGCAGCGGCGCCGCCTCGCCCCGGCTGCTGTAGGCGGTGTCGACGAACTCGACCCGGTCGCCCACGTGGAGGGAGAGCTTGTCGTCGCCGCCCAGGGAGGCCAACTCCACCCAGGTGCCATCGAGTTCGTCGACCGGGAAGGTGGGGGAGCCGTTCTCGCGGGACCACTTGAAGGTGGCGTCCTCGGCGGCGCCGCCCTCGTGGACCTCGATGCGGTAGAGCTGGTTCTCCGGGCCGCGGTAGCGGGCTTCCGGGGCGACCAGGCAGGGGTCGTCGTCGCCGTGGTCGGGGCGTTCGCTGCGGGCCGCCAGCCGGCAGGCCGGGGTGGCGGCCTTGCGCGCCCAGCGGTCGAAGGCGGTGCGGATGTCGTCGGCCGGCGGGTTGTCGCCGTCCAGCTCCAACTCGGCCGCGGGCAGCGGCAGTACCTGCCACACCACCTTGGTGCGGGCCGCGGTGTCCGGCAGCGCGGCGCCCAACGCCACCTCGCGCAGCGCCGGGTCCTCGGCGGCGGTGACCAGCCGCTCCCACACCTTGAGGTAGACCAGGTAGGGGAACTGGGAGGGCAGCCGGTCGCCGGGGCGTTCGGGGTCGCGGAAGCCGTCGGGCTGGTTCCAGTACGTCCAGGTCTCGTCGGCGGCGGGGTCGGCCGGGGCGTCCGTCGGGGCGGGCTCGCCCTCCTGGTGGGCGGCGGTCGGCACCGGGGTGCCGGGCCGGGGGCGGGTGGCGTCGCAGAGGATGCCGTCCACGTAGTAGCGGCCGCCGCCGATGACCAGGTCGTCCAACTCGTGCGGGCCGCCCCGGAGATCGACCTTGAAGCCGGTGGCGCCGCGCGGGCCGCCGTGCGGGCCGATCAGGTCGGCGGCCAGGGTGCGCGCCTGGAAGAGCTGGATCGCGGTCTGCTCGTTGGCGTCGGCGTCCAACTGGACCCGGCCCTGCTGCGCCACCACCGCGGAGTAGTGGCGCTCCGGCCGGTGGGTGATGCGGGAGAGGTCAGCGTGCATGGAAGGGGTCCCCCTCGGACGGAAGCTCGGACGGTCGGTGGTGGGCGGTGGCGGTCAGGCTGCGGGCGGTGGGCCGGAGTTCGGCCGGTGCGCGGAGTGGACGGGGGTTCATGTGACGAACACGATCCCCGCGTCGGTGCCGGCCGGGGTGTACTCGGCGAGCCGGGCCCGCAGGCTGTCCGTGCGCTGCGGGAGGTAGAGGTCGTGGTACGCGCCGAGTTCCGCGCCGTCCTCCGCGCCGCGGCGGATCTCCTCGGCGCAGCCGGCCGCCAACTGCCCGTACCACGGCGTGCCGTAGCGCTCGCTGCGCAAGAGCGGGCGGACCCGGGCGGCTTCCGCGGGGCCGACCAGGTCCGGCTGGCAGCGGTAGCGGCGGGGGGTCCGCGAGCCCGGTGGAACGTAGCTGAAGCGGACGCAGCCCACCTGGCGCCGGGCCGCGCGCACCAGGCCGGTGAAGAGGCTGTTCTCGGCGATCCGCACCGCGTGGACGTGCACCTCGCCCAGGACCGTGGTCCGGTGCGCGGACAACTCCGCGTGCGCATGGCGGCAGTCCGGGGCGGACAGCGCCGCGCGGTCGGTGCCGGTGGCGTCCAGGATGCTGTCGCGCAGATGGATCGGGAGCGGGTCGGTGCCGACCTCGTCGCCGAGCACCTCGATGGTGCCGAGGATGGTCCGGTCGATCTCCACGCAGGCCGTGGTGCGGTCCAGGACCAGGCTCGGCTCCTCCGGGGAGGCGGGGTGGCACTCCGGCTCCAGCGACCAGCCGGGCACCAGCGTGCAGTGCCGCAGCACCAACGACCCCAGCGGGCCCGTGACGTTCAGGCCGCGGCCGGTGACCAGCAGCCCGTCCAGCTCTATCCGCGGCCGCTCGCCGGGCGCGCACTCCGCCTCCACGGCGCGGATGTTGAGGGCGTCCGGCCGGTTGCTGTACCAGTCCAGCAGCCGGATCACCGGGCGGGTGCCCTCGGCGGCGCGCACCTGGAGCCGGTCGCCCGGCTCCAGGTCGAAGTCCAACTGCTCCTGGTAGGCGCCGCTGTGGACGATCTCGATGATCCCGTCGGGGCCGCCCCGGCCGGTGCGCCGGTCGTGCCGCCAGGCGGCGTAGGCGTCCATGATCCGCCGGAACGGGGCGTCGGGTCCGACCCGGTAGACGGTCGCGTCCGGCGGGGTGATCCGCCCGTGGTCGCCCGTGGTCCCCAACTCGACGCGCTGGCGGAGGTATTCCCCACCGCCGAGGTCGTCCCCGAACCCGTAGTGGTAGTCCACCCAGACGCCCTGCCGCGGCGCCGAGCGGGCCCCGAACGCGATCCGCCCCAGCTCCGGGTCGACGGCGACCTGCCCGCGCCGGGGCCGGTAGCGCCAGGCGCTCAGGTCGGCGACGACGATGTCGGCGAGCGGGACGGGGTGGTCCGCGTCATCCGTCCGGAGCACGAAGCTCTTGCCGGGGCCGTAGTAGTCGGCGAGCCGGTCGTGCAACTGCCGGCGGGTGATCAGTGCCGGGACGTTGTCCAGCGCGGCGATGTGGGTCGCCGACGGCTCCGGCTCCGGGCGGGTCACCAGCGGGGTGTCGTTGCCCAGGATGGCGAAGGTGTAGAGGTTGCGGGCCCGGTCGAGGCAGTACGCCGGCGCCCTCGTCACCGCGTACGGCTTCAGCCGCCAGACGAACAGGCCGACCCCGGACGGGGAGTAACCGCCCTGCGTGCGCGCCGAGTTGGCGCGGCGGACGTCCACGGTGCGCGGGACGGTGCCGAACGGGCCGCCGGCCAGGTCCAGCGCCGCGCCGTCCCGGACGTCCACCAGCCGGCCCCGCCCGCGCCGCCGCGCGTCGGCCTCCTCGGTCGTCGAGCCGTAGAGCCGCACCGGCTGCTGGTGCGCGACCAGCCGGGAGAACGTCACCGCCCGCGCCGGCCAGCCCGCCACCCCCTCGGACAGCTCCTCCAGCAGCGCAAGGGTGCCCTTGCGCCGCCGGTTGCCGACCGTGGCGGCGACATCGCGGCGCGGCGCCAGCGCCTGCGCCAGCCGCTGCCGCGAGGAGTCCGGCAGCCCGCCGTCCCGCAGCCCGGTGGCCAGCACCCGCTCGTACCCGGGCAGCGGGCGGTAGCCCACCAGATCGCCGAGGTAGGGCAGCACCCACTCCGCCGCGGTCTCCACGAACCAGTCGTCGTACTGCTGGGCCACCCCGTCCCGGACCCGGTCCACCTGCTCGGCGATCACCGCCAGCAGGGCCCGCAGCGGCTCGCCCTGCTCGGTGTCGCGCAGCCGGTGCCACTGCGGGAGCAGCTCCGCGAGCCCGTCCGGCTCCCTGTTGGTGGTCATCGGGTCTCCTCCGTCAGGATCAGCGTGTCCGCGACCCGCGGGTCGAACAGCGCGAGTTGGGCCGGTCGGACGCCGCGGAAGACGCAGAGCGCGCGGCCCTTGGGCAGCGGGCGGGTGTCGGTGAGGTCGGGGTTGAGGCGCAGCAGCTCCGCCAGCGGGATGCCGTACCGGGCGGCGACCGCGGTCAGCGTCTCCCCGCCGTCCGCCGTCACCTCGTGGATCCGCTCGTCGAAGCGGGCGAGCCGGGCCGGCACCGACGCCTGCGGCGGACCCGACAACGCGCCGGCCAGCGCGGCCAGTTCGTCCGTGGTGACGGACGCCGGAACGCCGGTGAAGGCGGCCACGTCCACATAGTCCACCCCGGGTACCGACTGGGCGGCGGCCAGCACCTCCGACAGCCGGGCCGGCTGCCCCAGCTCCCGGCCGTCGTAACCGAGCCGGGCCGACAGCGCGCGCCGCACCCGGGGTTCGACCAGCGGCCAGGAGTAGTCCGGCAACACCGTGACCTTCGCCGCGCACAGCAGCAGCACCGGCTCCCGGACGTCCACCCGCACCGGAAGCCGGCCGTCGCCGTACTCCGCCAGCGAGGCCCGCAGCGCGTGCAGCACCTCCGCGTCCGGTCCGAGCGGGACGTCGTCCACGCCGGCCACCGTCACGTGCAGCACCTGCCGCCGACCGTCGAACACCTCGCGGGCCGCGGCCCGCCCGATGCCCGCCCGGGAGCGCGCGAAGTCCTCGTAGTCCACCAGCGACACCAGCCGGTCCAGGGCCGAGACCGCCAGCGGGACGGTGCGCCGGGTCAGCGCCGGGCCGTCGGCGTCCGCGCCGCCAGTGGCCGGCTGCGGGTTGGTGACGCCGGTGACGCCCAGCGGGCGGGTGACGGCCTGGGTGATCCGGTCCGCCGCGACGTTGGCGGCCCGGCCGGTGCCGAAGCGGTACCGGGCCCGGACGTTGTCGTGACCGCTCGGCAGCCGGGCGCCGTGCACCCCGTCCCCGAACGTCACCGTCGTCCGCCCGCCCCCGCCCTCGGCGCCGCCCGAACGGGAGCCGTCCCCGCCCGTGGTGCCGGTGACGTACACCCGCTCATGGGGGCCGCGCCCGGCCAGGCTGTCCACCGGGTGCCAGCGCAGCCCGTCCACCCGGATCTCCAACTCGGGCACCGCGCCCAGGGGGTTGTCGGCCGGACGCCAGGTCAACGGGGACTGCCACAGCGCGAAGGTCTGGTTGGCGCGCGCCGCGTCCCCGCTGCCGATCGCCTCGTCGCGGCTCTCGCCGTGCGAGGCCGGGACCACGTTGCCCTGCACCCGGACCGACTCCCGCCGGTAGCGGTGCGCCAGGTTCCGGGTCAGGGTGAGCGTGGTGTGCACCCGGTCGCCGGGCAGCTCCGGGTCCAGGCTCTGCGTCACCTCCGCGATCACCGCCAGTTCGGTGCCCCGCAGCCCGGATACGCCCGGGATGTCGGTCCGCTCGCCCGAGACGACGAGCCGACGCCCCGGTCGCAACCCCTCGTGGAGCGCGGCCAGTTCGAGCCGGTCGCCGTGCACGTCCTCGCCCACCGGCTCGTCCGCCTGGGTCAGCTCCTGGCCCGCGGCGTGCACGGTGGTGTCCCGGATCGCGTCCAGCGTCACGTCGTGCTCGTCCAGCCACGGGTCGGCCAGCGTCAGCAGGGTGCCCCGGCCGGTGATCCCGTACTGGGCGTGCACCGCGGTGCGGACGGCGGTGACCCGGGTGGTGACGAACGCCAGCTTCTTGTCGCCGGGGATCCCGTCCGGGCCGTCCGCGCCCTTGCGGGGCCGCTCGATGGCGACCCAACTGCCCACGGTGATCGCGTCGTAGACCGCGTCCAGCGCCAGCGCGTGCCGGTCGGCCGGCTTCGGGACCGTCGCGATCGCGATCTCCACGCCCGGCGGCTCCCCGCCGGCCGCCACCCGCACCCGCACCTCGTACGTGCCGTCGGTGACCTGCCGGTGCTCGCCGGGCGCCAACTGCCAGGACTGGACCGACCCGTTGCCCACCGAGACGTGGATCCTGCCGTCCTCCGCCGGGCGGGAGACGAACAGCGTGCGCTCCGGCAGCCCGGGCAGCAGCCGGGCGGTCACCCCCGCCTCGGGGGCGTCCGCCGCGTGCCGGCCCAGCCAGCTCAGCTCGTGCTCGGGGCCGGTACGGGTGGACAACTCGACCCGGCCACGGCCCAGTTCGAAGCGGGTGTCGGCCGGCAGGTTCTCCGCCCGCTGCACCGAGTTCCCCGTCTCGACGTGCTGGAACTCGGCCCGCACCGGGGTCTTCCCGGCGGTGTCGAAGACCACCCGCACCGTGGTCAGCGCCGCCCCGGTCAGCGGCCAGTCCGCGGTCCTGATGACCCGGCCCCGGTCGTCCTGGACGGGCTTGAGCGGGGCCGTCGCGCCGAACGGGGCGGCGGTGACCCGCATCGCCATCAGGGCGCGCAGCAGTGGCTGGTCACCGGGCTGGCCGGCGCCGGCCGCCCGCGGTGCCGCGGCCCGTCGCCACGCCGGGTAGAGGCCGTCGGCGACCCGCGGGTCCAGCGCGGAGAGCAGCCGTGCCCCCAGGTCCGCGCCGGCGCCGAAGGCCCGCCCGGGGTCCGCGGCGACCTCCCCGGCCGCGGACGGCGGGCGCACCACCCGGGTGCGCAGCGCCGGCAGCACGGAGGCGAGGGCGGCCAGGGCCGGCGGCACCGGGGGAGGGGCGGTCGGGTGCCCCTCGGCGGGGTGCTGTTCGCCGTCCCCGGCACCCGGCGCCTCCGGCAGCTCACCGCCCAACTGGCGGGCCCGAAGGGCCAGTTCACCCACGACCGCCTGGAGCTCCTCGAACCACGCGACGACCTCCGGATACCCGGCCGCCACCGCCTGCGCCTCCGCCAGCCGCTCGTGCGGCCCGGCCAGCCGCGCGGCGAGCGCCTCCGGGGTGGTGATTCCGTCCAGGTCCTTCCGCAGCGGCGCCAGCACCTGCGCGTCGAAGTCGGCGACGAAGCGGCTGACCGGGCGCGGGTTGGGCGCCTGCGGCGTGGCCGGCGGCGGGTAGTCCGGGTCGTCCGGGTCCGTGGTCAGGGGAGGTTCGGTGATCCAGGCCCGCAGCTCGGTGATCAGCTCCGGCAGCGACGCCGGTGCCGCCTGCGGCAGCCCCACCCGGGTCACGTCCTCGGTGCGGTCCGGCCGCACCGAGGCCGCCGCCAGCAGCACCCGCCGCACCCCGAAGTCGAACAGCAGCCGGTCCCCGACGGTCAGCCCGGTGGCCGTCCCCGCGACCAGCAACTCCGGCCGGGACGCCAGGTCGTCGGCGGTCAGCAGCGCGGGCCGCCGCTGCCGCACCGCCAGCTCGTTCCACGCCCAGCGCGCCGTCAGGTCCTCGTCGGTCTCGAAGGTCTGCGGCTCCTCGTCGGACCCCGCCGGCACGCTGTGGCTGCGCGCCCCCCGCGGGACGACCACCGGCAGGTCCCCGGCCCGCGGGTCGCGGTCCAGAGTGTAGGCGAGGTGGGTGTCGGCGGCCACCCCGGGCCGCGGCCGGTGCCCCACCAGCCGGCCCAGCAGCGCCAGCGAACGGTGCTCGTTGGCGGTCCGCAGATACCCCTCGTCGGCGATCCGCTCGCTGTGGAACGTCAGCAGGTCACCGAGGACCGCCCAGGCGTCCAACAGCCCGACGGACGGGTCGTCGGGGGTGCGGACGGTCAGTCCGCGCAGCGCCGGATACGCCGGCGACGCCAGCCGGTCCAGCATCGCGGCCAGGAACGAACCATGGTCCCCCACCCGGTAGTTGAGGGCGGTGCGGCCCGGCGGGTTGTAGAGCGCGGGATCGGCCCGCCGCTCGTCGTGCCCGCCGCCGTCGCACCCGCACCGGCAGCCGGTGCCCGCCGTCTCGCGCTCCGTCATCGCCCACCCCCGAGCTCGATGACCAGCCGGCCGTTCTCGGGCCGGTCCGGGTCGTTGTCACAGCGGGCGATCTCCAGCGGCCCCAGCCGCAACACCCCCGCCTCCCGTTCCCCGCGGTCCTCGTGGAACATCCGGCGCAGCCGGTCCACCACCACGCTCCGTACGCCCGGCACCGCCGCGGCCACCGCCACCAGCCGGCTCAGCCGGACCGGCTCCCCGAACGTCAGCGCGTCCGGATGGAAGAAGCCCAGCCGCCCGCCGGGCAGCGCCCGGCCGCCCAGCACCCGGTACAACTCCGCCAGGATCTGCCCGTGTTGGTGCCCGGGCTCGGCACACACCGTCAGCGCGACGTCCAGCGGCGCCCACCGCGCCGGCTGCACCACCAGGTCGTGCCCGATCCTGCGGTAGCCCTCCAGCGCGTACCCGATCCCGTCCAGGAACGCCGGGGTCGGCTCCTCCGTCCCGTAGGCGTCGATCGCCACCCGCGCCTCCTGGAGGGCGCCGGTCCAACGGATCTGAGCCGCCGCCCGCTGGACGCCGGGCAGTTCGGCCGCCAGCACCGCGTAGTCCTCCGCGGTCACCGCCCGCAGCCGGGTCCGCTTCAGGTCCAGCGGCGCCAACTGGCGTACCTGCTCCAGTGGTTCGGGCGCGGTGCCGCCCACCGCGGGCAGCGGATTGCGGACCCCGACGACCGGCAGGGTCTCCGCGGCATCGGACTCCTCCGGGGCGCGCCGCAGCACCAGGTGGCCGATCGCCTCCGCGCCGACGTTGCCGGCCGGGCCGCCGCCGATCCGGTAGTGGACGGCGAGCCGGGCGCCGGGCGTCGGCCGGGCCCCGTACCGCCCGTCGCCGAACCGCAGCGCCAGCCGCCCGTCGTCACCCAACTCCCCTACGAGGTGCCGGTCGCGGGGGCCGCTGCGCAGCAGATCGCGGCGCGGGAGCCACCGGGGACCGCGCGCCTCGCCTTCGCAGGCGAGCTCCTTCAGGCGGATCGCCGGCAGGGCCTCGCGCGGGTCCTGGTGGACCGCGGCGGCCGGGCCGTGCAGCACCGGCTCGTCCGGATCCAGCCCGTCGGCGTACCCGGCGCCCCAGGTGTGCGTGATCTCCCAGGCGGTCCGCGCGTCCAGCACCGTCCCGGCCCGCGCCCGCGCGGTCAGCACCGTGAGCCGGCGCAGCTTGCCGTCCAGCAGCCGCGGGCTGCGGTGCAGCAACTCCCGCAGCGCCCGCACCGGATGCCGGACCAGCTCCAGCTCCTCCAGCAGCCGCAGCCCGAACAGCACGGTCAGCTCGGCGACCTCCGCCTCGTCCAACCCGTCCCGGTCCCGGGCGCTGCGCCACAGCTCCACCAGTCGCGCCCGCACCCGCTCCGGGACCGCCGCCAGGTGCTCCGCCTGCCCGGCCGCGATGTGCCGCGGCTGCGGGAACGGCACCGCCTGGACGACCGGCGCGCGCCCCAGCACCGGCCGGAAGCGCGGCGCGATCCCCGGATACACCGACTGCGCCAGCAGCGTCCGCACCGCCGCGGCCTGCGCGTACGCCGTCCCGGGCGTCACGTGTTCCGCCCGCAGCCCGGCCGACGCGAGCCCGATACCGGCCCGCTCGGCGGCCTCCTCGCCCACCGCGGTGACCACCCGCCGCACGTCGTCGGGCGTCAACTCCCGCCCGTCCTCGGCCCGTTCGATGAGGTCGCCGAGCAGCCGCGCGACCTCGTTGCCGCCGTGCCCGCCGTCCCGGCAGCCGAAGGCCGGCGGGTCGCAGGACGGGAGGACGGCGGGGACGGGCGGCACGGTGACGGTCTCGTACCCGTCCCCGTCTCCGTCCAGGGTCTGGCCGTGGTCCACCAGCAGCACGTTTCCGCGCGCCACGCTGACGTCCTCGACGGGCGCGCAGTCGCGGCCGCCGGGGGTGGACAGCCGCAGCGGGAACGTCAGCGCGTCCTCCGGGCCCCAGGTGACCTCCACCACGGGCCGCCCCAGCAGGTGATCGACGGCCGGGGTGACCGACCGCAGCCGCACCACCTGCCGGTGCGTCGGGTCCTGATCGCCGGGCGTACCGGTCCGCGGGCCCTTCACCTCCTCGAAGAGCAGCAGGTCCCCGGGGGCGAGCGCCAACTGCCGCCGCCCGCCGCCCTCGTCGACCCAGTCGTCGGCGAGGGTGGCGCGGGTCGCGCCCTTCGGCAGCCCGCACACCTCCCCGCCCCACGTCCACAGGTGGACGGTGTTGTGCTGCGGCAGCAGCGTCAGCGGCGCGTCCCGCACCACCGGTTCGAAGACCTCCAGCGAGCCGCGCTCGGCCAGCACCGCCAACTCCCGGTCGTCGAGCACCGTCCCGAGCTCCGGCCGGTCCCGCGGGCCGTAGGCGCGGTAGTCGACGGCGGCGAAGCGGAACGAGCCCGGCGGCAGCGTCAGCGGCTCCACCGCCTCCAGTGCCACGAACGCCCGCGCCGTGCACCCGTCGTGCATCGGGTAGTCGATCAGCCGCACGTGCCGGCGCACCGACACCCGGCTCCGCGCGGTGTCCAGATACGCCTCGGTCGCCACCGCGTCCTGCTGGTAGCTGATCTGGTCCGCGGTGTACGCGAGCAGCTCGGCCAGCGTCGTCCCGAGGTCGGCCGGGTTGCGCTCCACCCACTCCGGGGTGGTCAGCCGCAGCCGGTCCAGGACGACCTGCCGGAGGGTGGCGTAGTCCCGGGCGGTGTAGTCGATGACGGGGGCGGAGGCGGGGGAGCGGAGCGCCTCCGGTGGGCCACCGGGGACGGAGACGACGCCTCCGTCCCCGTCCACGCAGTCGAACGGCGTCGGGCAGTTGGGCCGGAACGAGAACTCCGCGGAGAAGTACCGCTGGTCGAAGCCGGGGAACGGCGCGCTGCCCGGCCGCCCGTACGGGTCGGTCTCCACCACCGACAGCCGGTACGTCGAGAAGTCGCCGGCCCGGTCCAGCAGCACCACCAGCCGGTCGTCGAGCTCGGGGTCCTCCTCCCGCTCGACCGTGATCTCCAACGCCTCGATGCCGGTGATCCGGCGCCCGCCGTCGATCCGGACGTTCTCCGGGCGCAGCCCGTGCGGCGCCTTGCCGAGGAAGGTGACGGTCAGCGTCCGCCCGTCCTCGGAGACCTCCACCTCGTCGACGCCGTTGCGCCGCTCCTGGCGTATCCGCTCCCGCCGGCTCACCCCGGCCGCCCGCGTGCCGCCGCTCATCACGCCACCCCCCGTCCCTCGAAGACCTCATCGCGACGGCTGGCGGTGGCGCGCACCACGTACTGGAGGTACACCCGCACCACGTTCTCCTCGCTCACCACGTCCAGCGACGCCACCTCGATCAGCTCGCCCAGCCAGCGCTGGAGCGCCGCCTGCACGGACAGCTCGACGGCCGAGGCCAACTCCGGGCTGTTCGGCGTGAAGACCAGGTCCAGCAGCCCGCACCCGAAGTCCGGCCGCATCACCCGCTCGCCGGGGCTGGTGAACAGCAACTGCTCGATCAGGTCCCGGACATGCGCGTCATGGCGGGCGTGCGCGGTCCGCCCCCGCCGGTCCACCCGGTACGGGAAGGCCAGGTCCGTGCGGTGCACCCGCCCCGCTGCCGCCCTCATCGGCTCGTCACCCCCTCGGAACCGCCCCACCGGCCCCCGCCGACGGACGCCACCACCGGCGGGCCCTGCGGCACCAGCCCGGCGCTGAAACACATCGCCGCCGACGAATCCAGCAGCACCGGCGCGCCGTCGACGCACACCTGACCGCCACCGCCACCGCCACCGCCGCCGTCCGCGGTCCACCGCACGCTGGCGCAGGGCTGCGGCCGCCCCGCCACGACGTGCGTGCACCCGCTGACGGTGAACAGCGCCGCGGCGGTGGTCACCGCCGCACCGTCGATCCGCACCGCGCCCGCGCCGTCACCGCCGGCCGGGACCGGCACCACCAGCCCCCCGTGCGGACATCCCATGACCACTCCGCCATGGAGGACGTTTCCGCTCGCCATCTGCCCTGCCTCCCCCGCTCCCGTCAGTGCTTCTTCGGCACGGTCAACCGACCGTCGTTCACGTCGACTTGCTCCCCGGTCAGCGAGACCGACGCCCCGTGTCCGTTGTTGAGGTGGACACCCGTGGCATCGATCCGCACATAGGCGCCGCCCGGCGCCTCCAGCAAAATCCCCTCGGTGGGCACGTCCGACAGCACGATCTTGTGTTTCCCCGGCGTCTGGATCACCACCGGACGCGAAATCGCCGGGTCCCGTTGCGCGTCCTCCGGCAGTTCCTCCCGCCGCCCGTACCAACACCCCACCCACACCGGGAAACTGGGATCCCCCTGCTCGAACTCCACCCACACCCCGGCCCCGACCGACGGCACGACCACCTGGCCGGCCCGCTCGCCCGAGAACGGGAAACACGGCAGCGCCCAGGTGGACACCTCGTCGCCCAACACGTCCGGGACCTGGACCCTCAACCGCCCGATTCCCATCGGGTCGTCATTGGCCGCCACCCGGCCCCGGAATTTGCCGAGGAAGCGGTTGTTCGGTGCACCGGCCATGCGCGACTTCTCTCCTTGACGGCGGTTACGGCGGTTACGGCGGTTACGGCGGTTACGGCGGTTACGGCGGTTGCGCGGATACCGCGATTGCGGCGATCGCCGAGACTGCGGCGACCGCGTGCGGGTGAGGTGCTGCGGGTGGGGCCCTGCGAGGAGGGGCTAGGGCCGGACGGTGCCGCGGCGGGCGATCAGTCCCTCCCTCGACAGTGTGAAATTCTGGAGGTAGGAGCCGATCCGCAGATTGTGCGTCACGCTCTTCACGTAGTAGTCCCCGTCGTAGGTGACCCCGGCGCCGCGCACCCCCACCAACTCCCGCGGCCGCAACACATACCCGTGCCGCGTCACGTCCAGCGAACCGGACCCCGAGATGGCGTCCGCACTGGTGGCGGCCCGACCCAACGCCTCGGCCCTCGCCAGCCCCTCGTCCATCTTCGCCGTCCCGCTGAGCGTCTTCCGCTTGAGCGCCGGCGACCCACGCAATCCCAACGGCGGCCGCAACGGGCTGATGTCGGGCGGCGCGAGCAGGGGTGCCCGCCGCGTCACGGGGTCCTGCACCCGCGCCTGCGGCTCTTCCCTGGCCGTCCCGTCATACGCGAACGTGAGCTGGTCAACCGTCGAATTCGCATCCATGTTCACGTTCAGGGCGTGCTGCCGCTGCCCGAGCCGCTGCTCCGGCCCCCAGAACGCCGTCGAACGCCCCGGCACCGGCCCCGGCTCCAGATAGAACGTGTAACCGTTGGCCCGCGCAAGGTCGTTCACATACTGCAGATCCGTCCCGGTCTGGTAGTCGACCCGCACCTGTTCCCGCGGCGGCTGCGGAATCTGCTCGCGAATGATCCGGGTATCGATCCCGTAGTCCGCGTACTTGGACAGGATCCGCTCAACCCGCTGCGAGGGCGCCAGATTTGGATAGCGATCCGTCCGCTCCTCCAGATCCATCAACAGCGACAGATCCTCTCCGGTGAGGGTCAGCGTGCTCTGCCCGGGATGGTTGCTGCTGCCCACCTCGTGCCGCACGATCACCCCGTCCAGCAACACCACCGGCGTGCCCTTGAGGGAAACGGTGACGATGACCCTGGTCTTCGGATCGAAGAACCCCTCCGGCAACAACCGCTCGACGATCGCGCCCTTCTTCGTCAAGTCGAACGCCAGTTGAAACCCGCTCCGCTCACCCGCCGTACTGGTGATCTGCGCCGACAACAGCGCCTCCATCACCTCCTGAGGCACCAACCGCGCCAACTTCGGTCCCATGTACAGCGATACGTGAAGGGGCCCCCGCCCGACCGGCTCGTCCCCCTCAGCCATGCCGCACCCCCGCCCCGCCGGCCCCCTGGGCGAACCCGCCCGGCAGCGGCACCGCTATCTCCACCCCGGGCTCCTCCGTCAACTCCCGCGGCTCCAACACCGGATTGGCGTCCGCGATCCGCCACCACTGCCCCGGATCACCGAAATACCGCTGCCCGAGCTGATCGAGCCGCTCCCCACCGCTGACGACATGCGGCACGAGCTCGTCCGCGTCCTGCTCCAACGGAGGCAACAACCGCCGCTTCGCATACCGCACTTCGGTCCCCTCGGACATCACGTGCACCCCGATGCCGATCCCCGCATACCGACTGCTCCGCGGATACGGATGCGCCCCCGGCACCTCGTCCAACGCGCTCTCATACGGCTCGATACCCATGCCTCAGATCCCCCTCCCCAGCCCCAACTGCGCCAACGACCCGCCCCGCGCCCGCCGCGCCAACTGCTCCTTCTGCGCCAGGTGCGCGAGATAGAGCGCCGCCCCGGGGTGCCCGGCCGGCAGGTCGCTCACCGTCAACACCTTCAACCCGATGCTCAGCGAAGCCCGTATCGGACAGAGATTCACGTCAAACGCCGACTCATTGACCGACAACTCCGTCAACCGCACCGGCATGACCCGCTTGCTGCCCCACGTGAACAACGTCAACGGCGTCTCGATCGGGCTGATCTCGATGGTGCCCTTCTTCGTCAACTTCGACGCCGCCAAGAGCTGCGCGGTGGTCGGCTGCACCAACATCTCCAGCACCGCCAACTCCGGATGGATCCCCTCCGGCGCCGCCACATCGAGCTGGTCGGTGGCGTCGATCTCCGCCGTGAACTTCCACGTCTCCTGCGCGGGCCCCTTCAGCCGCAACGCCTCATTCCGATCCCCACCACCACTTCCGCCCCCGCCGCTGTCCCCTTCACCCCCGGCCGCCTGCGGCGCCACCTGCCGCTCCAACGTGTCCGGATTGAACTGCAACACGATGATGCGCTGCGGCACCCCCACCTGAGAATCAACCACAACGATCCCGGACCGAATGGGCTTGCGGATGTCTGCGTAGCGGGTCATGACTCAGGGACTCCAATCCGGTCGAATGCCTGCAAGGCGGTACTGGCGACCTTCTTCAAGAAATCGTCGGAATCGGTCAGGGAAGCCTGCCGAAGCGGTTCGCGAAACACAGACCACTCGGCGTAGGCCATCCCCCAGAGCGCTCCTTCGCGTACGGCTCCATGCTCGGCGAAGGCGCCAGCCTGCAAGCGGCTGACGAAGCGGTCGTCCGGCTCGATCGGGGCGCCGAGGCCAAGACGGGCGAGTGCGCTTCCCTGTTCGGCAGGGTTGCCCGACCCGTCATGCGAGGCGAGCAGGTCGTCGAACTTCATCACCAGGGGATGCGCGACGAAAACCGCGACACTGCCCTCTACCTCGGCAGCTCCCAGAGAGCTGGCAGCCATGACGAACGACGTGCCGATCGCGGTCTTTTCGGTATAGGAAACAATCAACCCGGGCCTGACCTCCCATTTCATGAGCAGGGGTTCTCCAGGGATCTCGTTCTCTGCTCGGTCGAGCGTATTTCGCCACCCTGCAGAGTAGGCGATTCCTCTCATCTCTCGCGTGGCGCGTGGAGCCCGAAAAACGAATCGACGTGATCGAAATCCACCCGGGCGTTCTACGGTGTTCGGTGTGCTCATTGCATCAGCCTCCGGTCTGGATGCCACCAGTCGAATTCGCGCTGAAGGCGTTCAATGATCCGCTTTTTGAGGAGCGCCTCTGTCTTCTCGACGTCGCCGTGTGAGGGCGTGTCTATGGCTCCTTGGGTATTGAACCAGCTTTGCAGCAAGGAGACTTCACGGTTGGCTAGCTGCTCGGCGTTTTGTAGTTTCTCAAGCTTTTGCATGGCGTTGTAAGATACGCCTTCTCGTTTGCGGAATTTAGCCTTCTCCGCGGTGAGGTTCTTTGTAGCTTGGTTCTTCCTTCTGGTCGCCTCTGTGAGTCTTTGCTCGATGGTCTTGCTGCGCTCGGGGTCATTTGATTTCTTCGCCTTGCTGAGTTCATTCCTCTGGCGGTACTCGTTTGTTGTCGCTCGTGTCTTCTCCTCTTCTGCGTCCCGGATGAGTTTGGAGCGGCGTTGCCAGTGAGGGTTCTCTCGAAGGTACCCCGCGTAGAGGGCTGGATCTGGGTTGGTGCGCTGGATGAGTTGGATTTGCTTGGCGATCGCGGAGTTCAGAGATCCGGGTGAGTCAAGGTGGCGATGCCAGGTTGTCGCCGCGCCTGAGGAGCCTCCGGGAAGCATCGTCTGCCTCATGAACGCCCGCACCATCGCCCGGGCCTGATCCCGCCTCCGCGGCATGTTGGGTATCTGGCCGTAGAAGTCCTGATGGAGAACGGAAAGTACCCCTGTGCCAGGGTTCCTGGTTGGCTCGGTGTTGTGGGCAAGATGCCCCAGGAACACCATTTCGAGATTATCTGCGCCGAAGTCGTTTGACCGGCTCCTCTGGATTCCCGCAAGGGTCTGTGCGCTTGGGCCAATTCGTCCGTCGTGCATCAGCCGGTCAAGTGATGCCTCGTAGGTTCCATCTTCGCCGGTGCTCTTACCTCCCGTCCTCTTCTCGACGAACAGATTGGCGGCCCTGGCTCCGAGTTTCTTCGAGGAGATCTCGCCGCCACCAGCCCCCTCGTAGTTGATGATGTTGTGCTGTCCGGGCTGTCCGAGTTCCTGTTCCATCTGTAGACCCGCGGTCATCATGTCGAGGTCAGGGGGCACGCTGTGGCTTGTATTTTTCCCACCGGCCTGTTGGCTGACTCCAGACGCTTGCGACGTCAGCATCTGACGTCGCTGTTGCACGATGTCCTCTTCAACCTGCCGCAGGAACTGGAGGATGGGCTCAGAATCCAGCGTCGCGCCATTGATAACCAACTGCTCCGGGTTGAGTTTGGCGACATCCTGGAATGTGCTCTGCCCCTGGACGCTGAGAGCGGTGAGTCGGTACCACAGTCGCATCCCTGCGAGAGCAGTGGTGTGTACTCTTCGTCCGGCCCCTCGGGTGAGTAGGGCTTTTACCTTCGGCCGGATACGGGCCACGATCTTCGCCAGCCGCGCGTCCTTCGAATCCTTCTTTTTCTCGTCCTCCTTCTTCTTGTCTTTCTTTTCGTCCTTTTCCTTGCCGGGCTTCTTGTCGTTGGGCTTGTCGTGGTGCGGCTTGTGGGGCCCCTTCTCGTCCGGGTGGTGCTTGGGGTTCTTCGGGTCGTGTTCGGGGTGTTTTTCGTTGGGCGTGTGGGGGCGGTTGGGTTCCTTGTCGTCCTTGGGCTTGGGCTTTGAAGTGGGGGGTTCCTCGGGCTTGTTGGGGTCGTGGGGGTCTTGCTTGGGTTTGGTGCCGGGCCTGTCGTCCTCCTTGGGTTTGGTGTGGGGGGTTTCGTCGTCCTTGGGCTTGGGGCTCGGCTTTTCGTTGTCCCTGGGCTGGGTGGGGGTGTCTTCCTTGGGCTTGGGTTTGGGCTTCGGTTCGGGCTTGGGCTTGGCGGGTGGGGTGGGGCGGGTGTCGGGCTTTTCGTTGGGGGACTTGGGGTTGCCGTTCTTGTCGTGGGGGGTGGGAGTGGTGGGCTTCTTGGGGTCTTCGTTGGGGGACCTGGGCTTGTGGGGGGTTGGCTTTTCCGGGGCCTCGGTGGGCTTGTGGGTGGGGTCGGCTGTGGTGGGGCGGTCGCCGGGCTTGGTGACGTTTGGGCGCTCGGCAGGTTTCGGGTCGTGGGGCTCGTTGGTCCTCGGGCGGGTTGCCGGGGCACCGGGTGTGCGGGGGGCGGGTTCCCTGGACGGTTCGTGGGAGCGGGGGGCGCGGCCGCCGGAGCCCTCGCCGGCGGCGCCCCTCGGGCGGTCGCGGCCCCCGCGTCCGAAGACGCCCTTGCCCAGGCGGGCCGCTACGCCCTTGAGGCGTTGGCCGACCTTGGCGACGTATTTGCCAATGCCGTTCAGGAGCCACTGGTAGAGGACTTCGAGGAGCGCCACCACACCGGAGGCCACGGCCTTGGCGAAGAGGATGCCGGCGCCGCCCGTGCGGACCGCCTTCAGCCAGGCGAGGACCATGGACAGCGCCCGCAGGATCGCGCTCAGCGCGCCCCAGGCCGTACGGATGGCGTCGATCACGCCCATCACCCAGCCCGCGCCCGGGATCAGCTTGGCCACGACCTTGGTCATGACCAGTTCGCCGATGATGAGGGGGAGTTGGGGGAGGACGGCGTTCCAGGTCTCCTGGACGATGTCGTCGAGTTTGAAGCCGCCGTTGAGGAGCTTTTCGAGGATGGCCTTGGGGACGCCGAGGATCTCCTGGATCTTGTCCTTGAACCACTGTTTGACGGCGGCCGAGATCTCGGCGAAGAGGTGGTTCTTGGCGCCGTCCACGGCGGAGTTCTTGGCGCCGCTGAGCCAACCGCCCGGGTCGGAGAGGAAGTCGACCGCGATCAGCATCCATTCGCCGAGCGCGCTGAGCAGCTTCGAGGCGAAGTCCAGGACCGCCTTGATGGCCGCCTTGACCTGCTTGACGGCCTCTTCGAGGACCTGCTTGAGGATGTTGAGGATGCCGCTGAGGAGTTTGCCGATGGCATCGAGAAGGTCGTTGAGCGCCTTCTTCAACATCGCCGAGAGCTTGTTGACCAGGGCGATAGCGGCCGAGATGAGATCGGCGACCAACTTGCGGATGCGTAGCGCGAGTTCGATGACCGCGCGGACCATGGCCTTCGCGAACTCGATGAGATCGTTGATCAGGGTCTTGATGGCGTCCGCGATGTACTGGCGCGCCTCGTTGATCCAGCGCTCGACCGTCTCCTTGAAGTGCTTGATGAAACCGACGACGGCCTCGCGGGCCCGTTTGATGATGTCGACGATCGCGTTCTTGATCTCGATGACTTTTTGCTTGATCCAGTCGAACGCCTTGCTGAGCCAGTTGCCCGACTCGTTGACGCTGTCGTCGCGCTTCTTGTTCGCGTCGTTCTCGGCCTGGGTGTTCTTGTCCTGGATCTTCTTGTCGCCGTCGTCCTTCTCCTTGGTGGAGTCCTTGTCGGTCTTCTCCTCCTTGTCCTTGACGTCCTTGCGGACCTTGTCGTGCCGGTCGGACTTCTTGTCGCCGAGCTTCTTGAGCTCCTGGTCCTGCTCCTTGCGCCAGTCGGCGCGGTGGTCGGTGACCTCGGACATCGCCTTCTGGCGCTCGTCCGCCTGGCTCTTGGTGTTGCCCTGGATCTCGGCGTCGACCTGCTTCTTGTGCTTCTCCTGGGAGTCGCGGAAGTCCTGGTCCTTCTGCTGCCGGCCCTTGGACATGTTCTTCTGGCCGTCGCCGAACGCGGCCTGGAACTGCGGGCCCCGATCGTGCTCCGCCACCTCGGAGGCCGCCTCGGGCGGCACCGCCCCGGTGTTCGCCGCGCCCGGCTGGGCGGCGCCCCCGCCGCCCTGCGGGCCGGGCACCTTGGCGGCCATCCGCTCCTTGGGCGCGTTCGGGTAGACCTGGTTCTCGCCCATCGGCCGGCCCGCGTCGTCCCGGCCCGTGGCGACGGTGGACTGCCCCTTGGAGTCGACGGCGCCGCTCTGCTCGTCGGCCTTCGCGCCGGCGGCGCCCTGCATCTGCACGCCCGGCGCGTTGCCCGCCTGGGCCTTCTTGAGTGCCTCGTCCTTCGTCGGCAGCCCGGCGAACTTGGCGGCCAACTCCTGCTTGTCCACCTTGAAGCCGAGCTTCTCCGCCACCCACCCGATGCCGAAGCCCAGGGCCATCTTGAACGTCTGCCAGCCGCCCGGCTCCTCGGCCTTCTCCGCCTCGATCTGCCCCTCGGGCTCCTTGGCGCCGGTGACCTCGGCCTTGTCCGCCTCGGGCGCCTCGCTCTGCTGTGCCGGGCTCTGGTCGTACTGGGCCGGGGCGTCGGCCTTCGGCCTCCCCTGGAGGGTCTGCGGCGCGCCCGCCGGTCGCTGCATCGAGGGTGGCGCCGCGGCCAGTGCCTTGTGCTCGTCACCGACCGTGCGGTCCACCGCACCGCCTACTCCGCCCATCGCCTCAAATGCCTTGTGGGGCTTGAGCTTCGACGCGGTCGCCAGGCCGGCCTCGGGCGAGACGTTCGAGAGGTTCGGCGTCGGCCCGGAGTCCTTCGTGGCCTTCTTGACGGGCACGGCCGCGCTGCCGCCGCCCCCTCCGCCGCCGCCCGCGCCCTTGGGGGCCGGCGCCGGCCGGGCGGCCACGGCGGGGGACGCCTGCCCGGCCTTGGGGCTCGCGGCCTGGGGACCCTCGGCGTCGGCGCTGGCCGTCTTGGAGTTCGCCGCCGCGGGGCTCTCCACCTTGGCGGCCGGCTCCGCACCGCCCTTCCCGCCGCTCGGAGAACCCTGCTCCGCCGGCTTCTCCGTACGGGACGCCGCGCCCCCGCCGCCCGCGGGTTCGCGCTGCGCCCCGGCCGTCGCGTCGGCGCTCGCCCCGCCGGAGGTGTCCGCGTTGGACCCGCCGGAGACATGGCTGTCCCGCCCCGGCGCGGACGACCGGGCGCCGCCCGACGGCTCGTTGGTGCCCGTGGGTGCCGCGGCGGACGCGCCCGCCGGCGGTGCGGACGTGCCCGACGGTGACGCCTCCGCCTTCTTCCGCTCCCCGCCACCGGCGGACGGGGACGGTGTCGCCCCGCCCTCCGCGGACTTGGCGCCCGCCGCCTGCGGGGAGCCCTGCTCCTGCCCGGCCCCCGACCGGTCGCCCGCGGCCGGCGTGCCCTGCTCCTCCTTGGCCGCCTGCTCCTTGGCCTGGCCGCCGCCCTCCGGCCCGCCCGGCGCCTGCTCCACGGACACCTGCGCGGCAACGGGACCGGCCTTCGGATCGGCGCCCTGCTGCGGATCCTTCGACGCGGTGCCCGGAGTCGTCCGGGCCCCGGCGGCCCGCTCCGGCGCGAGCGTCTCCCCGCCGGTCCCCGCCCCGTCCGGGCGGTCGGCCCCGGCGGACGGCTCCGCCCCGGCCGGCGCCTCGTCGACGTCCTCCTCGGGTCCGGCCTCCGCCGCCGCGTCCTCGGCGTCCTCCGCGTCCCGCTCCGCCTGCACCTTGTCGGCCCTGGTCACCGGCGGGGCCGGGAACGACGGGGCGGCCGGGGTGGCGGACGAGGACGGGTCCAGCTTGTCCGCGGTCGGGACGGCCGCCACGTCGAGGTCCTGGGCGGGCAGGAAGTCGTCCGGGTGCAGCGTGATGTCCCAGGCGCTCGGCTCGCCGCCGCCCACGTCCACCTCGGACTCGCTGCCCGCCCCGAACGGATCCTCGTCGACCTTCTCCGGCGGCCCTTCGAGATCCTGGGTGCGCACGCCGTCCAACGTGCTCACGGTGCCCGGCTGTTGGGCATCGCGCTGCGCGGCCGACGGGGTGCCCGAGGGCTTCTCCTGTCCCCGCCTGTCCGCCGGGTTCAGCTGCTTCCCCGCCACCTGCGCGTCGACCGCGCCCGGGCGGTTCTTGGCCGCGGACTCCTCCTTGCTGGCCACCGGGGTGCCGGCGCTCTCGGTGGCCTCCTTGCCGTCGGCCCCGGCGCCCTTCTGCCCGCCCTTGTCGCCGGCCTGTTGGCCGCTGTCGCGGGTGCCGGCGGGCGACCCGTCGCCGGCGGAGGCCCCTTTGTCGGACGTCCCGTCGGCGGAGGAACCCGGGTTGGCGGACGACCGGCCGCCGCCGGTCGCTCCGTCGGCGGAGGACTTCGCGTCGGCGGACGCGGACCCCGGCGCCTGTGATGTCGACGAAGGCCCGGGCGCGCCGCCCTGCTGCTCGGGCTGCCCGCCCCGCCCCGCGTTCCCGTCCGCCGCCACGGGCCCGCCCGGCTCCGCCCCGCCCTGCGGAGTGGTCCCGTCCGCCCGGTCCCCGCCGTTTTGCGGGGTGCTCCCCGCCGCGCCCGCCGGCTGGTGCCCGTCCTTCTCCGGCCCCGGCGCCAGCCCCGGCTTCTGCGCCCGCTCCCGTTGCTCCGCAGCCTCCCGCTGCCTGTGCTCGCGGGCGGACCGCAGCTCCTCGGCGGGGTCGGTCTCGATTGCCGGCGCATCGAGCGAACTGGGCTCCAGGTCCTCGTCGTGCTCGATCTCCTCGACGAGGTCGAGCAGCCGCTCGCGCTCCGTGCTGAGCATCCGGCGCTCCAGCCGGTCCACCACCGCGTCCTGCAACTCGGCCGGGAGCGCGGCGAGTTGCATCCGGGCGCGCTTGGACCGATCCTCCGGATCCCCCCGCAGCGACCGCAGTACCCCGCCGGTCAGTCGGTCCACCAGGGTTGCCGGGTCGAGGAGTTCCCGGCGGCGGCGGTCGGCGTCGACGGTGGCGTAGCGGAGCCAGCCCGGTGTGGCGCGGCCCGGTTCGACCTCCGGCGCCGTCGCGTCCTCGCGCACGGTGCCGAGCATGGCGGCCCGGACGGATTCCTGGGCCGCGGACTCCGCCTCGCGCTCGATGGTCTCCTGGGGGAGGCTGACCGCGCCCAGGTCGCGGCCGGCCCGCAGGGCGCCCAGGCCGTCCGGGTTCTGCACGGTGTGCAACAGCTCGTGGGCGAGCAGGCGTTGGCCGTCGGCGGTGCCCGGCCGGTAGGCGCCCTCGCCGAAGAAGATGTCCTGGCCGACGGCGAAGGCGTCGGCGCCCATCAGCTCGGCGAGCCGCCCGGCGTCCCGCCCGGAGTGTAGGCGGACCCGGCCGAAGTCGTGCCCGAGCTGCTCCTCCAACTCCCTTCGGACGCCCGGGTCGAGGGGGTGGCCGGCGCCGCTGACGATGTTCTTCGGCTCGGGCGCCGCGGACCTGGCGGACCGCTCCCTGCGCCGGCGGCGCCGCTCCTCGCGCGCCGACCGGGCGTCCTGCGAAGCGGACCGGGACGCGCCGCTCATCGCGCCGCCCCCCGTCCCGCCAGGCCCGCGTGCACCGCGCGGGCCAGCGCCTCGCCCAGCCGTACCGGGTGGGTGGTGGCCGGCAGCGGCGGCAGACCGCCGAGGGCGTCCAGCGCCCGGCCGTCGTCGTCCGCCGCCAGCGGGACGCCGCGCTCCCGTAGGAGCCGGGTCAACTCGGCCCGGAACGCGGCCGATACCCGCTCCGGATCGACGGTGCGGGCGTCGAAGCCGTCGAGGACCAGCTCCCCGATGTCGATCCGGAAGGTGTCGGTGGGGGAGGGGGGCTCCGACGGCGCCAGTGGCCGCGACGGCCGTGGTGACTGCGGGGCGGCGGATCCCCGCGCCCCGTCGCGACCGTCCCCGGCGCCGGCGCCGGCCTCGTGGTTCACACCCATCCGTGGACCTCCGACGGTGTCAGGGAGCGTTCCAGCTTCAGGTACTCGGTGCGGGCCGCGGCCAGCATGTGCCGCATCTGGAGGTGGTCGCCCTCCTCGGCGGCGAGGAAGGCGCCGGAGAGGGCGATGTTGCGGATCGAGCCGCCGGCGACGGTGAGTTGGGCCAGCAGCGCCGGGTCGATGCCCTTCGTCGGCGCCCGGGCGGGCAGCGCCCGGCGCCAGATCTCGGCCCGTTCGCGCTCGGTGGGGAAGGGGAAGTCGACGACGAAGCGGATGCGGCGCAGGAAGGCCGAGTCCAGGGCCTTCTTCATGTTGGTGGTCAGCACGGCCAGGCCGCGGTACGCCTCCATGCGCATCAGCAGATAGCTGACCTCCAGGTTGGCGTAGCGGTCGTGGCTGTCCTTGACCTCGCTGCGCTTGCCGAACAGCGCGTCGGCCTCGTCGAAGAGCAGCAGCGCCCCGCCGCGCTCGGCGGCGTCGAAGACCCGGCTGAGGTTCTTCTCGGTCTCGCCGATGTACTTGCTGACGACCTGGGAGAGGTCGATCAGGAAGAGGTCCAGGCCCAGTTCCTTGGCCATCACCTCGGCGGCCAGCGTCTTGCCGGTGCCGGAACCGCCCGCGAAGAGCGCGGTCACGCCGAGGCCGCTGCGCAGCGCCCCCGCGAAGCCCCAGTCGTGGTAGACGGTCGCGCGCTGCCGCACATGCGCGACGACCTCCTGGAGGATGCGCAACTGGCGGTCGGCGAGGACCAGATCGTCCCAGCCGGCCCGCGGTTCGATGCGGCGGCCCAGCTCGTCCAGGCCCATCCGCGCCTCGGCGAGCCCGGCCCGCCAGGCGAGTTCGGCGGCGCCCGGCCCGTCGGGGGCCGGCAGGTCGCGACGGACGGAGGCGGCGGCCGAGCGGACGATGTGCGGAGGGAGCTGGAACTGGGCGACCAGGGCGGCGAGATGACGGTCCGTGATCTCGGGGACGTCGGCGAACGCGGCGCCCCACAGCCCCAGTTGCTCCTCGTCGGAGAGGTGGGGGACGGTGACGCGCTGGCCGCGCGGATGGCCGGTCCGCCGCGGGTCCTGGCCCGAGACGACCAGCGGGACGGCGGCTCCGGCGATGAACGCGTCCGCGGCGGCGTGCTGTTCGCGGTCCAGCTCGCCGACCTCGATCAGGAGCGCGGCCGGCAGCAGGATCGCCTCCCGCTGCCAGAGCCGGGCCAGGAGGTCCCGCTCGGCGGGGGCGGTCGGGACGTCCTCGGCGGACATCGCGTACAGGCCGAGGCCGCTGCGGCGGGCCGCGGTCGCCGCGATGTCGGCGCGGGTGCGCAGATCGCCGCCGACCAGCTCGACGCGTAACGGGGCGTCGGGCCCGGGGCCCGCCCACCCGGCCGCCACCCGGTCGGCGGCCCGCTCGTACGCGGGCGGCAGGGTCTCCGGCGCCGCGGTGCGCCGCAGTTGGCCGTGCAGCCGGGCGTCCAGGTACGGCGCGCCGGCGAGGAAGTGCAGGACGCGTTCGTCCAGGCGCAGCCGGCTGGTGGTCAGCCGCGTCTCGTCCGCCAGCTCGATCAGCCGCCAGCGGCGCAACGGGGCGACCGGGGTGAGGGCGCTCCAGTGGGGCGCGTCGAGCGCCGCCAGGGCGAGCGAGAACGTGGGGTGCGGGCGGGCCGGGTCGCCGCAGGCGGCGGCGCAGCGGGCGCCGGTGGTCGGGTCCACCTCGGCGGCCGCGGCGAGCAGGACGACCTCCCGCTCGAAGGGGGTGAGCCCGAAGCAGTCGGCGAGGGTGTCGAGGGCGCGGAGGGAGGGGGCGTCGTGGTGGCCCGCGCGCTCGCTCCCCCTCCCGCCGGCTTCGACCGGTCCGTCGCCCGGGGCGCGGGCGGCATGCGCGTCCAGGCGCGCCAACACCGCCCGGACGGCGGCCGCCAGCGCCGCGCCCTCCGCCTCGGGGCCCGACGCCTCCGGAGCCCGCCCGCCGTCTGCCATGTCCTTCTCCGCCCCCGTCCCCCGCACCGCGCCTCAGCCCTCGCCGTCGTCGCCGCGCGACGGATCGTCGGCGCGGCGCGGACCGTCCGCTCCCGCCGCCCGGTCGCGGGTCGCCTTACGGGCCCGCGGCCGCGAACGCGCTCCCGAACTCCCCTCCACGGCAGTGGACTTACGGGGTGCCGGCTTCTTCGCCGCCTTCTTCGCGACCGGCTTCGCCGCGCCCGGGGTCGAGGCGCCCGGGGTCGCGTCCGCCGTCGGCGCCTCCGCCGGCCCCGTCTCCGGCTCGTCCAACGGGACCTCCGGCGGTACCTCCGGCACCACCCGCACCTCCGGCCTGCGCACCGGCCGGGCCGGCACCGGCCTCTGGTGGCCGTCCAGCAGCACCAGCGACGCCTGGTAGGCCACCGACAGTGCGTAGGGGGTGTTGTTGAGCATTCCCCAGAGCTTGGAGGTCTCGTCCACGTCCATCTGGGTCGGCGTGAAGCGGACCTTCTGCAGCGACTCGGCGAGGTCGCTGCCCGCCAGGTACGGGCGTTGGGTCGCCTCCTCGATCAACTCCCGTGGCAGTACCGGGATTTCGTGCAGCGTCCGCACCACGCTGCCGATCAGCCGCTGGCCGACCAGCTCCTGCTCCTCGCCGTACGCGCTGATCAGGAAGTGCAGGTCGATCGCGGCGGCGGGGCGCTTGAGCAGGGTGCCGTCGGAGGCCCGGGTGACCAGGTCGCAGTTGCGCATCGAGGGGTTGTGGGTGACCTGGTAGAGGAAGACGGTGAGGGTCGGGTCGGTCGGGGGATCGGCCGGCGGCTTGCGGGTCTCCACCGAGACGGCCATGTCGATCTCGGGGTGCAGGTTGTGCTCGATCAGCAGCGCAAGGGCCTGGGTGACCGTCGCGAGGGCGAGTGCGTTGCTCATGTGGACCGTCCCCCTGAAGTCCGTTGCTGGGATGCCAGATAGTCACCGAGGCTCAGCGCGGGCGCGCGCCGCTCGGGGCGGGCCGGGCGGCCGCCCGCCGCGGGACGTTCGGCGCCGGCGGCGCGGACCTCCAGCCGGCCGATCTGCACGTGCACCACCCGCTCGGCGGGACCGCGCGCCGCGCGCCGCCCGGCCGGGGCCTGGCCGCGGGGCGGCACGGGGCGGCGGGGCGCCGGCACGGCGTCGGTGCGCGGGCGGAGCGCGCCGGTGAGTGCGCCGGCGTCGCTCGGGACGCGCGCGGGGTCCCCGGTCCGGCCCGCCGCGGTGTCCTCCGGACCGGCCGCGCCCGCCCGCCCCCGCGCCCGCCCGCCCTCGCCGGCGGCCCGGGCCCCGGGCGCGACCGCCGCCGCGGGACGCAGCAGGGGCGCGGGACCGGGGCGGGCGGCGGCGGGCCCGCGGTCGGCCTCCGGCGCCGCCTCGGTGCGGAGCACCGTCTCCCGCTCGGCCCGGGTACGGATCTCCGTCCGCCGCTCGGCGCGCGGGAGTTGACCGGCGTACGGGGCCGGGGCGGGCCATCCGGCCGCCCGCGGGAACGAGGGCCCGTCGTCGGCCGGTTCGCCGTCGGCCGGGCCGGGCAGCGCCGTCACCCGCTCGAACGGGCCGGGCAGCCGCGGCCGGACGAGCGTCGGCCGGCCCGGCCCGGCGGCCACCGGCGGGCCGAACGGATCGTCCGGCGGCGCCGGTGCCGCGGGGGCGTACCGGGCCAGCAGCCGGCCGAGGTAGTCGCCGGACGCGGCGGGCGGCGGCTCGGGCATCTCAGGCATCCGCGCACAGCTCCAGGTAGTAGCGGCGCCGCAGCGGGCTGAGCGCCAGGATCTCGGGCTCGCTCCAGCCGTAGGCCGAGGCGAGCAGGTGGACGTCGAGGAGCAGGTCCCGGGCCCAGGCGTCCAGCTCGGTCCACAGGTACCCGGCGATGTCCAGTTCCGCCGGGGTGGTCGCACCGCACTCCGGGCAGGCGATGCGGAACGTCAACTCCGCGCCGGCGTCGGCCGCTTCGGCGGCCTCGGCGAAGCGCTTGAGCACCGGATCGGGCAGGTGGGCGAGCTCCTCGGCGGTGGCCTCCCGGCCGGCCCGGTGGGCGGCGAGGGCGCAGCGGGCCGCGAGCAGCCGCCGGGCGTGGGTGTCGTCCGACGGCCGGGCGGCGGCCACGGCCGCGAGGTCGCCGGGGGCGGGCAGCCGGAACCGCACCACCCAGGCACCCTCCGCCACCCGCAGCCCGCCCTCGGGCGGCCGCGGGCGGGCGGCCGCCAACTCCCCGGCGTCCAGCTCGAACTCCATCGCCGCACCGCACCCCGTCGCCGCGCAGTCGAGCGTGACCTCCAGCCGGTCGCCGAACAGCGCCCGGCGCAGCGCGAAGAGGTCGGCCGCCCGCTCCCCGAGCGGTGCCGACAGCAGGGCGTCGGGTGGCTCGCCGGGGCGGGCCGCCCGGTGCAGCAACAGGGCCCGGCCGGCCGCCCGTTCGGCCAGCCCGGCCTCCCAGGTGGCCAGCAGTTCCGCCGGCCCGGTGACCGCCATCGGCTACCTCGCCACCACCTCGTCGCCGCTCAGGCCGGGTGGGTGAACGAGGGCTCCTGCGGTTCGGGGACCTCGTAGTCGCGTTCCCAGCCCTCGCATTCGAGCTTCAGGCTCTGGATGGCCACCGCGTTGGCGTTGGCGTCCAGCTCGCCCAGGACCTGGTACTCGCTCGGCCAGGACCGGTAGATCTTGTGCGAGACGGCGACCTGGCCGGCCTCGTTGAGGACCTGGATGACGAGGTCCTTGCGGAAGTCGGCGAGCGACACCTCCGAGCCGAGGCCGGCGCCGACCTGCCAGACCTTGTTGGCCCAGCGGTCGAACTCCGGGTCGTGGGTGACCCCGCGCTCCAGGGTGATGCCCTCGAACTCCGAGCGCCCCGGGGACTTCCGCGGCGAGCTGGGGTCGCCGCCGTTGCGGTGCTTGACGACCTCGGTGGTGCGCTTGAGCGGACTGATCTTGCTGACCCCCGCGACCGTACGACCGTCCCACAGGACCAGGAACTTGAAGTTCTTGTACGGGTCGAAGCGATGGGCGTTGATCTTGAACTCAGCCATCGGATTCCTTCACGTCGGATTCCTGCACGTCGTTCCTGCGCGTCGGCGTCGTGGCGCGGACCGGCTGCCGACACCGTCCGCCCGCCGCGCCCCGGCGCCCGCGTCGTAGGGCTAGAGGTCGAACTGCCCGGCCAGCTGCTGGATCGTGACGATCACGAACTCGGCCGGTTTGACGGGCGCGATGCCGACCACGACGTTCACGATCCCGTTCTCGACGTCCGCCTCGGTCGTGGTGTCCTTGTCGCACTTGACGAAGTACGCCTGCCGCGGGGTGCCGCCCTTGAAGGCGCCCTTCTCGAAGAGGGAGTGCAGGAACGCCGACGCGTTGAGCCGGATCTGCTGCCAGAGCTGCTCGTTGTTGGGCTCGAAGACCACCCACTGCAGACCGCGCAGCAGGCTCTCCTCCACGTGCAGCGCCAGCCGCCGCACCGGGACGTACTTCCACTCGCTGTCCAGCGCGTCCGAGCCGGTGAGCGTGCGGGCGCCCCAGACCAGCGGGCCGGCCATCGGGAAGGTCCGCAGGCAGTTGATGCCGAGCGGGTTGAGCAGCCCGTTCTCGCGGTCGGTGAGCTTGACGGTCAGCCCGTGCACGCCGGCCAGCCGCGCCCCGGTGCCCGCCGGCGCCTTCCACACCCCGCGCTCGCCGTCGGTGCGGGCGATCACGCCGGCCAGGGCGCCGGACGGCGGGAAGGAGCGCAGCCGGCCGGTGAGCGGGTCGGTCAGTCGGAGGTGCGGGAAGTACAGGGCGGAGTGGTCGTCGCGGACCGCGTCGAAGGCGCCGATCCCGGCCCGGGCGGCGTCCACCCCGGCCCAGGTCGCGGGCGCGTCCACCAGCAGGAACATCCGCCGCTCCCGACACAGCCGTTGGGCCGCCGAGAGCACCGTGGTCATGTCGTCGACGGACGCGTACGACGCCAGCTCCGGCAGCGCCAGCAGATTCACGTCCGGGAGGTCGCGCAGCGCCTGGAGACCGCTCTTGCGGGCCTCGCTGCCGATGAGGTCGCGCGGCCCGGGCGGGTCGCCGTCCGCGCCGCCGCACAGCGCGAAGACCGGCGGGTTGACCGACGCCTCCAGCCCGAGGTCGTTGGCGCACTCGCCGACGAAGCGGACCACGTCACCGGGGTCGGTGGAGCCGGCCACCACCTGGATGCGGCGTCCGAAGGGGATGACCCGGGTGCCGGCGAAGGCGTGCCGGCCGGGGGCGTCCGGCAGCGACCGCAGCTTGTGCTCCAGCAGCAGCGCCAGTTCGGTGACGTCGCACGGCGGTTCGCCGTCGCAGTCCGGGTCGAAGAGCGTGAACTCCCGCTCCACCTCGCCGATCTTCACCGTCAAGTCGACGGCCAGATCGGGGAGTTCGTGGTGGAACGGCTTGGAGACGGTGCCGGACGGGTCCGGGCGGCCCTCGCCCACCGCCGCCACCCGGATCAGCGCCGAGCCGGAGGTGACCGCGGTCTCCACGAAGCGGCCGTCGCCGGGGTCCATGGACAGGCCGGAGAAGGACTCCCGGGCCGTGCCGTGCGCGTCGAGGACCTGGAGGTTGAAGGTCTCCTCCGGGCAGGGGGTGTCGTGGTCGACCGCCACCCGCAGGCCGTCGCCCCAGACGCCGGGCTCCTTGGCGTACACCTCCAGGACCGGGCACTGGCTGCGGCCCTCGGTGGACTCCAGGGTGACGCGGGCCTCCTCGCCGGTGCCGGCCTTGGCGACCCGGACGATCACCGCGACGGCACCGCCGTTGCCGAAGAACTGGTGGACGGCGTAGCCGACCGGGCTGCGCGAGGTCAGCCCGCCGAAGCGGCGCTCGAAATCGGCGAAGCTGGTGATCCGGACCGGCTGGTTGAGCGGACCGCGCCGGGTGTGGCCCACGAACGCGGTCACCGACGTCGTCACGGTGGTGATGCTGCGGATGCTGCTGGGAAGCTCTTCGACATAGACGCCGGGATAGGTCGTATGTGTCGGCATTCCCCCTCCAATCCCTTCAGGCACCGAGTGTGAGGACACCAAGGAATCGAGAAGGGGGGAGGGACGGCGGGTGCGGCGGGGGCCACGACCGCGTACCGCGCCGATCGTGGTCGGACATCCCCCGCTACCCATCAAGTTCCCCCGTCTACATCCGGTGCGAGGCGGCCCGCGATCAGCGGCGCGCCCCGCACGGGACCAAGCCCGAAGCGCGCGACTCCGGCCTGTGACTCCTGATGCGTAAGTGCTCAACGCAGTTTCTTTCAGGGGGAGTTGAAGGGGCAAGGAGCTTTCCGGACACCCCCTGCGGAGGTCCCGTGCGGGAGCGTCGCACACTCTTCAAGAACGGTTCGCCGCACCCCCGCAACCGGAACCCGCTCACGCGGACAGAGGCGGCCGCGAGAGGGTCCGCCCGCCGCGTCCGGGCCGGCACGCGAACGACGCGCGGCCGCGGAGTGCACGGTGGACGACGGCGGGGTGACCCACGGGCCCGGACGGCCCTGCGAAATGACTGCGGTGGCCCGCGCCGCTCCTGCGGAAAAGGGGTCGCGGAGCGACTTGGCCGAAAGATCTGTGACCGTAATCACCGCCGGAGTGTGATCTGCGATTTAGGGACGCATGTCCTGCGGCGATACGCTGCGAGACGGACATGCCGCGTATCCGGCCACCGTGCATACGCCTCCCCTGTGACAGCGCCGTCACGTTGCCCTTCGCGGCACGCCCATCGCAGACGAACGAACCGCGATCACTACGGCGATTCTGAGAAGACAAGGGACGGACGCGCGTGGACCTGTTCGAGTACCAGGCGAGGGACCTCTTCGCCAAGCACGGTGTACCGGTGCTGGCCGGTGAAGTCATCGACACGCCTGAGGCGGCGCGCGCGGCGACTGAGCGCCTTGGCGGCAAGTCCGTCGTCAAGGCGCAGGTGAAGGTCGGCGGCCGCGGCAAGGCCGGCGGCGTGAAGCTGGCCGCGACCCCGGACGAGGCCGTTGCCCGCGCGACGGACATCCTCGGCATGGACATCAAGGGCCACACGGTCCACAAGGTGATGATCGCCGAGACGGCTCCGGAGATCGCCGAGGAGTACTACGTCTCCTACCTCCTGGACCGCACCAACCGCACCTTCCTGGCCATGGCCTCCGTCGAGGGCGGCATGGACATCGAAGAGGTCGCGGCCACCAAGCCCGAGGCCCTGGCGAAGGTTCCGGTCGACGCCAACGAGGGCGTGACCAAGGAGAAGGCCCAGGAGATCGTCGCCCAGGCGAAGTTCCCGGCCGAGGTCGCCGACCAGGTCGCCGACGTCCTGGTCACCCTGTGGCAGACCTTCGTCAAGGAGGACGCCCTCCTCGTCGAGGTCAACCCGCTGGCCAAGGTCGCCTCCGGTGACGTCCTCGCCCTCGACGGCAAGGTCTCCCTGGACGCCAACGCCGAGTTCCGTCAGCCGGAGCACGAGGCCCTGGAGGACAAGGCGGCGGCCAACCCGCTGGAGGCCGCGGCCAAGGCCAAGGGTCTGAACTACGTCAAGCTGGACGGCCAGGTCGGCATCATCGGCAACGGCGCGGGTCTCGTCATGAGCACCCTGGACGTCGTCGCCTACGCCGGTGAGAACCACGGCGGCGTCAAGCCCGCCAACTTCCTCGACATCGGCGGCGGCGCCTCCGCCGAGGTCATGGCGAACGGCCTGGAGATCATCCTCGGCGACCCGGACGTGAAGTCCGTGTTCGTCAACGTCTTCGGCGGCATCACCGCCTGCGACGAGGTCGCCAACGGCATCGTGCAGGCCCTGGAGCTCCTCAAGTCCAAGGGCGAGAACGTCTCCAAGCCGCTGGTCGTCCGCCTCGACGGCAACAACGCGGAGCTGGGTCGCAAGATCCTCTCGGACGCCAACCACCCGCTGGTGCAGCGCGTGGACACCATGGACGGCGCGGCCGACAAGGCCGCCGAGCTGGCCGCCGCCAAGTAAGGGACGAGGACTCCAACAACCATGGCTATCTTCCTCAACAAGGACAGCAAGGTCATCGTCCAGGGGATGACCGGCGCCACCGGTATGAAGCACACCAAGCTGATGCTCGGTGACGGCACCAACATCGTCGGCGGCGTGAACCCGCGCAAGGCCGGCACCAGTGTCGACTTCGACGGCACCGAGGTCCCGGTCTTCGGCTCCGTCAAGGAGGCGATGGAGAAGACGGGCGCCAACGTCTCCGTCCTCTTCGTGCCGCCGGCCTTCGCCAAGGCCGCCGTCGTCGAGGCCATCGACGCCGAGATCCCGCTGGCCGTCGTCATCACCGAGGGCATCGCGGTGCACGACTCCGCCGCCTTCTGGGCGTACGCCAAGACCAAGGGCAACAAGACCCGGATCATCGGCCCGAACTGCCCCGGCCTGATCACCCCCGGCCAGTCCAACGCCGGCATCATCCCGGGCGACATCACCAAGCCGGGCCGCATCGGCCTGGTGTCGAAGTCCGGCACGCTGACCTACCAGATGATGTACGAGCTGCGGGACATCGGCTTCTCGTCGGCCGTCGGCATCGGTGGCGACCCGGTCATCGGCACCACCCACATCGACGCCCTGGAGGCGTTCGAGGCCGACCCCGACACCGACCTGATCGTGATGATCGGTGAGATCGGCGGCGACGCCGAGGAGCGGGCCGCCGACTTCATCAAGGCGAACGTCACCAAGCCGGTCGTCGGCTACGTGGCGGGCTTCACCGCGCCCGAGGGCAAGACGATGGGCCACGCCGGCGCCATCGTGTCCGGCTCGTCCGGCACCGCCCAGGCGAAGAAGGAGGCCCTGGAGGCCGCGGGCGTGAAGGTCGGCAAGACCCCGTCCGAGACCGCGCTGCTGGCCCGCGAGATCCTGGGCGGCTGATCGCGCCTGCCGCCACCGGGCCCGCCCCCGCGCTTCTCGCCGAGCCGCCGCGCGGGCCCGTCCAACGGCGGCACCGCATGACGGCCGTGGGCCCGCGCCCCGAAGAGGGGTGCGGGCCCACGGCCGTTCGCGCGCGGTGAACCGGGGCCGGGCTCACCGGAGATCGGGGGCGAGCCGGGCGCGCTTGTGATGCCACTTGTGGTGGTGCTTGTGGTGGTGTTTGTGGTGCCGTTGGTGGGTCCGCTTACGGGCCTGCCGGGGGGCCTGCCCGTGGGCCTGTGGGAACGCCGCGGCCGAGTGCCCGGAGGGCGCCGCCATCGCCGGCCGTGGTGGTCGGTAGCCGTCCGGTGCGGTGAGCGACACCGCCAGCGCCGTCGCCGCCAGCAGTCCGGCGGCCCCGAACCCCGCCCGGGTGGTCAGCCGGGCGCCCCGCTCCGCACCGGCCCGGACCTCCCGCGCGGCCGGCGGCGCCACCGGGCGGGCCGCCGCCAGCGCGGCCAACCGGGCGTGCAGCACCGCCCCCTGCCGATCCGGCGGCAGCCCCCGCAGCCCCAACTCCGGCACCTCCTCGGCCAGGCACTCCCGGGCGTGCGTCAACCGCCCGGTCGTCGCCGCCGTGCTGGCCTCCACCTCCACCGCGGTCGCGTGCAGCCCCAGCCCGACCCCGTCGTGCAGCAGCAGCGCGCGGCGGTACGGGGCGGGCAGCGCCAACACGGCCGCCAGCAGCGCCCGGTCCGCCGGTGCGGCCGGCGGCGGTGCGGGCGTCCCGGGCCCCGGTCGCTCGGCGGGCCGCCACCGGGCGAACGGTCCCCGCCACGGTGCCAACGCCCAGTCGTACGCGGCCGCCCGCACCCACCCCGGCGGATCGGGGTCCGCCGCCACCTCCGGCCACCGCTGCCAGGCCATCCGGAACGCCCGGGCGACCGCCCGCCGCGCCAGCCGGGCCCGCCCGGTGAGCAGCACCACCTGCCGGACCAACGGCCCGGCGTGCGCCGCGTACAGCGCGTCGAACGCGGCCGATGGACCGTCAAGTTCCTTGCCTTCATGCTCATTTGATGGCTCGTCGGAGATCCGGCCGGACGGTCTGCGGTGGTGCTCGCTCATACCGGAAGTCTTCAAACGCCGGGTGGGCAGCGCGCGCGACACGGCGGACGAATGCCCGTTACGTGGCGGAAAGGGGTGTTATTGGCAGCATGGCCGTGTGAGCCAATTGACCGAACGCGGCACCACGTTGTCCTCGCACGGCCGGGCCGCCGCGCAGCGCTCCGCCGCGATCGGCACCGCCGTCGTCAGCGGGGTGACCGCCGCCGGCCTCGGCCTCGGCGCGCTCGCGGTCGCCGTCCTGCTGCTCTGGGTCGCCTCCCCGTACCCGGACAGCGGCCCGTCCCGGGCGCTGCACCTGGCCGCCGGGCTCTGGTTCATGGCGCACGGCGGGGGCCTGGTCCGCGAGGCGACCGCGACCGGCGCCCCGGCGCCGGTCGGCCTGACCCCGCTGCTGCTCGCCGCGCTCCCGGTCTGGCTGCTGCACCGCGCCGCCCGCGACACCCTGGCCGCGGCCGCCGACCCCCGCCCCGCGGCGCCGGGCCCGACGGTCGCCCCGCGCACCCTGCTCGGCGCCCTCCTGGCCGGCTATCTGCTCGTCGCCGCCGGTGCGTTGCTCTACGCCTCCACCGGCCGGCTGCCCGCCGCGCCGCTGTCCGCGCTGCTCGCCGTCCCGGGCACCGCGGTCGCCACCCTCGCCGCCACCGCCTGGCACGCCCTGGGGCCGGACGCCGTCGCGCTGCTGCCGGCCCGCGTCCCGCGCGCCCTCGGCGGCCTGCCGGCCGGGCTGCGCGCCGCGTTCCCCGGCCCCCGGCTCGCCATCGCGGGCCGGGCGGCGGCCGCCGCCACCCTCGGCCTGCTCGCCGCCGGCGTGCTGCTCACCCTGTGCGGGCTGGCCCTGCACGCCGGCCGGGTCGGCACCGAACTGGCCCGGCTCGCCCCGGACTGGGCCGGCCGCTGCACGGTGCTGCTGCTCTGCCTCGTCCTGCTCCCCAACGCGGCCGTGTGGGGCGCCGCTTACGGCCTGGGACCCGGCTTCGCGGTCGGCGCCGGCAGCGCGGTGGGGCCGCTCGGCAGCTCGCCGCGCCCCCGGCTGCCGCACCTCCCGCTGCTCGACGGCCTGCCGGAACCCGGGCCGGGGTCCTGGCCGGTGGGCGTGCTGGCGCTGCTGGTGCCGGCGGCCGCGGTGCTGCTGCTGGCGCGTCACGCGGTCGGGGACGGTCACCGGTCGTGGCGGTGGACCGCCGGGACGACGGCGGTGGCGGCGGGCCTGTGCGGGGCGGTGACGGCGGTGCTCGCCGGGCTGGCCGGCGGCGCGCTCGGCCGGGACACGCTCGACGACTTCGGCCCGCTCTGGTGGCTCACCGGTCTGGCGGCGGCGGGGTGGACGGCGCTGGCCGGGGTGCCGGCGGCGCTGGCGCTGCGGGCCTGGCGGCGGCGGGCCGCGGCGCGGGGGCGAGCTCCCGGCCGCCGCGGGCTGCCCGGCCTGCCGTTCCGCCGCGGCCGGGCCGGCTGACGGCGCGCGCCACGGAGCGCCGGCCCGAGGGGAGCGGCCGGGCCCCAACGGGCCCGGCCCGCCACCCCGTTACGGCTGCTGCTGGCTGAGCAGCGGGCGCAGCCCCGGCGGCAGGAGGTTCTCGCAGGACTTGCTCGCCGCCTGGGTCAACGCGTCGTTCACGCAGGTGAAGTAGGAGCGGTAGACGATCTGCACGGTGAACGTCGCGGCCACCATCATCAGCGCCAGCGAGGCCGCCACCAGGCCGCCGATCGCGGCGGAGGTCTGCGGCCGGACGCCCGGACCGGGGGCGCCGCCCGGCCGGCCCGGCGCCGTCGCGGTGCTGCCACCGGCCGCGCCGCCCTCCGGGGTCGCGTCGGTCGACTTCTTCGCGGCGGGCTTGCCGCGCAGCGCGCTGATGCCCCAGTAGAGGGCGAGCGCGCCCAACAGCAGGGCGACCTCCGGCAGGCTGAACAGCACGAAGAAGAACGCCCACATGCCGGCCAGCAGGGCGTAGCGGGCCCGCCGTTGCGAGGGGTCGGTGGGGTCCCAGCGCAGCCCGCCGGGGCCACTGCCGCCCGGTCCGCCGGGCCCGCCCTGGCCGCCCTGACCGCCGCCCCGGCCCGGCCGGGTGCCGAAGTCGCCGCCCTGCCGGCCCGGTTGGCGGCTGCTCCACTGGCTGCCCCAGGCGGGCGGTTGGTCCTGCGGGCGTCGCTCCTCGCCGTCGTCGCCCTTGCCGTTGTCGTTGCCGTCGTCGGCCCGGGCCTGTTCGACGGCGGGGTGGCGCGGGCGCCACTCCTGGTCGGGGGCGCCGGCCGGCGGCGGCGCGAAGGGGTTGTCGCCCCGGCCGGCGGACGCGGACGGGCCCGGGGCGCCGGAGCCCGGCGAATCCGGGGCGGACGACGACATGCGCTCGCGCGGCAGGAGGACCACTCCGGGGGCGGTGGTGGGCTGGGGGTACCACCCAGCGGTGGCTGGGGGAGGGAGGAGAGCCGCGCGGCGGCGTCGGTCCGGCATCTGGAGTGAGTCTTCCCCTTGTCGTGGGCGTCCGTCCGGCGGGTCGGTCGGGCGGGCGGTCACCATGAACTGCATGCGTTCTCCCGCCCGACGCTACCTGGCGTGCTCGCCCCCGTCCCGTGGGGGCCGCGCGGTGTGCCGGTATCGTTGCTGACGGTCGGCGCGTTCGTAGGGTTCCCCGTATCCGCGAAACCCCTCGTTTTGTGCGACCGCACAAACCCGCACGCAAGCAGCACCCAGACCCGCAAGCCCCGGCGAGAAAGACCGCATCGTGGCCCCCTCCTCCCTTCCCGCCCGCTCCGCCCCCGCCCGGATCGTGGTCCTCGTCTCCGGCTCCGGCACCAACCTCCAGGCGCTGCTCGACGCCATCGCCGAGCAGGGCGCCGGCGCGTACGGCGCGCAGGTCGTGGCGGTGGGCGCCGACCGCGCCGGGATCGCCGGCCTGGAGCGCGCCGAGCGGGCCGGACTGCCGACGTTCGTCTGCCGGGTCAAGGACCACCCGGACCGCGCGGCCTGGGACGCGGCGCTGACCGAGGCGACCGCCGCGCACGCCCCCGACCTGGTGGTCTCCGCCGGCTTCATGAAGATCCTCGGCAAGGAGTTCCTGGCCCGCTTCGGCGGCCGGACGGTCAACACCCACCCGGCGCTGCTGCCCAGCTTTCCCGGTGCCCACGGCGTCCGCGACGCGCTCGCGTACGGCGCGAAGGTCACCGGCTGCACCGTCCACTTCGTCGACGACGGCGTCGACACCGGCCCGATCATCGCCCAGGGCGTGGTCGAGGTCCGGGAGGAGGACGACGAATCCGCGCTGCATGAGCGCATCAAGGAAGTCGAGCGATCGCTGCTCGTCGAGGTCGTGGGGCGCCTGGCCCGGCACGGCTACCGCATAGAGGGACGAAAGGTACGTATCTCGTGACCGCCACCGAAGGTACGCGGCGCCCCATCCGGCGCGCGCTGGTCAGCGTCTACGACAAGTCCGGCCTGGAGGAGCTGGCCCAGGGGCTGCACGCGGCCGGCGTCCAGCTCGTCTCGACCGGCTCGACGGCCGCGAAGATCGCCGCCGCCGGGGTGCCGGTCACCAAGGTCGAGGAGCTCACCGGCTTCCCGGAGTGCCTCGACGGCCGGGTCAAGACCCTGCACCCCAAGGTGCACGCCGGCATCCTCGCCGACCTGCGCCTTGAGGACCACCAGCGGCAGTTGGCCGACCTCGGTGTCGAGCCGTTCGACCTGGTGGTCGTCAACCTCTACCCGTTCCGGGAGACCGTCGCCTCCGGCGCCACCCCCGACGAGTGCGTCGAGCAGATCGACATCGGTGGCCCCTCGATGGTCCGCGCCGCCGCCAAGAACCACCCCTCGGTCGCCGTGGTCACCAGCCCCGAGCGGTACGCCGACGTGCTCGCCGCGGCCAACGGCGGCGGCTTCGACCTGGCGACCCGCAAGCGGCTGGCCGCCGAGGCGTTCCAGCACACCGCCGCCTACGACGTCGCCGTCGCCACCTGGATGACCAACGTCCACGCCCCGGCCGAGGACGGCGCCGCGCTGCCCGAGTTCCTCGGCGAGACCTGGGAGCGCCGCAGCACCCTGCGCTACGGCGAGAACCCGCACCAGGCCGCGGCCCTCTACGTCGACGGCCAGCCGGGCGGCATCGCCAACGCCGAGCAACTGCACGGCAAGGAGATGTCCTTCAACAACTACGTGGACACCGAGGCCGCCCGCCGTGCCGCCTACGACCACGACGAGCCCTGCGTCGCGATCATCAAGCACGCCAACCCCTGCGGCATCGCGGTCGGCGCGGACGTCGCCGAGGCGCACCGCAAGGCGCACGCCTGCGACCCGCTGTCCGCGTTCGGCGGCGTGATCGCGGTCAACCGCCCGGTCACCGTCGCCCTCGCCGAGCAGGTCGCGGAGATCTTCACCGAGGTCATCGCCGCCCCGGCCTACGAGGACGGCGCGGTCGAGGTCCTGGCCCGCAAGAAGAACATCCGGGTCCTGAAGGTCGAGGGCACCCCGCACCAGCCCGGCGACCTCAAGCTGCTGTCGGGCGGCGCGGTGCTCCAGCACACCGACGTCTTCCAGGCCGAGGGCGACGACCCGGCCAGCTGGACGCTGGCCACCGGAGAGGCGCTGTCCGCGCAGGAGTTGGCCGAGCTCGCCTTCGCCTGGAAGGCGTGCCGTGCGGTGAAGTCCAACGCGATCCTGCTCGCCAAGGACGGCGCCTCGGTGGGCGTCGGCATGGGCCAGGTCAACCGCGTCGACTCCTGCAAGCTCGCCGTGGAGCGCGCCGGCGAGGAGCGGGCCCGCGGCTCCTACGCGGCGTCGGACGCCTTCTTCCCGTTCCCCGACGGCCCGGAGATCCTGATCGCGGCCGGCGTCAAGGCGATCGTCCAGCCCGGCGGTTCGATCCGCGACGAACTCGTCGTCGAGGCCGCCAAGAAGGCCGGCGTGACGATGTACCTCACCGGCACCCGGCACTTCTTCCACTAGGGCCGCCGGACATGCCCGAGGGCCGCACCCCCGACGGGGTGCGGCCCTCGGCCGTGCCGCGCGCGGGTCAGTAACGCGGCCGGTTGAACCAGGCGTTGCCGTCGTCCCGGCTGACGAAGACCACCACCAGGATGCCCAGCACGGTGTGCACCAGACCGACCGGGAAGCTGAGGAAGCTCAGCACGACGGTGCCGACGCCGAAGACGATGGTGCCGACGCGGACGCCCTTGCCGCCGTTGCCGAACTGCGCGGCGAGCGTGATCGCGGCCACCGTGAACGCCACGATGACCACGATCACCGCGATCAGCACGCCCTTGCCGACGTTGAACACCGACATGTCCGTCGTCGCGTAGGGCGAGGTCGACGCCTGGTGCGACGCCTTGCTGATGCCGCCCAGCCCCATCACCGCCAGGACCAGCCCGACGACGTTCAGGGCGGACAGCACGAACAGCAGCACCCGGGCCGCCTTCACGCCGCCCGGCATCACCGTCGGGTACGGCATCTGCGCCGGCTGCATCGGACCGCCCGGGTACGCGCCGTACGGCGCCATGGGCTGCTGCTGCGGCTGCTGCGGCTGCGGGGGCTGCTGGGGGTAGCCGTAGCCGGGCTGCTGGCCGGGCTGCTGGCCGGGCTGCTGGCCCGGGGGCGGGCCGTAGGGGTTGGGGTTGGGATAACTCACGAGCGGTGTCCTTCAGGCGACTTGAGGCGGTATCGACGAGCGCCACGAAGGCCCCCGGTCGCTGCTGCGCGGGGGCCTTCGTGGGCTCTTGCGGGCGTCCGTTCGGCCCGTGAGGGCATTACTTGGGAGCCTGGACGACCACGGTGCTGACGATCTTGTCCGCGAACGTCTGGTTCTTCTCGTCCCACAGCGGCCACAGGTAGCCGATGTAGCAGGGCAGACCGTCGACGATGTGGCAGAGCTTGCGCACGAAGGCCATGCCGAAGCCGATCGGCTGGCCGGTGGCCTCACCGACCACCTTGATGCCCAGGGCCTTCTTGCCCGGGGTCTGGCCGGTGCTGCCTTCCTTGACCAGGATGAAGATGCCGCCGGCCAGGGCGATCAACGCACCGAGCAGGATGAGCAGGATGGCACCGACCGGCGTGCTGCTCGACGACTGCGCGGCGGTGGCCGCGTTGTGGATGCAGTTGAAGTCGCCCGGCGGGCAGCTGGAGTAGTCCGGGATGGACGAGGCGGCCGAACTGGCCGTCATCGCCATGCCGATGGCGTAGAGGATGCCCGGGACGAGCCCGACGATCAGGCCGTCGATGAGGGCCGCACCGACTCGCGCGCCCCAACTCGCGTACCCCGTAGGCATCCCCGGCATCCCCGGCATGCCCTGCATTCCGGGCTGACCGTACGGGTTGGCCGGCTGCTGCGCGTAGCCGTAGCCCGGCTGACCGCCCTGCGGGGGGACCTGGCCCTGCTGCGGGTAGCCGTACTGCGGCTGGCCCTGCGGGGCGCCCTGCTGGGGGTAGCCGTAACCGGGCTGACCGCCCTGCGGGGGGACCGGGGGCTGCTGGCCGTACGGACCCTGCGGGGCCTGCGGCGGCTGCCCGTAAGGGTTGTTCGGGTCACCGAAGCTCATGCTGTTGTTTTCCTCCGTTGAATGCCAGTGGGGGACGACGCGGCGTGACGCGGAGGAAACACAGGTTGATTCATGCGATGCATGGCCCGCCCCCGACGATGCCTGCGGCACTGCGGCGTCAATCCTTCTAGGTGAGGATTCCGTCTGTCCAGTCAAGGCGGTCAGCTTTTGTCCAACCGCAATGATCGTTTCCGGACAACTGCCGCTCGCGCGCCCTGATTGGAACACGGGTGCCTCCATCCGGGAGGATGGGGGTATGACTGCCCAGATTCTGGATGGCAAGGCCACCGCCGCCGCGATCAAGTCCGAGCTCACCGCCCGCGTGGAGGCGCTGAAGGCCAAGGGTGTCACCCCGGGCCTGGGCACCCTGCTGGTCGGCGACGACCCCGGCAGCCGCTGGTACGTCAACGGCAAGCACCGGGACTGCGCCCAGGTGGGCATCGCGTCCATCCAGCGAGAACTGCCCGCGACCGCCACCCAGGAGGAGATCGAGGCGGTCGTCCGGGAGCTCAACGAGAACCCCGACTGCACCGGCTACATCGTCCAACTCCCGCTCCCCAAGGGCATCGACGCCAACCGCGTCCTGGAGCTGATGGACCCGGCCAAGGACGCCGACGGGCTGCACCCGATGAGCCTGGGCCGCCTCGTCCTCGGCATCGACGGCCCGCTGCCCTGCACCCCCTACGGCATCGTCCAACTGCTGCGTCGGCACGACGTCGAGATCAAGGGCGCGCACGTGGTGGTCGTCGGCCGCGGCATCACCATCGGCCGCCCGATGCCGCTGGTGCTCACCCGCAAGTCCGAGAACGCCACGGTCACCCAGTGCCACACCGGCACCCGCGACCTCTCCGCGCACCTGAAGCAGGCCGACATCATCGTCGCCGCGGCCGGCGTGCCGCACATCATCAAGCCCGAGGACGTCAAGCCGGGCGCGGCCGTCCTGGACGTCGGCGTCAGCCGGGACGAGCACGGCAAGATCGTCGGCGATGTGCACCCCGGCGTCGCCGAGGTGGCCGGCTGGGTCGCCCCCAACCCGGGGGGCGTCGGCCCGATGACCCGGGCGCAGCTCCTGGTCAACGTCGTCGAGGCGGCGGAGCGCGCGGCCGCCGACCGCTAGCCGCCGACGGGCCGGCCGGGGCACCGGCCGGCCGGGACGTGCGAGCCTGGAAGGGCCGCCGCCCGCGGCACCGCACCCACACGACGACCTGATCCGCGACACCGACCCGGACACCGGAAGGGGCTGACCGCCAAAGATGGCCGCCGAAGCGCACTCGGAGGGCGCATCCGAGCCGCAGCGCACCTCGCGCCGCTTTCCGCAGCTCACCCGCGACACGGCCCGCCCCGAGGGAGGCGGCCGGGCCGCCTCCGGCGACTACCCGGCGCCGGCCCGGCAGTGGCCGCTGCTCAGCGTGCTGGGCGGGGTCGGCATCGGGCTGCTGCTGGTCGCGCTGGGCGCGTTCCGGATCGGCAGCATCGTGATCGGGCTGTCCCTGATCGGCGGTGCGGTGCTGCGCCGGATGCTGCCGTCGGTGGGGATGCTGGCCGTCCGGTCCCGCTTCACCGACCTGCTCACCTACGGCGGGTTGGGCACCGTGATCGTGATCCTGGCGATGATGGTGCAGCCCAAGCCGTGGATCCACGTCCCGTTCCTGGACGACATCGTCCACTTCACGGTGCGCTAGGTGTATTGCCCTGTGAGGTTGGGGACGCGGCTGGCGGGTGGTTGTCCCTTGAGCGCGGTGTGTCCGCGGTGGTGATTGTAGGTGTGCAGCCAGGCGGGGTAGGCGGCGCGTCTTTCGGCCTCGGTCCGGTAGGGCTGCGCGTAGGCCCATTCGTCCAGGAGGGTGCGGTTGAACCGCTCAACC
>NZ_JBIVXW010000030.1:0-117940 GCF_044769405.1 Streptomyces sp. NPDC090442
GCCACCCGCTACGACAAGACAGCCGAGTCCTACCAAGCAGCCATCACCCTCGCAGCGCTCCTGATGTGGGCGTGACATTTGAAGACAACTCCTAGTCGGCCGGCCGGGCGTCGGCGGCGTCCGGGGCGTCGGCGGGGCCCGTGCGGTCCTCCCGGAGCCGGTCCCAGTGCATCTCGCCGACGGCCGTCGGCAGGGTGTCGAGCCGGTCCAGCTCCTCGGCGGTGAGCCGCAGTTGGGCCGCGGCCACGTTCTCCTCCAGCCAGCGCAGGTGCCGGGTGCCGGGGATCGGCACGACGTCCGGGCCCTGCGCGAGCGCCCAGGCGATGGCCACTTGGGAGGGCGTGGCACCGTCGTGGTGGGCGGCGATCTCGCGCAGGCCCTCCAGGATCGCCTCGTTGGCGCGCATCGCCTCGGCCCCGAAGCGCGGGTCCCGGACCCGGGAGTCGCCCGCGTCCAACTGCTCGGGGGAGACCCGGCCGGAGAGGAAACCGCGTCCTATGGGCGCGAAGGCGAGGAAGCCCACGCCGTTGCGCCGGCACCACGGCAGGATCTCCCGCTTGCTCCCCGGCGCCCACACCGACAGCTCGTACTGCACCGTGGTGAGCGGGAACACGGCGTGGATCTCGTCGAGTTCGGCACGGGTGGCGTGCGAGATGCCCAGCGCGCGGACCTTGCCCGCGGTGACCAGTTCGCCCAGCGCGCCCCAGGTCTCGGCGAGCGGCACCGCCGGGTCCACGCGGTGCAGTTGGTACAGGTCGATGGTGTCGGTGCGCAGCCGCCGCAGCGAGGCGTCGCAGGCCCGCCGCAGGTGCTCCGGCCGGCCGTCGCGCATGAACCGGCCGTCGGGCCGGGTGACCATCCCGCACTTGGTCGCCACCACCGCCCGGTCCCGGCGCCCGTGCAGCGCCCGACCGATCAACTCCTCGTTGGTGAACGGCCCGTAGACATCGGCGGTGTCGAAGAGGGTGACGCCCAGATCCAGCGCCCGGTGGATGACCCGGACGGATTCGGCGTCGTCCCGCGGACCGGTCTCATAGCCGTAGGACATCGAACTGCAGCCGAGGCCGAGGGCGCTCACGGAAAACCCGTCCGCCAGTTTGATCTCCCACATCTTCTGCGTACTCCAAATATCCGGTGTCGACGATTCGGGCGGCCGGGAAACGAGGGATTTCCGCGGCGCACATCGATAGGGCGCGCATCGATTAGGCGCACATCGCTTTAGGTCCGGGATTGCCACGCCGCCTGGCATCTTTCCGTATCCCGCCGGCGATACGGGAGTTGTCGCCGGGGAATTACTCGACGGGCCCCGCGGAATTGCGCTCCGGCGCCGGCTGGAGAAACTCGGCGAGCAGCTCCGGGGCGGCCTCGTCGGCGAGCGTCATGAACTGTTCCACCGTCATGTCCGGCGCCTGGTAGAAGCGCAGCCCGGCCGCGGTCGGCACGCCCAGGCTCACCAGCCCCCACCAACGCTGCACCAGCGACTGGCGGACCTTCAGGCCCAGTACGGCCTCCCGCGACAGCGCCGCGGTCTCCCGCCGCATGAGGCCGTGCCGCAGCACGAGGTACCGGCCGGCGCAGGTGTGCCCCAGCGTCCGGTAGGCGACCACCGCCAGCACGGCCGCCAGCGGCGCGGCCCCCAGCGGGAGGGTCCAGAGCCACCCGGGCACCACGTGCGTGGCGCCGAGCCAGGCCAACAGGCCGCCGAGCGCGGCGCAGCAGACCGCCGCCCACAGCAGCCGCCGGTACAGCGCGGCGCGCGGATGGCGGCGCAGCGGCTCCTCCAACGGCCGTACCGGGCCCGGCAGTACGAGGGAGGCCACCCGCCGGGCCTCGGCGATCGGGCCGCGCGGCAGGATGCTGCTGGCCGGCTCGCTGGTGAGCGACCAGCTCGCCAGGCCGGTGGCGATCACGGCGGTCTCGGTGAGCCCGATCCAGCGCCAGAACAGCGGTTCGCTCAGGTGGATGCCGCGCAGCCGCCGGTCGTCGCGGTGCACCTCCCGGGTCGACAGCAGGCCCTGCCGGGTGACCAGCGAGGTGCCGTCCTCCTTTGCCCGGCGGACGAGTTGGAAGTGCCAGTTGTCCTTGACGAAGCCGCTGGCCAGGGCGGCGAAGCCGAGCACGGCGACCACCGCGGCCCACAGCGCCCAGCGGCCGGCGCGGCCCGTGGCGAGCCGGTCGATGAGGTGCCCGAGGGCGCCGGTGAGGTCGACGTTGACCAGGGCCAGCAGCCCGTCCAGGCTCCACAGCAGCAGCCCGCCGACGAGCATCCCCCAGATGTTGATGACGTTGTAGAAGATCCAGTACCAGCGCGCCCGGGCGATGACGGTCTCCCGCGCCGCGCCCTCCCGGGCCCCGGCCTCGTCCGGCGCGCCGCCGGGCATCAGCTCGCGGCGCAGCGCGCCCGCCTTCTGCGTGGAGACGGCGTCCAGCCGGAGCGCGGGCCGGGTCCGTCCCGAGCTGATGACGACCACCCGCAGCCCGGCGAGCCGGTGCCGCAGCTTCGCCTTGTGGTCCACCGCCCGGATCCGCTCGCGCGGGACCTGGCGGTAGACCCGCATCAGCCGGCCCGTCTTGATCTCCACCAGCTCGTCGGTGATGCGGTAACGGGTGCGCAGCCACCGCACCACGTCGGCGACGCTGAGGAACATGCCGATGCCGGTCGCCACCATCGCCGGCCACAGGTCCGACAGGTGCCGCCCGGTGCCGAAGAAGACCATCGAGAGCACGGTCGGCAGCGTGGAGAGCACCAGCCGCGCCAGATTGACCCAGATCAGCCGGCCGTCGAGGCGCTGCCAGGGCACGTCGGCGTCGGGCGGCCCGGGCGCGGGAGCGGCGTGCTCCGGGGCGTCCACGGTCGTCATGTCGCGTCCCCCGGGGTGGCCTGGGTGAGCGCGGTGAGCTCCGCGGCGGCGGCCGCCACCACGTCGGCGTCCAGGCCGACGATCTTGACGTGGCCCTCGTGCGACGCGGTGACGACCCGGAGGGTGGCCAGGCCCAGCCACTGCTGGACGGGGCCGCGCGCCACGTCGACGCTCTGGATGCGGGAGATCGGGACGATCCGCCACTCCCGCACCAGCCAGCCCTTGAGCTCGTAGACGGCGAGGTCGGTGCACTCCCAGCGGTGCACGCGGTAACGCCAACCCGGCATCACCGCGCCGGTCACCACGTGCGCGGCCGCCACCGCGACGAGCACCGGACCGACCCAGGTCCGGGACGCCTCCCACAGCCAGTAGGTGATCCCCAGGCCACCGACCACCACGACCATCGACAGGGCGACCCGGATCGTCCACCACCACACCGCCCGCCGCTCCACGCGGTGGCGGGGCGGGCGGAGTTGGGGGTCGCCGGCGCCGGCCGAAAGCGCCAGGGGCGGCACCTTGAGTCCAGTCATGCCGCCATGGTGCCCCGGCTTTCTCGGGAAACGCGATGATGTCGGGCGAATTACCGCGGTATCAGCCGCTGTTGATGGCCGGGGCGGATTTCGAGGCGTCGTCGAGAACCGCGGTGATCCAGGTCAGCAGGTCTTTTCCGGTGTGCAGGGCGGCGGCCTGCCAGAGTTCGCGCTGCCCGTCGTCCGGTTTCATCTTCAACTGCGCCGCGCGCGAGGTGCCGTTGATTTCCTTCCGGGCCCTTACCTGGCGCCGCAGTTCGTTTCGGGACCAGCCGTGTTCGGCGGCCCGGGACAGCCACTGCCCGCGCTCCTCCTGCGGCAGTCCGGCGACCTCGGCGTGGTGTTGGAAACTCAACCGCTCGTGCCGTTCGTGCGGTTCGAAACGGCGGGCGACCCAGGCGTAGTTGCGCAGCGTCTGATAGTCGAGCGAGGTCTGCGCGATGGCGTGTTTGTAGCGGTTGGGGAATTCGGCCTGACCGTAGAGCAGCCAGTCGCCGAGCCACCAGGCGGAGGAGCTGGAAATCTCCTGGAGCTGTCGGCCCAGGCTCCGCCAGGAATCGATGGACATCCCCCGTGGGATGCAGAGGGCGGTTCGCCTCCGCATCGCCCGTCCCGGCGCCGCCGTCAGGTTGGTTCGCGAGTCGTCCCCCTTGGTCGCGACGACCGGGCTCACCGATTTACGCAGAGCACCATCGAGCACTCCCCTCACCGCCTCTCGCTGCGTGGCATTTCGTTAATAGAACACGGCGGGCGCCACTCCCTCCTTGATGGGATCTGGACGCCCTCCAAACGCCCAGGTTGGGTCCGCTGTGCACGGCGGTGGGTAGGGGCGGGGCGCGGCGTTCGGCGTCCCGCCGGCGGGACGGAAACCGGATCGCGGGCCGGATCCGGCAACCGAACCCGCACCATTCGCGCGGCTTGTGCCAAGTCCTGCCGGTAGATAAGGGCGTGCACCGGAGCGCGTCTATTGCTGGGCTATGATCACGCCGGAGGGGAGTAGGAGGGGGAAACGCATGCCTGCCTCTCTGACCGCAACACTTCTCGGCCCCGTATTGGCGATACGGGACGGAAGCCGTCTGGAGCTCGGGTCGCCGACCCAGCGGACGATCTTCGCCGTGCTCGCCACGCACGCCAACCGCACCGTCAGCCGGGACGAGTTGGTGGAGGCGATCTGGGGCGACAACGCCCCGGCGACGGCCGTCAACAGCGTCTACACCTATGTCTCGCGACTGCGGAACTCCCTGCGGCCCAAGGGTCGCGGCGACCAGGCGGAGTTACTGGTCTCGGACCGCTCCGGCTACACGCTGCGCGTCGCACCCGAGGGGGTGGACGTCCAGCGGTTCGGCGCCGCCCTCGCCACCGCGCGGGCGCTGCGCGCCGAACAGGCCGCGCCCCGGGCGGTCCGGGAGCTCCAGGGGGCGTTGGCCCTGTGGCGCGGCACCCCGTACGAGGGCGCGATCGGCCCCTTCGTGCACGCCGAGCGCGCCCGGCTGGCCGAGGCCCGCCTGTTGGCGCTGGAGGACCGCGCCGAGCTGATGATGGAACTGGGCCGCCCGGTCGCCCTGGTCGGCGAGCTCTCCGCCCTGGTCCACCACCACCCCCTACGGGAGCGCCTGCGCTACCTGTTGATGCGCGCCTACGTCGAACTCGGTTGGCACGCCGACGCGATCAGGGAGTACCACGCCCTGCGCAAGCTGCTGGTCGAGGAGCAGGGCATGGAACCGGGCGCCCAGTTGCGGACGTTGTACGAGCGGGTGCTGCGCGGCGAGGCCGGCACCGCGCCGGCGCCCGAGCCCCCGGCGCCCGCCGCGGACCGCCGGCCGCCGGGAGCGCTCTCCCAACTCGTCCGGGACGTCCCGGGTTTCACCGGCCGGACCGCCGAGCTCGCGCGGCTCGACCGGCTGGCGGAGGAGGCGGCCGCCGAACCCACGCTGCTGTTGGTCACCGGCGGCCCCGGAGTGGGCAAGACCGCGCTGGCCACCCGCTTCGCCCACGCCAGCGCCCACCGCTACCCGGACGGCCAACTCCACGTCGATCTGCACGCGGTCGGCACCCGCGCGCGCAAGACGCCCGAGGCCGCCATCCGCCACCTGGTCGCGGCCATGGGCCAGCCCCCGCCGTCCGAGAGCATCGACGCCCGGGCGGCCTACCGCAGCCTGGTCGCCGACCGTCGGCTGCTGATCGTCCTGGACAACGCGGCCAGCGCCGAGCAGGTCCGCGCGCTGCTCCCGGGCACGCCGTCCTCCCTGGTGGTCGTCACCAGCCGAAACGGCCTCGCGGGGCTGATCGCCAGGGACGGCGCGCGCCGGATCGTGCTGCGGGGGATCGGCGAGGAGGACGGCCTCCGGCTGTTCAGCCGGATCGTGGGCGAGCCGTTCACCGCCCGCCACCGCCCCGCCGTGCAACGGCTCGTGGCCGCCTGCGGCGGCATGCCGCTGGCGCTGCGCATCGCCGCGACGCGGATCAAGGTCGCGCCCTCGCCCGACGACGCGCTCGCCTGCTTCGAGGACGGCGACCCGGTCGACTTCCTGGAGCTGCCCGGCGACCGCGAGTCCTCGCTGAGCACCGTCATCGGCTGGTCCTACGCCGCGCTCCCGCCCGAGGCCGCGCACGTCCTGATCGCGCTCGGCATGCAGGACGCGCACGTCGTCACGGTGCCGCTGGCCACCGCGCTCAGCGGTCTGGACCGGGCGGAGTGCCACTACGCCCTGCACGCCCTCGTCGACGCCGGCCTGCTGCACGAAGTGGCCGCCGACCGCTTCCGTTTGGACAACCTGATTCTCGCCTACGCGCAGTGGCTGGGGAAGCCGAAGGGCCTGGTTCCCCGTCAACGCACCGCCGTCTGCGCGCGATTAGCCACGATCACCAGGATCGACCCGAGCACCGAGAGCGAGAGGTTGCAGATGATCTCGTAGCCTTGGAGCGGCGCGACGTGCGGGATGACGTAGCGGTTGACGAAGTTGAGCACCGGACTCAGGAAGGGTTGGGTGGCCAACTGGTCGACGGTGCCGCTGATTCCGGCGACGACCAGGAAGAGCCCGAGGAGCTGCACCAGCTTTGCCATGCGGCCACGCTAGGCGGCCGCGGCCGGCGGGCGGATCGGCCATCGGTACCCCGGGCGGCGACCGAAGTGCCACCGTCCGGGCGCCGCGGCCGACCAAAGTACCCACCTGCGGCCGACTTCGGTCCCGACCGGCCGCTCAGGGGGCACCGGTTACCCTGACCGCATGACCCCAGCCGAGTCCGCCACGGTGGCTTCCTCCACGGTCGACGTGCTGATCGTCGATGACGATCCGCTGGTTCGCGCGGGCCTGTCGGTGATGCTGGGCGGCGCTCCGGACCTCCGCGTCGTCGCCGAGGCCGGCGACGGGGCCGAGGCGATCGGACTGGTCCGGCAGCACCGTCCGCACGTGGTCCTGATGGACGTGCGGATGCCGGTCATGGACGGGCTGGCCGCCACGGAGGCGCTGCGGGCCCTGGACGACGCCCCCGAGGTCCTCGTCCTGACGACGTTCGACGCCGACGAGTACGTGCTGCGCGCGCTGCGCGCCGGCGCCGCGGGGTTCGCGCTGAAGGACACCCCGCCACCGGAGATCGTCGCGGCCATCCGGCGGGTGGCCCAGGGCCAGCCGGTGCTCTCGCCGGCGGTCACCCAGCGGCTGATCGACCAGGTGGTCTCGGCGCCGGACCACTCGCGGCGCCGCCGGGCGGCCGCCGAGCGGCTGGCGCTGCTCAACGACCGCGAGCGCGCGGTGGCGCTCGGCGTCGGCCAGGGAAAGTCCAACGCCGAGATCGGCGCCGCGCTCTATCTCGGCGTTTCCACGGTCAAAACGCATGTCTCCGCCGTCCTCACCAAACTCGGCCTCAACAACCGCGTCCAGGTGGCGCTGTTGGTGCAGGACGCCGGCGAGTTGGACGACCACCGCTGAGCGGAATGACGCCTTCGGCACGGAGGCCGGGAAGGCGCCCTACAGAACGCGTCAAGGAAACCCGGAAGTTAAAGAACGGGTATAGACAGGGCTCGGCCGTGGCTGGATAGTGGTGCCTGCGATCAGTCGTCAACTGACTAAGCACGACAGAGGCAGTTCATCATGGGGGAAATGCATGTACGGGCTCGTTCCCGTGCAACGATGCCGGCCGCGCCGAAAGGCGCGGGCAAGCTGTCAAGGTCCGCGGAGAAGGCCACCGCGCGCCGCACGACGCTTGAATTGCCGTCCGGTATTTCGTTGGACGATTGGCAAAGAATAGGCAAACAGCTCTATGTGGCCGCGGATTCCTCGGCCTGGTGGCTCGGTGACTGGCTCATCTACGGCCGGTCCGCCTATCCGGACCGCTATCAGCGGGCCGTCGAGGAAACCCAGCTCGATTACCAGACGCTGCGCAACTACGCCTGGGTGGCCCGGCGCTTTTCGCCGCTGCGCCGCCGTTCGGGACTGAGTTTCCAGCACCACGCCGAACTGGCCAGCCTGCCGGAAAGCGAGCAGGACTACTGGCTGGACCGCGCGGAGCGGCTCAGTTGGTCGAGGAACTTCCTGCGCGCCCGCGTCAGGGCGGCCCGCGAGGGCCGCCCCGACGACCTGGTCGCCCAGGACGCCGAGCGCATCACCCTGCGGATCCAGGTGAACGTCTCGCGGGACCGCCGCCTGCGCTGGGCCCAGGCCGCGGCCGACGCCGACCAGGACCTTCAGGGCTGGGCGATGTCGATCCTCGACTACGCCGCCGCCGCGGCCCTGAAGGAGTAACGCCGCCAAGGGCCCGCCCGACCTCCACGGCACCGTCCCTGAACTGCCCGTACGGCAGAACGGGGGCGGTGCCGTGCGGCGTCGGGGGCCGGTTCCGCCTGGCGGGGGCGCCCGGACGGGGGCAGGGTCGGTGGGCAGGGCTGTGTCGAGCGGCCCGACGCAGAGGCAGTGGCGGCGTCTGTGGCCGAGCGACAGGAGGCTCCCGGTGGTGCGGAGAGCGTTGCGTATCCGGCGGCGGTGGCAGCTCGCCTCGGGCGGGTTGGCGTTCCTGGTGACGGCGACGATCGCGTCGTCCGCGCTGGCGTCGGGCCCGGAGGGCCGTCAGCAACTGGCCACCCGGGGCGGATCGGTGGTGAGCATCCGGGCCGGGCACCGCACCCCGTTCGTGATCGCCCACCGGGGCGCCTCCCGGTACGCGCCGGAGAACACCCTCGCCGCCGTCGACGCGGCGCACCGCCGGGGGCTGGTCTGGGTCGAGAACGACGTGCAGCGGACCAAGGACGGCCGCCTGATCGTGATGCACGACACCACGCTGAACCGCACCACCAACGCCGCCGAGGTCTTCCCGCACCGGGCGCCGTGGCGGGTGCGGGACTTCACCGCGGCCGAGATCGCGCGGCTGGACGCCGGCAGGTGGTTCGGGAAGCGGTTCGCCGGCGTGCGGGTGCCCACGCTGACCGACTATCTGCGCCGGCTCGACCACAACCACCAGGGGTTGTTGCTGGAACTCAAGGTGCCCGAGCAGTATCCGGGAATCGAGGCGCAGGCCCTGAGCGAACTGCGCGCGCGGGGCTGGCTGGACCACACCCACCTCCGTCAGCGGCTGGTGATCCAGAGCTTCTGCGTGCGCTGCGTGAAGCGGGTGCACAAGCTGATGCCGCAGGTGCGGACGGGGATCCTGGGACGGCCGTCGATCGGCAAGCTACGGCGCTACGCGCGCTTCGCCGACGAGATCAACCCCCGGATGTCCCAGGTCAGTTCGCGATGGGCGCGCGCCGTGCACCGGCTGCGCGGGCCGCACGGCCAACGGTTGGAGATCTACGCGTGGGACGTGGGCGCGGACGCCAGCGTGCGGGCGGTCCGGACCCGGGCCGTGGAAGGCGTCATCGACTGACCGCCGCGCGCGGTCGACACGGCTGACGGCCTGTCGGATCCGCTGCTCCGTACCGGAGTTGGGGCTGTTCGTCCCTGTCTTTCGGGTGTCGTCTTCTGCTCGTATTTTGCGGCATTTTGCCCGGGTCGACGGCGGAGTGATGCGGTATTTCGGCGCGAAGCGCGGGCGCGGCGGGGCGGGATTTACGGGATTCCGCCGCCGCGGCTATGGTGCCTGGGATGTTCGACGCCACGACCCCCGTAAATCAAGTAAGACGCCGGATCCGGCTTTTGGGTTCCGTTGCGGGGCCCGGTGCGTCTCGGCGTCCGGCTCCTCCGGCAGACGCGATCCGGGAGGACCGTTGACCGACGAGATTCCGGCGTACGGCGAGCGGCGGGTCCCGCTGCCCCGGCAACTGCCCAAGGACGCGGACCGCGCAGCGGGCGCGGAGGGCCCGGGCACCTCGACGGCCACGCTCTCCGCGGTGACCGCACCGCCCGCCGGGGCGTCCCCGGAGGCGACGGACGGGAGCGGTCGCGAACGGGCCGAGCGGCGCGCGGACACGGCGGCGACCGGCGGCGGGGCCGCGTCCCGCGACGCCTTCTTCGACAACGCCAAGTACCTGGCCATCGTGTTGGTGGCGATGGGCCACTCCTGGGAGCCGTTGCGCCACGGCAGCCGGTCCGCGGCGGCGCTCTACCTCACCGTCTACGCCTTCCACATGCCGGCGTTCATCATCATCTCCGGCTACTTCTCGCGCAGTTTCGACCTGCGCAGGGACCGGTTGCAGCGGCTGATCACCGGCGTCGCGGTCCCGTACGTGCTCTTCGAGGTGGCCTACGCCTTCTTCAAACGCTGGGCGGACGACGACCCGGGGCATCCGATCAGCCTGCTGTCGCCCTGGTACCTGACGTGGTTCCTGATTGCGCTGTTCATCTGGCGGCTGACCACCCCGCTGTGGCGGATCGTGCGCTGGCCGCTGCCGCTTGCGCTGACCGTCGCGGTCCTGGCGTCCTTCTCGCCGGAGATCGGCGACGACCTCAACCTCCAACGGGTGCTCCAGTTCCTGCCGTTCTTCGTGCTGGGGCTCAACCTGCGGTCGGAGCACTTCGCATGGGTCCGCCGCCGCCCGGTGCGGATCGCCGCGCTGCCGATCGCCGCGGGCGCGCTGGCCTTCGCCTACTGGGCCGCGCCGCGGATGAACGCCGCCTGGTTCTACCACCGGGACAGCGCACAGGAGTTGGGCGCCCCCTGGTGGAGCGGCCCGGTGATGACGTTCGCCATGTTCGGCTGCTCGCTGGTGCTGGTGGTCTGCTTCTTCGCCTGGGTGCCGGGCCGCCGGACGTGGTTCACGGTGCTGGGCGCCGGCACCCTCTACGGCTATCTGCTGCACGGCTTCCTGGCCAAGGGGTCGCGCTTCTGGGGCTGGTACCACCACCACTGGATCCACACGCCGTGGGGCCAGGCGCTGGTGACGCTGCTCGCCGGCACGATCGTCACGCTGCTGTGCACCCCACCGGTGCAGCGGATCTTCCGGTTCGCCGTGGAGCCCAGGATGAGCTGGGCCTTCAAGCCCGATCCGGCGGACGGGGCGCGCGGGCGACGGTGACGGACGGCGGGCCGACCCGCGGCGCGGCGCCGGCCCCCGGGTCGGTCGCGGGTCCTAGGTCCCCTCGCCGCCGGGCCTGGTCCCGACAGCCGATCCGCCCCGTCGCGGCCGCCTCCTATGCTCCTTGACGGCCCTGCACCGGCGGGCCACGACGAACGGGGAGCGCACCATGACCGCAACCACCTGGGGCGGCGAACAGCTCGATCTGGACGCCTACCTGGCGCGCGTCGGCTACGACGGCGACCGCCGGCCGAACCTGACGACGCTGCGGCAGCTGCACGCCGCGCACGGCGCCGCCATCGGCTTCGAGAACCTGGAGATCGTGCTGGGCCGCCCGATCCTGCTCGACCTGGACTCCCTCCAGGCCAAGATGGTCCGGCAGCGGCGCGGTGGCTACTGCTACGAGCAGAACCTCCTCTACGCGGCCGCGCTGGAGCGGCTCGGCTTCCGGGTGTCCGGGCTCGGCGCCCGGATCCGGATGGGCGAGGACAAGGTGCGGGCGGTCACCCACGCCCTGCTGCGGGTGGAGCTGGACGGCGAGGACTGGATCACCGACGTCGGCTTCGGCGGCGAGGCGCTGCTCGCGCCGCTCCCGTTGCGGGACGGCGTCGAGGAACGGCAGGGCGCCTGGACCTTCGGCCTGGCCTACGAGAAGGAGACCGCGTCCTGGGTGCTGCGCTCGCGCCACGAGGACGGCTGGTTCGACCTGTACTCCTTCGGGACCGAACCGCGCTTCGCGGTCGACTACGCCGTCTTCAACCACTACATCTCGACCCACCCGCGGTCCCCGTTCACCGGCAGGATCGTGGTGCAGAAGCCGGGGCTCGCGGAGCGCCGGACGCTGGTCGGCCGGGAACTGTCCCGGGTCGGCGCCGACTGGTCGCGCGAGGCGCGCGAGGTCGCCCCCGAGGAGATCCCGGGCCTGCTGGCCAGCGACTTCGGGATCACGCTCACCCCGGCGGACGCCGAGGCGCTGGTGGCGACGTACCAGGAATGAGCGGGGCCGGGGCCTGGTCCGCCGGAGGCGCCCTAGCGCACCACCGCGATGCCCTCGATCTCCACCAGGGCCGGCTCGTCCCACAGCCGGGCGGCGCCGATCACGGCCATGGCCGGGAAGTCCGTGCCGACCAGGCGCTTCCACACCCGGCCGAGCTCCCTGGCGTGCCGGCGGTAGTCGGCCACGTCGACCGCGAAGACGGTGAGCTTGACCAGGTCGGACGGGCCGGCGCCGGCGGCGGCCGCCACGTCGAGGAGGTTGCCCAGCGCCCGCTCGAACTGCTCGACGATGCCGTCCCCGACGATCCGGCCGGCGCCGTCGAGGGCGGTCTGCCCGGCGAGGAAGACCAGGGTGCCGGGGGCGGTGACGCGGACGGCGTGGCTGAATCCGGTCGGTGGCGCGAGATGCGGCGGATTGACCCGCTCCAGGTCGCGGCTCCCCGCGCCCCCAATCCCCTCGGCGCTGCCCCGCTCCTCGTCCGCGCTCATCCCCGCCGACTCCCCTCCGCCGCCAACTCGTACCGCACTCCCAGGGATTGAAGCGCGTCCCGCTCCTCCTGGGGAAGGCGTTCATCGGAGATGACGAGATCGAAGTCGGCCAGCGGCGCCAGCTCGTAGAGCGCCTGACGGCCGAACTTGGAGTGGTCCACGAGCAGCACCTTGCGCCGGGCGGCGGCCATCAGCGCGCGCTTGACCAGGACGTTCTCCTGCGCCTGGTGGTAGCAGTGGCCGTTGTCGACCGCCGAGGTGGACAGGAAGGCGATGTCCGCGCGGAAGCTGCGGGCGATGTCGGCGGTGGACATGCCCAGGAAGGCGTTGAACGCCGCGTGGTACTCGCCGCCCAGCGCGATGACCCGGATGTCCGGCTCCTCCGCCAGCTCGTTGATGACCTGGAGGGAGTTGGTGATCACGGTGAACGCGCCGCGCGCGGAGAGCGAACGGGCCAGCGGCAGCGCCGTACTGGAGTCGTCGATGATCACCGCCTGACCCGGCTCGGCCATCGCCAGCGCGGCCGCGCAGATCGCCTCCTTCGCCGCCACCTGCTCGTTGCCGCGCCAGCGCGCGGTGGACTCGAAGAGCGCGCTGGGGGTAGCCGTGGCCCCGCCGCGCACCTTGCGCAGCCAGCCCTGGTGCTCCAGCGCGTCCAGGTCGCGGTGCACCGTCATCTGGCTGACGCCGAGCTCCTGGACCAGGTCCTCGATGGTCACCTGGCCCTCGGCCAGCACCCGGTCGGTGATCCGCTTGCGGCGGTCCTTGGGGCTCAACTTGGTGACCGGCGCCTCGCCCGCGACCGGGGCGTCGGCCCCTTCGGTGTCGGTCAACGCTGTCCCTTCGCGACTCGGATGGCGGCCGTCCGCCTGCGGACGGCTCCCTACCCGGCGAGTTTAGGGCGTCACCGCGCCGCGGCGACCGCGGTCTCCGGCTCCCCGTGCCCCGTGCCCGCGCCGAGCCGCTACGCGCCCGGCTCGGCGTCCGCCCGGTCCGACTCGTCGGCGCCCCGGTACGCGACGGCCACGGTGACGGCGGGCGGTTCGCGGCAGGGCACGGAACCGCTCCCGGTGGCCGCGATGTCCCGATACGGATCGGTGAACGGTGGCAACGTGCCGACATACGGGCCGAGTTCGGGATGCCCGTCCACTCCGGGCGGGACCGGCACGGTGGCCGCCTCCCCTCTGTCGACCCGCTGACGCGCCGGGGCACGGGACCGCGCCGGACCACGCCGATACACCGCCCGCCGCCCCGTGCGCACCGCACGCCCCACCACCCCACACACGACAACAGGCGTCACCCGGACCTCACTTGGCATCCGCATAGCACTCCACCACCGCCGTGGTGAACGGGAACCGCACCGGCGTCGGGCCGAAGGCGATCCGGCCCGCGGTGGCGGCCGCCGTCGCGATGGCCTCGGCGACCGTGGCGGCCTCGTCCTCGGGGCAGTGCACGATCACCTCGTCGTGCTGGAAGAACACCAGTTCAGCACGGAGGCCCGCGCGGGCCATCGCATGGCGCAGCGCACCCAGCACCAGCAGCGCCCAGTCGGCGGCGCTGCCCTGCACCACGAAGTTGCGGGTGAAGCGGCCGCGGGCACGGGTCGCCGAGGTGCCGCCGTGGCCGCCGGGCCGCTCCTCCTCCTGGGGCAGGCCGGCCTCGTCGGGCGGTGCCATCGAGACGGGCGGGCAGGTGCGGCCCAGCCAGGTGCGCACCAGGCGGCCCTCCTCGCCGGCCCGGGCCGCGTCGTCGACGTAGGCCACCGCGGCCGGGTAGCGGCGGCGCAGATCGGCCAGGTGCTGGAGGGCGTCGCCGGACGTCTGGCCGTAAATGGCGCCCAGCAGCGCCAACTTGGCCTGTTCGCGGTCGCCGCCGAAGGCGCGGGCGGCCAGATCCGCGTAGAGGTCCGCGCCGGTGCCGGCCACCTCCATCAGGCCCCGGTCGCGGGAGACCGCGGCCAGCACCCGCGGCTCCATCTGGTCCACGTCGGCGACCACCAGGCGCCACCCCGGGTCGGCGCGCACCGCCCGCCGGACCACCTTGGGGATCTGGAGGGCGCCGCCGCCGTTGGTCGTCCAGCGCCCGGAGACCGTGCCGCCGGGGAGGTACTCGGGGCGGAACCGGCCGTCGTGCACCCACTGTTGGAGCCAGGACCAGCCGTGGGCGGTGTAGAGGCGGTAGAGCGATTTGTACGCCAGCAACGGGGCCACGGCCGGGTGGTCGATCCGCTGGAGCTCCCACTTCCGGGTCGACGAAAGCGGGATCCCGGCGCCGGCGAAGGCGCGGATGATGTCGCCCGCCAGGTCGGGCCGGACCCGCACGCCCTCCCCGAAGGCCCGCGACACCTCGTCGGCCAGCTCCGCCATGCGGCGCGGCTCCAGCCCACCGGGAAACCGCTCGCCGAGCAGCTCGTCCAGCAGCGCGCGGTGCACGTCGGCCCGCCAGGGGATCCCGGTCCGGGACATCTCGGTGGCGACCAGCATGCCCGCCGACTCGGAGGCCAGCAGCAGCCGCATCCGGTCCGGGTGTTCGGCCCGCGCCGTACGGGCCAACTGGCCGGCGTAGACCTCCAGGAGCGCGCCGAACTCGTCGGTGCCGGACGGCAGCGGAACCGGACCCGGCTCGAACAGGGACGGCTGGGTCTCCGCGGCCCGCGCGGGCGCGTCCGCCGGTACCGGCAGGCCGTGCAGCCGCGCCCAGGCGGCCGCCAGCGAGCGCGGCTGGCCCGACTGTCCCTCCTCATGGCCGATCAGCAGCGCCTCGGCGGCCTCCACGTCGTAGCACCGCTCGACCCGGACGCCGGCCGCCAGCAGCCGCCGGTAGATCTCGCCCGTCGACCGCCACACCCACCGCTCGACCTCGGGCCGCGACCGCACCGCCTCGGCCAGCGAGGGCTCCCGCACCACCGGCCCCGCCGGCCGCCCGTCCTGGGCGAGCGGGCAGAGACGCGCACCCCCGTCGCCCGTCTCCGCCACCGCCCATCTCATGCTTCCGAGTCTCCCAGGAGGGTCTGACAACGCCCCGCCCCGCGCCCCCCCCGCCGCGACGTTCCGTGCGCGCCCGGGCACGGACAATCGCCGGCGGACGCGCCCCGACGTGCCACGATGACGGGACGAGGACCGCCGGCCCCAACGGCCGGCCGCCCCGCACCCACGGAGCCCGCCGCGGCCACCACGGGCGCCCCGTATGGCAGTTGTGATCAACCATCACCCGTTTGGCCCGCTACTTTTGCCCGCTTTGTGGCGTTGAACTGCTTGTCGCTCCAGGCGGCGCGCACAGAAACCTGAATGCTGCTCAGTAAAGAGGTTCACCGTGAAGTTTGTCTCCAAGGCCGTCGTTCTGTCCGCCGCCGCGGGCATCGCCGTCGTGGGAGGGGCCGCCATGGCCAGCGCCCATGACCACGGGGGCGCCAGGGCCGCCGGCGGTGCCGTGGGTTCGCCCGGTGTGATCTCCGGCAACCTGATCCAGGTGCCGATCCAGGTCCCGGTCAACGTGTGCGGCAACACCGTCGACGTCGTCGGACTGCTCAACCCGGCCTTCGGCAACATCTGCGTCAACAAGTAAGCACCCAAAGGCGCTTGAGGCCCGTCCCGGAAAGGGGCGGGCCTTTCATATGTCTAATTCCCGTACCGCACAACGACGTTACGCATTCCTGCGTACCGCACCTCCTTTCGCACGCGCGCCGTCGTCCGGATGCGGTGATATGTGTCTATGGTTGCGCGGCATTGGGGTGAACCCGCGAAACCGCACCCCCATAAGCGAGTTGACCAGTGCGCTCCGGATACGGGCACTCTGCTTCCAGAAGGGTCAACAGTGTTCAAGAAGGTCCTGGCCACGACGACAGTGGCCGCTTCCATGGTGGGCGTCTCCGCGATGGTCGCCCCTCAGGCGATGGCGGTCGGCAACCATCACCACCACGGCACCTCCACGGTCAACGGCAACGGCTCCAAGGCCGCGTTCGGCAACTCCACCACGCGCGGCAAGATGAGCCCGCAGCTGGAGCTCGTCTCCGGGTCGCTGAACAAGCTCTGCGTCGGCATTCCGGCGAAGGCCGACGTCCAGTCCCTGGTCGCTCTGCTCAACGTCGGTGTCCAGGACATCCCGGTCCTGTCCTCGCCGCAGAACCAGCAGTGCGCCGAGAACTCCACCCAGGCCAAGGGCGACGAGGCGCTGTCGCACATCCTGGACGACATCCCGCTCCTCTCGGCCAACGGCGTCCACAACCGCTGAGCCGGTCACCTGCCGCAGGCCCGGACCGCCGGCCGTCGCGCCCGGACGGCCCCGGGCCTGCGGCACTGCCTGACGAATCGCAGGGCCGGTAATTCTCGTTTCCCTTGTCGGCGGGAATTCGTATTCGACGGGCGCCGCGCCCGCTCGAACGACGGTGTTGTTTCCGCCTTATATGTGCGGCGGGTCTCCAGGAATACCTCTGCGGCATTCGGGCGATTCCTCCGAAAACTTCTCCGTGAGAGTTTCGCCGGCGAGGAGAAATCGTTACCAATATCGATGGCGGAGTTACGGGCGGCAGATCCGCGCCCGTGCGACACGACGGTCGTGTGCGCTTCGGACCCCGCTGCAGGAAGGGCTGAAAGTGAAGTACGCAAAGGTCGCAGCCGTCACTGCAGGAACGCTCATGGTGGTGGGTGCCGCTGCGCCGGCATTCGCCGACGCGGGCGCCAAGGGCGGGACCAAGGGCTCCCCGGGCGTCATCTCGGGCAACGCCGTCCAGGTCCCGATCCACGTCCCGATCAACCTGTGCGGCAACTCCGTCAACGTCATCGGTCTGCTGAACCCGGCGTTCGGTAACCACTGCCTCAACCACTGACCGGAGAAATTCGAGCCGTGTCGTTGTGGCCGGCCCCGGCTCGCCTTCGTCGCGCGTCGGGGCCGACGGCTTCCGGCCCTTTGTGGCCGTGCCTTCGACGGTCCGGCCTTTTTCCGGCGGCGTATCCGAAGAATCGGAACGCATGAGTTTCTCCGGGCGGTGGTGCTCGTTAGGCAGAGGGAAAGCGGTGATCCGAGCAGCGAAGTGATTGCTCGCGCGGCACTGGTGCCGCGATCCCATCGAGCACCGCACCAGAAGGGACAGTTGGAAGTGAAGTACGCGAAGTCTGCCGCGGCTGTTGCCGGTTCCGTCATGGCGCTGGGCGCGGCGGTGCCCGCTTTCGCTGTCGAAGCCGGTTCGCCCAACACGACCTCCCCGAACATGAGCCTCAACGGCGGGCTGGTGGACGCGTTGCACAACAAGCAGTTGGACAGCCGCCAGGTCACGCCGCTGGTCAACACGGTCCGGGGCGCGGAGAAGACCGTCGGGCACCCCAAGCAGCTTCTTCGTGGCGCCACGGGGGCCACCAAGGAGGTCCCGCTGCTGGGCGGTCGGCCGCTCGGCAAGTAACGGGTCGGGGCGGCGTCTTCTTCTGTCCCGCGGGATCGCCCGCGGAGTTCGGTGCGGCCGTGTGAAGCCTCAGCCGCCGGATCGTAAACGTGCCAACTGACCGTTGTCGGCGGTCGGTTGGGCGGTCCGGATGGTGGATCACGGCCGCGCGTCTTCCGGACGGGATACCTGATCGGAAAAAGAAAGATCAGGGTGCCAGCTCATTTGAGTGAATGAGCACAACCAAATGCGCCCTTGCGGGTTGGGTCAGATTGCCCGATCCAAGGGCATCCCGAAACACGAAGGATCGACAATGATCAAGAAGGCTCTGGCAACCGCAGCCGCGGCTGCGTCCATTGTCGGGGTGGCCGCAGCCGCCGCTCCCCAGGCGATGGCCACGGGTAACCATCACCACGGCACGTCGACTGTCAACGGAAATGGTTCCAAGCAGGTCTACGGGAACTCCACCACCTACGGTTACATGAGCCCGCAGATCGGTCTGATCCAGGGCTCGCTCAACAAGCCCTGCATCGCTCTTCCGGTGAAGGGCGACGTCCAGTCCCTGGTCGCGCTGGTCAATGTCGGTGTCCAGGACATTCCGATCCTGTCCTCGCCGCAGAACCAGCAGTGCACCGAGAACTCCACCCAGGCCAAGGGTGACGAGGCGCTGTCGCACATCCTGGACGACATCCCGATCTTCTCCGGGAACGGCAAGCACAACCGCTGACCCGGCCAGTGGTGCACCGGGCCGCCCGGAATTTCTTTCCGGACGGCCCGGTTTTTCATTTTCGCCGTCCGTCCGGCTCGTGAATTGTTATTCGCCCGTGACCGTTGTTGGTCCTGGGCAATCGTTGGGCATGGCGTGTGGAGGGACGCATGCCAATGCCTTCGCGAGATTGATGGGGTTGCCAGGGCATTGGCATGACGGCCGGAAATGAGCACAGGGCCCGGGAAGCCTTTTCGTGGTTTCCCGGGCCGCGTGGCGTGCTGTGGGCTCCTTCGGGATCGGATCGCCATCTATTTGGGTGATGGTGCGGAACTCGGGTGCCTGTGGCCTGTTGTTCAAATAGGGCTCCCGTGTCCGGGAGTTCCTTCTCCTGAAGGGTTTAGCGCGATGAAGAAGATGATGGCGGCTGCGACGGTCGCGGTTTCGCTCGTCGGGATTTCGGCCGCGGCGGCTCCAGAGGCCCTGGCGACCGGCAACAGGCACGGCACCGGCACCGGCACCAGCAGCGTCAACGGCAACGGTTCGAAGTCCGTGTACGGCAACTCCACCACGCACGGCAAGCTCAGCACCCAGCTCGGGCTGACCAGCGGCACCCTGAACGACTTCTGCGTCGGGCTTCCGGCGAAGGGTGACCTCCAGTCCGTGTTCGCCGGGGTCAACGTCGGCGTCCAGGACATCCCGGTCCTGTCCTCGCTGCAGAACCAGCAGTGCGCCAAGAACTCGACGCAGGCCAAGGGCGACGAGGCGCTGTCGCACATCCTGTCCCACATCCCGATCGTCTCGGCCAACGGCGTCAAGAACCGCCGCTGACGGCCATCGGCCTCGGCCGATTCACCGCTTGCGGTACCGGGCGGCCGGCGCGCGCTTGCGCTGCCGGCCGCCCGGTCGTGCGAGCGCCACGGGGGGCGCGGGCCCAACGCCCGTCGCTTGATGACTGCGGAGCGAGGAGACATGCGACAGAGCCTGAAGACCTGCGTGCTCGTGGCGGCGACGTCAACCGTGCTGGGGGTGGGCGCCGGTCCGGTGTTCGCGGACGCCGGCGCGGTGGCCCGGCCGCCGTTGGCCGCCCCGCTGCAGGTCGCGGAGCGCGGGGCCCCCGCGGCGCCGCACCGGGCCGCTGCGGAGCCGCGTCGGAAGCCGCGGCCGGCCCCGCCCGCGCGGGGCGCCCAGCAGGGCGCGCAGGCGCGTCCCGGGCGCGAGCCGCGGATGAGGGAGGTGGCGCGGGCCGGGAAGTCGGCGGGGGAGGCGCTGCTGGCGTCCAGCGGGGCGGAGCGGCTGGGGCTGGTGGCCGGCGTGGGTGGCGGGCTGCTGCTCGGCGGAGCGGTGCTGTTGCGCCGGGCCCGTAAGCGTCGGGTGTGACCGCCGGCCCCGAGGGCCGGCGGTGTCCTTGCGGACTGCTCGCCCCCGATCCGTCAGAGGCGCCCTAAGGGGTGGTGGCCGGCCGAGCGGATGCGGTGGGCCGCTCGGCCGGCCTCCCGGTCGGGGCGGCGCCGTGCGCGCCGGCGGCCCGACCGTGGCCGTCGTGCGGCACGGCCGGGCGGCGCTGCGGCTGGGAGCAGCCCGGGGGCACGACGGATCGTGCGGATCAACGCGTGATGATGGCGCTCGGCACGGGGAGGATCGTTCTTTCGCTCGTTGGTGGGATGGGTCTTAACGGGATCTTTGGGGAAGAATCTGGAGAAAGGCCGTAAAGCCTATGAGGCGTAAGTAATCTAGGGGGAGTGGGGCCATGCTCATCGCGCTGGCACAGACGGACTGCGTGCTGGGGGACGTGCCGGAGAACCTCCGGATCGCTCGGGAGCAGATCGAGCAGGCGGCGGCGCACGGCGCGGATCTCGTGGTGTTCCCCGAACTCAGCCTGCACGGCTACCACTTGGGGGCGTTGAAGCGGGACGAGTCTATCGAGGTGAGCGATCCCCGGTTGCGGGAGTTGAGCACCTTGGGGCCGGACGTGCTGGTGGGCTTCCACGAGCACACCAGTCTGCGCGCGTACAACACGTCCGCGTACTACGGGGACGGTGCGCTGCTGCATGCGCACCGCAAGCTCTACCTGCCCAACTACCTGGCCTGGGAGGAGCGCAAGCACGTCAGCCCGGGGCAGTCGCTGCGCGCGTACGACCTGTCGAAGTCCCCGAACCGGGGGCGGGGGGCGACGCTGGTGTGCAACGACGCCTGGCAGCCGGTGCTGCCGTGGTTGGCGGTGCAGGACGGGGCCGAGGTGCTGTTCGTGCCGACCAACAGTGCGGCGAGCCTGGACCCGGAGGCGATGGACACCGGGCTGTACTGGGACACCCTGCTGTCCTACACGGCGCGGATGCTGCAGTGCTGGGTGGTCTTCGTCAACAGGGTCGGCAACGAGCACGGGGCCGCGTTCTGGGGCGGCTCGCGGGTGGTGGACCCGCGGGGTGCGGTGGTGGCGCAGGCGCCCAAGTGGGAGCCGGCGCTGGTCACCGTGGAGATCGATCCGTCCGAGGCGCGCCGGCAGCGGCGCGCGGTGCCGCTGGTCGCGGAGGCCCGGCTGGGGTTGGTCGACCGCGAGGTGCGGCGGCTGATCGACGAGGGCGGCGACAGCTGAGCGGCCGGGGCCGGCCGGGTCAGCGGCCGGCGGGCTGCTCGTTGGGGGTGGCGGGAGCGGCGGCCGGGGCGGTGGCCTCGGCGGTGCGCTCGTCCTTGAGGGCCTTGGCCTCCGACTTGAGGATGCGCATCGAGCGGCCGAGGCCGCGCGCCATGTCGGGGAGCTTCTTGGATCCGAAGACCAGGACGAGGGCGACCACGATCAGGATGAGGTGCCAAGGCTCCAGGGCGTTGCGCAGCATGGGCGCTCTCGCTTTCGTCGGGGTGCCTGCGGAGGTCCGTCCAGTATGACCCGAGCCTCCCGGCCGCCCGCCCCAGGGGTCGCGCCCGGGGCGGGCGGCCGGGCGACGGCTACCAGCTCGACTTGGTGACGCCCGGCAGATAGCCCTTGTGGGCCTGGTCGCGCAGGTTGACCCGGGAGAGGCCGAAGGCGCGGAAGTAGCCGCGCGGGCGGCCGTCGACGCTGTCGCGGTTGCGGACCCGGGTGGCGCTGGCGTCCCGCGGCTGGCGGGCGAGCTCCTGTTGGGCCGCGACGCGCTCCTCGTCGGAGGCGCGCGGGTCGCGGATGACGGCCTTGAGGGCGGCCCGGCGGGCGGCGTAGCGGGCGACCGTGGCGCGGCGCCGCTCGTTCTTGGCGATCTTGCTCTTCTTTGCCATCAGACCTTCTCTCCTCGGGCGCGGATGCGGGCGACGGCGGCCTCGATGCCGATCGCGTCGACGGTCTTGATCGCCTTGGCGCTCAGGGTCAGCCGGACGTGGCGGCCCTCGCTCGGGAGCCAGTAGCGCTTGCGGTGGACGTTGGGGTCGAAGCGGCGCGGGGTGCGCCGGTGCGAGTGGGAGACGGTCTTGCCGAAGCCCGGCTTGCGGCCGGTCAGTTGGCAGTGGGCGGACACGGTGCGGTGCCTCCGGTGGTCGGGGCCTCTGGGGCCTTATTGAAAATGGAAACCATTTACGTATACTACCCGGCATGGCCCGCAACGAACTACGCCCGGTCGTCAAGCTCCGGTCCACCGCCGGCACCGGCTACACCTACGTGACCCGCAAGAACCGCCGTAACGACCCCGACCGCCTGCAACTGCGCAAGTACGACCCGGTCGCCGGTCGGCACGTCACCTTCCGAGAGGAGCGCTGAGGTCCGATGCAGCACGGAATCCACCCCCCGTACGGGCCCGTCGTCTTCCGCGACCGGGCCGGGGACTTCGCCTTCCTGACCCGCTCGACGATGACGAGCGACAGGACGATCGAGTGGGAGGACGGCAACACCTATCCCGTCGTCGACGTCGAGATCTCCTCGGCGAGTCACCCCTTCTACACGGGCACCGCCCGGGTGCTGGACACCGCCGGCCGGGTCGAGCGGTTCGAGCGCCGGTACGGCAAGCGCGGGGCCCGCTGATGGAGCGGCTGAGCGTCGTGCTGGTGGGCGGGTTGCACGCGGACGCCCGGCGGGCCGTCGTCGAGCGGCTGCTGCGGACCGTCCCCGGCAGCGTCGCCCTCCACCACGACCTGGCCCCGGCGGCCGACGGCACGGTGCGCCGCACCGTCCGGGACGCCGGCGGCATGCTGGACACCGGCGAGGCGCCGCTGGTCAACGACTGCGCCTGCTGTGCGCTGCGCGAGGACCTCGTCCCCGAGCTGGAGCGGCTGGCCGCGGGACGGACCTGCCGGCTGGCGATCGTCGAGCTGTGGGACTCGGTCGAGCCGAAGGCGATGGCCGAGGTGGTCACGGCGTGCGGGAGCGCGCGGCTGGCGCTGACCGGGGTGCTGACGGCGGTCGATCCGGCGCTGCTGCTCCCCTACCTCGCCAACGGCGACGACCTGGCCGAGGCCGGCCTGGCGGCCGCCGCCTCCGACCAGCGCACGGTCGCCGACACCTGGGCGCGCCAACTGGAGTACCCCTCGGTGCTGGCGCTGGCGGCGGGGGAGGAGGCCGCGGACGAGGCCGACCGCGCGCTGCTGGCGCAGCTCCACCCGATGGCCCGCCAAGTGGCCGTGGACTCCCCGGAGTTGGCCGCCGTCGCGAGGGCCGGCTTCGACGTGGAGGCGGCCGCGCTGCGGCAGCACCCGGCCTGCGCGCTGCTGCCGCAGGAGGCCGACGCGGCCGGCGTGGCCACCTACGTCTGGCGCGGCGGCCGGCCCTTCCATCCCGGGCGGCTCTACGCGGCCCTGGAGGACCTGACCTGTGCGGCGGCGCGCAGCCGGGGCCGCTTCTGGCTGGCCGACCGGCCGGACACGCTGCTGTCCTGGGACGCCGCGGGCGGGGCGCTGTGCGTGGAGAACGCCGGGCCGTGGCTGGCCGCGCTGCCGGACGCGGCCTGGGAGATGGTGCCGCCGATGCGCCGGGCCGCCGCCGCGCTGGACTGGCACCCCGAGCACGGGGACCGCGGCCAGCACCTGGTCTTCACCTCGCCCGGACTGGACCGCGACGGGCTGCGCGACCTGTTGGAGTCCTGCCTGCTCACCGACGCCGAGTACGCCGGCGGGCCGGTGGCCTGGAAGAGCCTGCCACCCGCCTTCGACGAGCTGCTCGACCCCGTGTCCTGACGCCCCACCCCGGGCCGCCACCCGCTGGCCCGCCGTTGCGCGCCAACTCCCCCGTGAACCGGCCGACTTCCCGCCCGGAACCGGCCCTTCCCCTCCCGTAGTACCCGTAGAAGGAAGCCCGTCATGCCCCGTCGCCACGACCCGCGCCGCAAGGCCGGGCCGCGTCCCAACCCGCTGGACGCGGCCGGCATCACCTACATCGATTACAAGGACACCGACCTGCTGCGGAAGTTCATCTCGGACCGCGGCAAGATCCGCAGCCGCCGGGTGACCCGGGTGACCTCGCAGCAGCAGCGGCAGTTGGCCCGCGCGATCAAGAACGCCCGCGAGATGGCGCTGCTGCCGTACTCCTCGCGGTGAGCTGAAGCCTCGCGAGGGGGCGCCCCCGGCAGCCGGCGTCACCCCTCGCGACCAGTAGGAGTTTCCCTACGTTTGACATGTAGGGAAACTCCTACCTATTTTTGCGGGTGTGAACGCCACTCCCGTACCGCCGCGCGCCGTCCTGTCCGAACCGGACCAGGACCGGGTCTTCGCGGCGCTCGCCAACGCCACCCGGCGCGAGGTGCTCCGCCTGCTGCGCGACGACGGACCGCAACCCGTCCAGCGGCTGGCCGAGCACTTCGCGATGAGCCGGCCGAGCCTGTCCGAGCACCTGAAGGTGTTGCGGCAGGCCGGTCTGGTGAGCGAGCAGCGGGCCGGCCGGCAGCGGATCTACCGCCTGGAGGCGGCGCCGCTGAGCGAGGTGCAGGACTGGCTCGGACCCTACGAGCGGTTCTGGCGCGCGAAGTTGGCGGGCCTGGCCGAGCTGCTCGACCGCATCCCCCACGAAGAGGCGCAATGAACACCCACGGCTTCCCGGCCCCCGACGACGACCCGGCGGACGCGACGACACTTCGCGTCGACCACTTCCTGCCGCACCCTCCCGCCAAGGTCTGGCGGGCGCTGACCGAGCCGGAGTTGCTCGCCCAGTGGATGATGCCCGGCGATTTCCGGCTGGCGATCGGCCACCGCTACGAGATGCGGACGCTGCCCCGACCGAACAGCAACTTCTCCGGCACGGTCGTCGCCGAGGTCGTCGACTTCGAGGCCGAGCGGATGCTGCGGCTGCGCTGGCGGGACGCCGACGAGGGGCAGGGCAACCTCGCCGACTGGACCCTCACCTGGACCTTGGAACCCGAAGGACGCGGCACGCGTCTCTTCCTCGTCCACGAGGGCTTCGACCCCGACGACCCGTACCAGGTGCAGGCGCACCGCATCATGGGCGGCGGCTGGCGGTCGATTGTGACGGATGCTTTGGGGAAGGTGCTCAACAAAATGTGACCGACCCGGCACCCGCTGTCGTGCACGTGCATCTGCGCATGCATCGGCATGTGAACGCAGCTATGATCCCGGGCAGTTGACACCGTTACCGCCGCGTACACCACCGGGAGAGCCCTGTGCCCCACGCATACAACGGCATGGCCGCAACGGATCTCCGGGACGTGCGCTGGCAGAAGAGCCAGCACAGCAACTCCCAGGGGTCCTGCGTGGAGTTCGCGAAGCTGCCCGGCGGCGACATCGCGGTCCGCAACTCCCGCTTCCCGGACGGCCCGGCGCTGGTCTACACGCCGGCCGAGGTCGAGGCGATGCTACTGGGCGTGAAGGACGGGGAGTTCGACCACCTGGTGCGCGACTGAGCGCGCGAGAACGGGCGCCCGCCGTGTGGCGGGCGCCCGTTGTGTCGGGGGCGGGGTCCGGCGCGGTCCGCGCCGGGCCGGTGTCACGGCAGCCGGAAGAGGGCCCACACGATCTTGCCGGGGCGGCCTCCGGGGAGCCGGTGCCACCCCCAACTGTCGCTGAAGGAGTCCACCAGGTAGAGCCCGCGGCCCGATTCGTCGGCGGAGTCCGCCTCGCCGGCCTCCGGCGAGGCGTCGCTGGGGTCCCGCACCGCACAGACGAGCCGGGAGGACCAGCGCATCAGGTGGAGCCGGGCGGGCAGGCCGACCTCCGCGAAGCCGGTGCCGAACCCGGGGTGTTCCGGGGCGGCGAGGACCGCGTGCCGCAGGGCGTTGGTGACGAGTTCGGAGACCACCAGGCCGACGCCGTCGAAGAGCTCCCCCAGGCCCCAGCCGGTGAGCGTCTCGCGGGTGAACTTCCGGGCGCCGCCGACGGATTCGTAGCGGGGCGGGAGCGGGCAGGACGCGGAACCGGAGGCGGCCAAGGGGTCGACGGGAGGGAAGCCCTGCCATAACGGCTCGAAATCGAGCATGGTCGAAACCTTGGTCCCCATGCGAGGCACTCCTGGCGTTCGCGGACGTCATGACCCAGGCCGGTCAGCCGGGGGATCTGGCGGATCTTTCACGAGCGTGCATGCGTGCGACGCCCATGGTTCCCAATGCGTAGGTCAGATGCAAGGGCAGATGCACGTGCAGCTGACGTGATTGTGTGGGGCTGGCCGCATAAGCGCCGTATTCTTCCTGTGTTTTCTTGTGGAGGGCTTGCGGGAGCCGCACATATCAGTAACCACATGAGCACTGAATGAAGCCTGGACATGGCAGACTGCGCCCCACTGTTGGACGGGGTGGGGTCACAGGAGGGTCAGAGAGGTGTCCGCAAGTGAGTCGGGCGGGTCGGTGGTGCGGCGGATCCTGCTCGGATCCCAGCTCCGTCGGCTGCGTGAGTCGCGCGGGATAACCCGTGAAGCGGCCGGCTACTCGATCCGTGCGTCCGAATCGAAGATCAGCCGCATGGAGTTGGGCAGGGTGAGCTTCAAGGCACGCGATGTCGCAGATCTCCTCACGCTCTACGGCGTGAACGACGAGCGGGAGCGGGAGGCGCTGCTCGCACTGGCCAAGGAGGCGAACGTCGCGGGCTGGTGGCACAGTTACAGCGACGTGCTCCCCGGATGGTTCCAGACGTATGTGGGCCTGGAGGGGGCCGCGTCCCAAATCCGCGTCTACGAGGTGCAGTTCGTCCACGGGCTGCTGCAGACCGAGGAGTACGCGCACGCGGTGGTCTCGCGCGGCATGCAGGGCGCGTCGGCGGCCGACGTCCAGCGCCGGGTGGCGCTGCGCCAGGAGCGGCAGAAGCTGCTGATATCGGAGCGGGCGCCCCAGCTGCACTGCGTCCTCGACGAGGCCGCGTTGCGCCGCCCGTACGGCGGACGGGCCGTGATGCGGGGGCAGTTGAAGCATCTGATCGACGTCTCGGAGCAGCCCAACGTGCGGCTCCAGGTGATGCCGTTCAACTTCGGCGGGCACGCGGGGGAGAGCGGGTCGTTCACCATGCTGCGCTTCCCGGAGTCCGACCTGTCCGACGTGGTCTATCTGGAGCAGCTCACCAGCGCCCTCTATGTGGACAAGGCGGAGGAGGTCGCCCAGTACGAGCGGGCGATGGAGCAGCTTCAGGAGGACAGTCCGAACCCCTCGGAGACGCGGGATCTCCTGCGGGGACTCCTCCAACTCACGTGACCCGGCAGTAGGATGACGCTGGATCAGCCCCCCCGCAGAGCAGTGCCGCACAGAGTAGGGATGCCATGTCCTTCTTCGCAGACCTGGCCTACCAGTTCATCGACGGTGAGTGGCGGGCCGGCAGTGGCTCGTGGGACATCATCGATTTCAACCCCTACGACCAGGAGAAGCTGGCGTCGATCACGGTCGCCGGCGTGGACCAGGTCGATGCGGCCTACCGCGCTGCCCAACGGGCGCAGCGGGACTGGGCGTTGCGGAGCCCCTACGACCGGCGGCAGGTCACCGAGCGGCTGCTGCGCCTGATCGAGGAGCACGAGGACGAGATCGTCGAGGCGCTCGTCCTGGAGCTGGGCGGCACCCGGGTCAAGGCGCAGTACGAGGTCGGGCTCGCCAAGGAGTTCGTCCGCGAGGCGATCCAGCTCGCGCTGCGGCCGCAGGGCCGGATCCTCCCCTCGCCGGTGGACGGCAAGGAGAACCGCGTCTACACCCGGCCGGTCGGGGTGATCGGGGTGATCAGCCCGTTCAACTTCCCGTTCCTGATCTCGATGAAGTCCGTGGCGCCGGCGCTGGCGCTGGGCAACGCCGTGGTCGTCAAGCCCAACCAGAACACCCCCATCACCGGCGGCGGGTTGATCGCCAAGCTGTTCCAGGACGCGGGGCTGCCGGCCGGGCTGCTCAACGTCCTGGTCACCGACATCGCGGAGATCGGGGACGCGCTGATCGAGCACCCGGTGCCCCGGGTGATCTCGTTCGCGGGGTCGGACAAGGTCGGCCGGCACGTCGCGGCGGTCAGCGCCGGGCACTTCAAGCGGGTGATCCTCGAACTCAGCGGCAACAGCGCGCTGATCGTGATGGACGACGCCGACGTCGACTACGCGGTGGACGCCGCGGTCTTCAGCCGCTTCGTCTACCAGGGCCAGGTCTGCATGGCCGCCAACAAGGTGCTGCTGGACCGCGCGGTGGAGGCCGAGTTCACCGAGAAGTTCGTGGCCAGGGTGGCGGCGCTGCGGACCGGCGATCCGCGCGATCCGCGCACCCAGATCGGCCCGCTCATCAACACCTTCCAGGCGGAGTCGCTGACCTCGCTGGTCGACCGGGCCGTCGCCGAGGGGGCCACCGCGCTGCTGCGCGGCCGTACGGAGGGCAATCTCGTCGAGCCGACCGTGCTGGCCGGGCTGCCGACGGACTCCGCCCTGCACGGCCAGGAGCTGTTCGGGCCGGTGGCGCTGCTGGTGCCGTTCGACGGCGAGGACGAGGCGGTGCGGATAGCCAACGACACCCCCTACGGGCTCAGCGGGGCGGTGCACACCGCCGATGTGGAGCGCGGGGCGCGGATCGCCCAGCGGATAGAGACCGGGATGATCCACGTCAACGACGGGACGGTGCACGACGAGCCGCAAGTGGCCTTCGGCGGCGAGAAGTTCTCCGGGATCGGGCGGCTGAACGGCGAGTCCACGGTCGAGGCGTTCACGACCCAGAAGTGGCTGTCGATCCAGCACGGGCGGTCGGAGTTCCCGCTGTAGCCGGCCCGGAATGGGGGACCCGTGGATCTAGGACACCTTCCGTCCTAGGCGGTCCGTAGCGTGCCGGGTGTCGGAAGGCGGCCGGGTACTTCGGTACCGGCCCACCGCGACGTCCGAGCGGCCGACGCTACGAAAGGTGATCCCATGCCCACTTTTGTCCCCGCCGAGACCCCCGGCGACGAGCGCGGCGCGCTGCTGGCCTTCCTGGAGGCGCAGCGCGGCGGGGTGCGGCGGGCGGCCCTCGGGCTGACCGACGAGCAGGCCAGGCAGCGGCCCAGCGCCAGCGAGTTGTCGGTGGGCGGGCTGGTCAAGCACCTCGCGGAGGTCGAGCAGCGCTGGGTGGAGATGGCGCAGGGGCGGGAACCCGCCATCCCGCGCGATCAGGGCAACTGGCACCTGAGCTTCCAGCTCCGGGACGGCGAGACCGTCGCGGGGATGCTGGCGTTCTGGGACGAGGTCGCGGTCGCCACCGAGAAGTTCGTCCGCTCCGTGCCGAGCCTCGACGACACCTTCGCGCTGCCCGAGGCCCCGTGGTACCCCAAGGACGCCCGGCAGTCGATGCGTTGGCTGCTGCTGCACCTGATCGAGGAGACCGCCCGGCACGCGGGCCACGCCGACGTCGTCCGGGAATCCCTGGACGGCGCGACGGCCTTCGCGCTGGTGGACCGGGAGCGGGCGGCCCGGGAGGGGTGACCGGCGGCCCCGGCGGCCGGCGGCCTAGGCTGGCGGCAGGGCGCGTGCGCGAGGCGCTCCCGGATTGGGGTGACGATGTCGGCGATCCGGCTGCTGGTGCTGGGGGCCGTGCGGCAGCACGGTCGGGCGCACGGCTATCAGATCCGCAACGACCTGGAGTTCTGGGGCGCGCACGAGTGGTCCAACGCCAAGCCCGGGTCGATCTACCACGCGCTGAAGCAACTGGCGAAGCAGGGACTGCTGCACGCCCACGACGTGGCGCCCAGCACCGCCGGCGGCCCGCCGCGCACCGAGTACGAGCTGACGCCCGAGGGCGAGGCGGAGTACTTCGCGCTGCTGCGCGCGGCGCTGTCCCAGCGTGACCCGAGGACCGACCTGATGAGCGCCGGGATCGGCTTCATGGTGGACCTGCCGCGGGACGAGGCGGTGGCGCTGCTCAAGGAGCGGGTGCGGGCCCTGACGGAGTGGCGGGCCACCGTCACCTCGTCCTACCTGCCCGAGGAGGGGCCCGGACAGCTCGGTCACATCGGCGAGATCATGCGGATGTGGGTGCACGGCTCGGACAGCGGCGCGGCCTGGACGCGCGGGCTGATCGAGCGGATCGAGGGCGGGGCGTACGTCTTCGCGGGCGAGGGGGAGCCGTTCGTCGGCGTGCTCGCGGAGGGTCAGCACAACCCGTACGCGACGGGGGACACGGACGGGGACTGAGGGCCGGCGGGGGCCCGCGGGGCGTCAGTGGTGGAAGGCCGTGGCGATGTTCTCGGGGCGGCCCAACGGGCTGCTCTGGCGGCGGAGTTCGGTGAGCAGTTGCTCCAGGTCGGCCATGAAGAGGTCGGCGAGGTCCATGGAGAAGCCGTTGCGGCAGACCACCCGGAGCACCGACAGGTCCTGGCGGTCGGGCGGGAAGGTGTAGGCGGGGATCAGCCAGCCGCGCTCCTTCATCCGCCGGGACACGTCGAAGACGTCGAAGGCGGTGACGCCGTCGGCGGTGGTGAAGGCGAAGACCGGCAACTGGTCGCCGCGGGTCAGCAGCCGGAAGTCGCCCAGCGCCGCGATCCGTTCGGCCAGCGAGCGGGCCACGTCGCGGGTGGCCTGCTGGACGGCGCGGTAGCCCTCCCGGCCCAGCCGCAGGAAGGTGTAGTACTGGGCGGCGACCTGGGCGCCGGGGCGGGAGAAGTTGAGGGCGAAGGTGGGCATCTCGCCGCCCAGGTAGTTGACCCGGAAGATCAACTCCTCGGGGAGTGCGTCCTGGTCGCGCCACAGGGCCCAGCCGACGCCGGGGTAGACCAGGCCGTACTTGTGGCCGGAGGTGTTGATCGAGGCCACCCGGGGCAGCCGGAAGTCCCACACCAGCTCGGGGTCGAGGAACGGGGCGATCATGGCGCCGGACGCGCCGTCCACGTGGACCGGGACGTCCAGGCCGGTGCGCTCCCGAAGCGCGTCGAGCGCCCCGCAGATCTCCGCCACCGGCTCGTAGGAGCCGTCGAAGGTGGACCCGAGGACGGCGACGACGCCGATGGTGTTCTCGTCGCAGAGCGCGACCGCCCGCTCCGCGTCGAGGTGGAACCGCTCGCCCTCCATGGGGACCTGGCGCGCCTCCACCTCCCAGAAGTTGCAGAACTTCTCCCAGCAGACCTGGACGTTGGCGCCCATGACGAGGTTGGGGCGGGCGGCGGCGGGATAGCGGTCCCGGTTGCGGGCGGCCCAGCGGCGCTTGAGGGCCAGGCCGGCGAGCATGCACGCCTCGCTGGAGCCGGTGGTGGAGCAGCCGATGGCGCTGCTCGGGTCGGGCGCGTGCCACAGGTCGGCGAGCATCGCCACGCAGCGCCGCTCCAGTTCGGCGGTGCGCGGGTACTCGTCCTTGTCGATCATGTTCTTGTCCCGGCACTCCGCCAGCAGGACGTCGGCCTGCGGCTCCATCCACGTGGTGACGAAGGTCGCGAGGTTGAGCCGGGCGTTGCCGTCCAGCATCAGCTCGTCGTGGACGAACTGGTAGGCGGCGCGCGGCGAGAGCGGGCCGTCGGGGAGGGTGCGCCGCGGCGGCTCGGTGTCCATCCCGGCGACCGGGTCGGCCTCCCCGTAGAAGGGGTTGACGGCGTGGGTGCGCCGGCGGTCGCGGTCCAAGGCGCCTTTGTGGAGCGTCATCTGCTGCGGCCCTCTCTCAACTCGCGGCGTGCAGGCCGGCTTTGACGGCCTTGGCGAACTTCACCACGCGCTCCGCCTGGACGCGGGCGGCGGTGCGGGCGGGGGCGTCGACGGCGGTGTCCGGGCCGCCGACGTGCGAAGTGCCGTACGGATTGCCGTCGGTGAACTTCGCCGGGTCCGTGTAACCGGGGGCGATGAGGATGCCGCCGAAGTGGTGGACGGTGTGGTAGAGCGCCAGGAGGGTGGACTCCTGGCCGCCGTGCCGGGTGGCGGAGGCGGTGAAGCCGCTGTAGACCTTGTCGGCCAGCCGGCCCTGCTGCCAGAGGCCGCCCAGGGTGTCCAGGAACTGCTTGAGCTGGGAGGCCACGTTGCCGAAGCGGGTGGGGGAGCCCAGCAGCACCGCGTCCGCCCAGAGCACGTCGTCGTGGGTCGCCTCCAGGATGTCCGCGGTGGCGGTGACGTTGGCCGCCCAGGCGGGGTTGGCGTCGATGGCGGACTGCGGGGCGAGTTCGGCGACCCGGCGCAGCCGCACGTCGGCGCCGGCGTGCTCGGCGGCGTCGGCGAGCAGTCGGGCCAACTCGGCGACGGTGCCGGTCGACGAGTAGTAGATGACGGCGACGTTGACGTCGTGCACGGGCATGGGCGCACCTCCTGGAACCCGACAATAGGGGTATAAGGGGTGGCCGGCCTCCAGGGTTCGTCCAGTGGAAGCGCGAGCGGGCCGGGCCCCTCGGACCCGGCCCGCTCGGGGCGTCGACGCCGCTTTCGTCCCGTCAGCCCGCGCTGGCCAGCGACAGCTTCGCGGCGAAGCCGAGGAAGGCGGCGCCGGCGCCCGCGGACAGCCCGGCCGTCAGCCGCTTGCGGCGGCGGAAGGTCGCCGCCAGGTACGTCCCGCCGAAGATCAGCAGCGACAGATAGCTGAGGCTGAACAACTGCGCCCAGGCGCCCAGCGCCAGGAACGACAGCACCGGGTGCGGGTAGGAGGGGTCGACGAACTGCACGAAGAAGGAGATGAAGAACAGGATCGCCTTCGGGTTGAGCAGACTGACCACCAGCGCCCGGCGGAACGGCCGTTCGGCGGCCGCCTTGGGCGCCGCGTCCGTCGCCCCGTCCGCCGGCCCGGTGGCCTGCTCCCGCAGGGCCTTGCGGGACGCCCGGCCGCCGCGCCACAGCGACCAGGCGCCGCGCAGCATCCCGACGGCCAGCCAGGTCAGATAGCCCGCGCCGGCGAACTTCACGACGTCGAACAGCACCGGGCTGGCCTTCAGCAGCGAGGCCACGCCGCCCGCGGACAGCGTCATCAGCACCGTGTCGCCGCACACCACGCCCGCCGCGGCCCGGTACGCGACCCGGCGGCCGCGCCGGGCGGCCACCGAGACGACGTACAGCGAATTCGGTCCCGGCAGCAGGATGATCAGGGCGAGGCCCGCCAGATACGTGGGCAGATCCGTTATTCCGAGCATGCGCGGAGGATCTCACCCGCCGATCGACCGCCTCATCGGCTTTTCACCATCCGGACTTGCACCTCACGCGGCGTGAGGACCCATCGTGAAGCGCGTACCGACGACCGACGAGGGAGCGGAAGTGAGTTATTCGGTGGGCCAGGTCGCCGATGTCGCCGGAGTCACGGTGCGCACCCTGCACCACTACGACGAGATCGGGCTGTTGGTCCCCGGCGAACGCAGCCGCGCCGGTCACCGGCGCTACGGCGACGCCGACCTGGACCGGCTCCAACAGATCCTGTTCTACCGGGAACTGGGCTTTCCGCTCGACGAGGTGGCGGCCCTCCTCGACGACCCGGGCGCGGACCCGCAGGAACACCTGCGGCGCCAGCACGAGCTGCTGAGCACGCGGATCGAGAAGCTCCGGCGGATGGCCGCCGCCGTCGAACACGCAATGGAGGCAGGCAGGATGAACGTACGGCTCACCCCGGAGGAGAAGTTCGAGGTCTTCGGCGACTTCGACCCCGACGCGCACGCCGCGGAGGCGGAGCGGCGCTGGGGCGGCACCGACCCCTACAAGGAGTCGCAGCGCCGGACCGCCGCGTACACCAAGGAGGACTGGCAGCGGCTGAAGGCGGAGTTCGACGCCATCCACCGGAAGATGGCGGAGCTGCTCGCGCGGGGCGTCCCGGCGGAGTCCGAGGCGGCGATGGACGTCGCCGAGGAACACCGGCGGTTCATCGGCCGCGGCTACTACGAGTGCAGCTACGAGATCCACACCGGGCTCGGCGAGATGTACGTCGCGGACGAGCGGTTCACCGCCACCTACGAGGCGATCCGGCCGGGGCTGGCGGTCTACCTGCGGGACGCGATGCTGGCGAACGCCATGCGGAACGCGTGACGGCGCGCAGCGTGGCGGCGGGGGCGTCGGGGGTCAGCCCTGGGGTTCCAGGACCACAGCCGTGCCGTAGGCGCAGACCTCCGTGCCGACGTCCGCGGCCTCGGTGACGTCGAAGCGGAACATCAGGACCGCGTTGGCGCCGCGCGAGCGGGCCTGTTCCACCAGCCGCTCCATGGCCTGGTTGCGGGTCTGGACGAGGGTCTTGGTGAGCCCGCGCAGCTCACCGCCGATCATCGACTTCAGGCCCGCGCCGATCTGGCTGCCGAGGTGCCGGGAGCGGACGGTGAGGCCGAAGACCTCGCCGACCACCTGCTTCACGTGAAAACCCGGTACGTCGTTGGTCGTCACGACCAGGACGTCCGACTGCGCCAGTTGTCCGCCGCCGTACTCCTCGATGCCCATGGCCCGTACCTTCCTGTCGTTGCGGCCAGGATCACCCGGGGTGGTGGGGGCGGCCAGCGGTCGGGAGCGGTCGGGTGGGGCGCCGGTGCGGGGTGGTCGGGAGTGGCCGGGGTAGGGGCGGTGGGGGTGGCCCGGGCCGGTGTCGGGCCCGGGGCATGGGGCCGGTGCCCGGAGGCGCGGCTGGAACCACGACACGTCATAGTGCGTTGATAGCTTTGGGCCGCACACTGCGCCTGCCCCTGCTTCCGCTCGTCGCACCGCGCGAGCCGGGCGCCCTCGACCCAGGAGCCTTCACCCCGTGGATACTCTCGCGCTCGGTCCCCAGTGGCTGAACTCGGACTTCTTGATCGCGAATTTCGGCCTGATCGGCGTCCTGCTCATCGTCTTCGCGGAGTCCGGGCTGCTGATCGGCTTCTTCCTGCCGGGCGACTCGCTGCTGTTCACCACCGGGCTGATGGTGACGGCGAACAAGCTCGACAAGCCGCTGTGGCTGGTGTGCGTGCTGATCGTGCTGGCGGCCGTGCTGGGTGACCAGGCCGGCTATCTCTTCGGGCGGAAGGTCGGGCCGTCGCTCTTCAAGCGGCCCGACTCCCGGTTGTTCAAGCAGGAGAACGTGGAGAAGGCGCACGCCTTCTTCGAGAAGCACGGCCCCAAGTCGTTGATCCTGGCCCGTTTCGTGCCGATCGTGCGGACGTTCACGCCGATCATCGCGGGCGTGAGCGGGATGAACTACCGCTCCTTCATCACCTTCAACATCATCGGGGGGACGTTGTGGGGGGCCGGGGTGACGCTGCTCGGCGCCGCGCTGGGCAACGTCGAGTTCGTGCACAAGAACATCGAGTTGATCCTCGTGGCGATCGTGCTGATCTCCGTGGTGCCGGTGGTCATCGAGTTCCTGCGGGCGCGGAACAAGGCGAAGAAGACGCCGGCGGGTGCGGCGGCCGAGGCGCCGGCGGGCGCGGCACGGCCGCAGGGCCGGGGGCGGCACGCCAAGCGGTGACGCTGCGCCGGGCCCGTGAGGATGTGGGCCCGGCGTTCTTTCTTTTCTGAACTTCCCGACGCCGGGGCGTGGGCGGGGCGTCCGGCTTGGTTGTTTGCCTGCGACTTGGTGGGGGCGGGCGTGCTGCGGGTTCCCCTCCGGCCCGCTCCGTTTTCGACTCCCGCCGGTGGGTCCGGTCCAGCCGTCTGCTGACTGTCGGCGTGCGCCGTTGCCGGCTTCCCGTCGTGGGCCGTCCGTCGAGTTCGTATGCGCTCCGGCTACATGTCCCGTACGTCTCGGGGTACGCGGAGGCCGTTCGGCGAGTGTCCATCGATAGAAGGACTTTGGGCGGGGCGATGGCTGTGGGGGCCCGGGCGGACGGCTCTGCGGGGGAGCCGGAAACGGGGGAGGGGCCCCGGGGGAGCGCGGTGTCCCGGGATACGGCATCGTGTGCATGACCCGTCGGCAGGAGGCGTAGGAACGAGGAGCGGAGAGACGTGGCGTCGGACTCACCACGCAGCAACGGCAACGGCACCTCGGAGGAGGAGCGCAAGCCGCAACCGGACGAGGTGCGCAGCGCCTTCACCCCGCCGCTGGGCGTTCCGTTGCCACCGCCGCCGGAGGAGGAGCACCCCACTTCGGAGTTCGCGCTGCCGGAGGGGCTGCTGCCGGAGGCGCCGGTCGAACCCGAGGGGTCGGCGTTCGCGCGGCCGGGGAGCACCACCGGGCAGACGCTGTTGCCGGCGTTCACGCCGCCGCACGGCATCCCGGTGCTCAGCCTGACCAAGGAAGCGCCCTGGCAGGACCGGATGCGCACCATGCTGCGGATGCCGATCCACGAGCGGCCGGTCCCCGAGCGCGTCGAACGCGTCGAGGAGGAGGGCGGCGGCCCCGCCGTCCCCCGCGTCCTGGACCTGACGCTGCGTATCGGCGAGATCCTGCTGGCCGGCGGCGAGGGCGCCGAGGACGTCGAGGCGGCGATGTTCGGCGTCGCGCACGCCTACGGGCTGGAGCGGGTCGAACCGACCGTCACCTTCACCCTGCTGTCGATCTCGTACCAGCCGTCGCTGATCGACGATCCGCTCACCGCCAGCCGGACGGTGCGGCGGCGCGGGGTGGACTACACCCGGCTCTCGGCGGTCTTCCGACTGGTCGACGAGATCACGTCGGAAGGGATCAGCCTGGAGGAGGCGTACCGCGGGCTGGCGGAGATACGCCGCAATCGGCACCCGTATCCGAGCTGGGCGCTGACGGTGGCCTCGGGGCTGCTGTCCGGCGCGGCCTCCATGCTGGTCGGCGGTGGGCTGCTGGTGTTCGTCGCGGCGGCGATCGGCTCGATGCTCGGCGACCGGCTGGCCTGGTTGGCGTCGGGGCGCGGGCTGCCGGAGTTCTACCAGTTCGTGGTCGCGGCGATGCCGCCGGCCGCGATCGGGCTGGCCTTCGGGCTGGCCCACTCCAACGTGCAGTTCTCCGCGGTCATCACCGGTGGGCTGTTCGCGCTGATCCCGGGGCGGGCGCTGGTCGCCAGCGTCCAGGACGGGCTGACCGGCTACTACATCACCGCCTCCGCGCGACTGCTGGAGGTCGGCTACCTGATCGTCGGCATCGTCGTCGGCGTGCTGTCCGTGCTCTACGTCGGGCTCCAGGCCGACCCCGGCCTCCAACGGCTCCACCCGCAGCAGGCGTTGCAGGTCTACAACGAGCCGGTGGTGCAGATCGTGGCGTCGATGCTGCTGGCGCTGGCGTTCTGCGTGCTGCTCCAACAGGAGCGCCACACCGTGGCGTTCGCGACCATAAACGGCGGGGTCGCATGGGTGGTGTACGGGGTGCTGACCTTCCGGGCCGGCTTCAACGCGGTGCCCTCCACCGCCATCGCCGCCGGACTCGTCGGCCTCTTCGGCCAGTTGCTCTCCCGGTACCGCTACGCCTCGGCGCTGCCCTACGTGACGGCGGCGATCGGGCCGCTGCTCCCCGGTAGCGCGACCTACTTCGGGCTGCTCAATTTCGCCCAGGGCAACCTGCTGGAGGGCTTCTCGTCGCTGATCAAGGCCGCCTCGCTGGCGCTGGCGATCGCCGTCGGGGTCAACCTCGGTGGTGAGGTCGCCCGGCTGTTCCTGCGGGCGCCCGGGATCACCGAGGCGGCCGGCGGGCGCCGCGCGGCCAAACGGACCCGAGGGTTCTAGCCCGACCCGCGACACGCACGACGGGCGGCCCCCATCTGGGGGCCGCCCGTTCGCGTACGAAAATCAGAGCGCGCCCGCGGGTGCGCGGGGCTCCGGAGAACCCCGCCCGCCCGCCGGATCGGCTCCGGTCGGGTCAGTGCCCGCCCTGCGCCTCGAAGCGCTTGTAGGAGCGCTCGATCTCGGCCTCGGCGTCGGTGCGACCGACCCAGTTGGCGCCCTCGACGGACTTGCCGGGCTCCAGGTCCTTGTAGACCTCGAAGAAGTGCTGGATCTCCAGGCGGTCGAACTCCGAGACGTGGTGGATGTCCCGGAGGTGCTCGACGCGCGGGTCCGAGGCGGGGACGCACAGCAGCTTGTCGTCGCCGCCGGCCTCGTCCGTCATGCGGAACATGCCGATGGCGCGGCACTTGATGAGGCAGCCGGGGAAGGTCGGCTCGTCCAGGATGACCAGCGCGTCCAACGGGTCGCCGTCCTCGCCGAGGGTGTCCTCGACGAAGCCGTAGTCGGCCGGGTAGCTGGTCGAGGTGAAGAGTCGACGGTCCAGGCGGATCCGACCGGTCTCGTGGTCCACCTCGTACTTGTTCCGCGAACCCTTCGGGATCTCGATGGTGACGTCGAACTCCACGGGTGGCTCCTCCATGATCAACACATACGTCTGGTGATTAAGTGTCCCCCACGCAGGTGTGTGGTGGCGAAAGGGGCTGGTCCGAAGTGCCCGAGACCCGAATGTGGCAGGTCAGATGGCAATCGGCGCAGCGTTCCGCGCGGCTGGCGGCACGCCGGGCCGGGGGCTGCGCGCGCAGCGCGGCGCGGTCCGCACAGCGCACCGCGCACGCGACGTCGGACGCCGCCCGGCGGGCGTGGCTGGCCGCACCGCGGCACACGCGGCAGACCTGGCAGTTGACCGCGGTGTCCGCTGCCACCGGTCTGGCGGTCGCGGTCGCCGCGGTGGCGGCGGCCGGGCCGTGGGACTCCGGTCAGCGTACGGCCGAGCGGGCGACCGCGGCCTCCGGTCCGGCAACAGGTGGCGAGCATCACGATGACGACCGGGCGCCCGGGCCGGCGCCCAGCGCGCCGGCCGTGCTGACCGCGCTCGGCGGGCCGGCGCGGGGCGCGGTGGGCCGCGGCGCGGCGCCGGTGCCCACCGACGCCGGGCTGGCCGACGCGCTGGCGCCGCTGCTGACGGACCCGGCGCTGGGCCCGCTGCGGAGCGCGTCCGTCGTGGACGTCGCGGCCGGCCGGCAGGTCTTCGGCGAGCAGCCGGACGCCCCGGCCACCCCTGCCTCGACGGTCAAGCTGGCCACCGCGGTGGCCGCGCTCTCGCTGCGCGGCGCCGAGCACCGCATCGACACCGGCGTGGTGTTGGCCGGCAGGGACCGGATCGTCCTGGTCGGCGGCGGCGACCCGACGCTCACCGCCCGGCCGTCCCGCCCCGGCCCCGGCGAGCGGCCGGCCAGCCTGCGCGACCTCGCCGACGCCACCGCCCGCGCGCTCAAGCAGCGCAAGCTCACCACCGTCGGCCTCGGCTACGACACCGGCGCCTACGCGGGCCCCGTCCAGCACCCCATCGGCCCCAACGAGAACATCGCCCCGGTCACCGCCCTGATGACCGACGAGGCCCGCCTCGACGACAGCGACCACGGCCCCGCGCCGCGCTCCACCGACCCGGCCGCCGACGCCGCCCACGCCTTCGCGGGCCTCCTCAAGGAGCGCGGCATCACCGTCAGCGGCGACCCCGAGGAGGCCCGCGCCCCCAAGAACGCCGGCCGGATCGCCGCCGTCCACTCCCTCCCGCTCTCCGCCCTCGTCGAGCGGATGCTGACCTACAGCGACAACGACATCGCCGAGGCGCTGGCCCGCCAGGCCGCGCTCGGCGCGCACCAGCCGGCCAGCTTCGACGGCGCGGCCAAGGCGGTGCGCAACGCGCTGGCCGCCCAGCACCTCCCGCTCGCCGGCGCGGTCTTCGAGGACGGCAGCGGCCTGAACCGCGACGACAAGGTCTCCGCGAACCTCCTCTCCCACCTCCTGCTGCTCGCCGCCGCCCCCGCCAAGCCCGAGCTCCGCTCCGTCGTCACCGGCCTCCCGGTGGCCGCCTTCACCGGCACGCTCAGTGGCCGCTACGTCGGCGACACCGCCGGCGCCGGCACCGTGCGCGCCAAGACCGGCACCCTCACCGGCGTCAACTCCCTCGCCGGCACCGTCGTCGACGCCGACGGCCGCCTCCTGGCCTTCGCCTTCATGACCACCGGCACCACCGACCCCCAATCCGCCCAGAAGGCCCTGGACCGCATGGCCTCCACCATCGCCAACTGCGGCTGCCGCTGACCCGCCAGCACCCCGTCAACACCAGCCCCCACCCCACCGCACCCCGACAGCCCCGCGCCGCAAGGCGCAAAGACAGCAACCCCCACGGCGGGACAGCCGACCACGTGGGAAGCACTCCACGACGTGGGACGTCGCCCGCCGCAGGCGATCGGCTACCCCGTAGCCCCCCACCCCCGTACGGTGAACCCATGACGAGCATCGGTGGAACCGAGATGGTCGACTGGAACCTCGCGGTGGCGACCGCGACCCGCTTCGTGCGGCCGGGGCCGGACGTCAGTCGGGACGAGGCGCGGGCGATCGTCGCCGAGCTGCGCCGGCACGCCAAGTCGTCCGAGGCGCACGTCCGTGGCTTCACCCGGATGGCCCCGCCGGGGGTGGAGGCGGCGCCGGACGGCGACGCGGCCACGACCGAGCCGTCCCCGCACGACACCCCGGTCCTGGTGGTGGACCGGCCCGGCTGGATCCGGGCCAACGTCGCCGGGTTCCGGGCGGTGCTGAAGCCGCTGCTCGCCAAGATGGAGGACCGGCGGTCCTCGACGCCCGGTGGCGCGGTGCTCGGCGCGGTCGGCGGCAAGGTCACCGGCGTCGAGCTGGGCATGCTGCTGTCGTTCCTGTCCTCCCGCGTGCTGGGGCAGTACGAGACGTTCGCCCCGGCCTCGCGCAGTCTGCCGGCCGGGTCGCAGGGCGGCCGGCTGCTGCTGGTGGCGCCGAACATCGTCCACGTGGAGCGCGAACTCGACGTGGCGCCGCACGACTTCCGGCTGTGGGTCTGCCTGCACGAGGAGACCCACCGGACCCAGTTCAGCGCCGTGCCGTGGCTGCGGGACCACGTCGAGGGGGAGATCCAGTCCTTCCTCGCGGAGACCGACATCGACCCGGGGACGCTGCTGGAGCGGCTGCGGGAGGCCGCCCAGTCGCTGGCCGGCGCCAAGCCGGAGGGCGAGGAGGGCGACGAGGGCCGGTCGCTGGTGGACCTGGTGCAGACGCCCGCGCAGCGGGAGATCCTCGGCCGGCTGACGGCCGTGATGTCGCTGCTGGAGGGGCACGCCGACTTCGTCATGGACGGGGTGGGGCCGGAGGTGGTGCCCTCGGTGGCGGAGATCCGGGAGAAGTTCCAGAAGCGGCGGGCCAGCGGCGCGGGCCGGCTGGACCAGGCGCTGCGGAGGCTGCTGGGGCTGGATGCCAAGCTGCGGCAGTACCGTGACGGCGAGCGTTTCGTGCGCTCGGTCGTCGAGGAGGTCGGCATGGACGGCTTCAACCGCATCTGGACGTCGCCGAACACCCTCCCCACCAAACAGGAGATCGCCAAACCGGCGGACTGGGTCGCGCGGGTGCACCGGAAGGCGGACGGGGCACCGTAAGCGCACGGCGCGTGCTGGGCACGCCGTGCGGCAGAAGAGCGCCCCTTCAATCACCCGTCTGAGGGACCGTGACCGATGGATAGGCGTGCAATGCTCGGGGAACTGCTCGCCTCTGTCACCATCTAGGCACTCTGTGTGACGAAGTGCCGTCCACGGCCCGAGGCTCGTCCCCCAGCTGAACGATTGGAAACGGACATGGGTCCCCATCCAGCGGTCGCCGCGATACGCCTGGCGGTCCGCCGCGTACTCCACGACGTGCTCAACCACCACTGCGCGCAGGACCGGCCCGAGGCGCCGCTCGTGCTCGTCGCCTGCTCCGGCGGCGCCGATTCCATGGCGCTGGCCTCCGCCCTCGCCTTCGAAGCCCCCAAACTGGGCGTCCGCGCCGGGGGCGTGACGATCGATCACGGCCTCCAGGAAGGCTCCGACCTCCGTGCCGCCGAGGTCGCCCTGCGGCTGCGGGCCCTCAAGCTGGACCCCGTCGACGTCGTCGGCGTCGAGGTGGGTCGGACGGGCGGCCCCGAGGCGGCCGCCCGGGACGCCCGCTACGCCGCCCTGGACGCCGCCGCCGACCGCCACGGCGCCAGCGCGGTCCTCCTCGGCCACACTCGCGACGACCAGGCGGAGACCGTCCTGTTGGGGCTGGCCCGCGGCTCCGGGATCCGCTCGCTCTCCGGGATGGCCGCGACCACCGGGACCGATGGCCGCTACCGCCGCCCGTTCCTGGACGTCGACCGACAGACCGCCCGTACGGCATGCCTCATCCAGGCGCTGCCCGTCTGGGACGACCCCCACAACACCGACCCCGCCTACACCCGTTCACGACTGCGGCACGAGGGGCTGCCCGCCCTGGAGAAGTGCCTCGGCAAGGGCGTCGTGGAGGCCCTGGCGCGGACCGCCCAGCTCTCCCGCGACGACGCCGACGCGCTGGACGGCTGGGCCGCCGAGGCCGAGGCCGCGGTGGTCGACGAGGCCGGCACCCTCGACATCGCCGGGCTCTTCGCGCTGCCCGCCGCGGTGCGCCGCCGGGTGCTGCGCCGGGCGGTCATCGCGGCCGGTTCGCCGGCCGGTTCGCTCTTCGCCCGGCACATCGAGGAAGTCGACCGGCTGATCACGGCTTGGCGGGGGCAGGGTGCCATCAACCTCCCCGGGCGCGTGGGTGTGCGACGGCAGGGTGGCAGACTGGTCATTCGGCAGGGCTGAGCCGCAGGAGATCGAGCCCTGCCTTGTGATCTCGCGACCGGTTCCCGCCGCGTGAGCTCACGCGGCAGATCTGCATACCGAACCGAGCGAGAGTGGCACGGGTGGACGACAAGGACATGGGCGCCGACCTTCAGTCGGTGCTCATCACTAAGGAAGAGATCGACGCCAAGCTGGCCGAGCTGGCTGCGAAGATCGACGCGGAGTACGCGGGCAAGGACCTGCTCATCGTCGGCGTCCTCAAGGGCGCGGTGATGGTGATGGCGGACCTGGCGCGTGCGCTGTCCACCCCCGTCACGATGGACTGGATGGCCGTGTCCTCCTACGGCGCGGGCACCCAGTCCTCCGGCGTGGTCCGCATCCTGAAGGACCTGGACACCGACATCAAGGGCAGGCACGTCCTGATCGTCGAGGACATCATCGACTCGGGGCTGACGCTGTCCTGGCTGCTGTCCAACCTCGGCTCGCGCGAGCCCGCCTCGCTGGAGGTGTGCACGCTGCTGCGCAAGCCCGACGCGGCCAAGGTCGCCATCGACGTGAAGTGGATCGGCTTCGACATCCCGAACGAGTTCGTCGTGGGCTATGGCCTGGACTTTGCGGAGAAGTACCGCAATCTGCCGTTCGTCGGTACCCTCTCGCCCCACGTGTACGGCGGCTGAGAGCGTCCCGCGCTCGCCGGTCACCGTGCCGGACGAGCGCTCGGATGGCCCCTGTCGTCCGGCGGGAACCCTTCGGGGTTCCCCGCCGTTGGAGCAGGGAGAGGGGAATCCCCGGCTTCATTGTTCACTGTCGGCGCAGGCGCCGGGTGACAATGCTGGGGTACCGTCCGAAGGCAATCTGTTTTCGGGCGAGTAATACGACACCGTACGCACGACCAGCCCTCCCGAGGGCGTTGTGCCTCACTGTGGCAGGAGGGACGGGGCCTTAGGCGGCTCCGTGTGGATGGACGTGAAGCGATACTTCCGTGGGCCAGTCATGTGGATCGTGCTGGCCGTCCTCGCCGTGGTCGTGTTGATGCAGGTCGTCGGCTCGTCCGGCGGCTACAAAACGGTGGACACCGGTCAGGTCGTCAAGGCGATCGCTGACAACAAGGTGAAGTCCGCCGAGCTGACGACCGGCGACGAGAACAAGATCAAGATCGAGCTGACCGGGGACTACAAGATCTCCGGTTCCAACAAGATCCAGGCCAGCTACATCGGCGACCAGGGCGTTGACCTGGCGAAGAACCTGCAGGCCAAGTACCAGACCGGCGAGATCAAGGACGGCTACACCGTCTCGCCGTCGAAGCAGAACCCGTTCGTCGGCGTGCTGCTGTCACTGCTGCCGTTCGTGCTCATCGTGGTCGTCTTCCTGTTCCTGATGAATCAGATGCAGGGCGGCGGCTCCCGGGTGATGAACTTCGGCAAGTCGAAGGCGAAGCTGATCACCAAGGACACCCCGAAGACGACCTTCGTGGACGTCGCGGGTGCCGATGAAGCCGTCGAGGAGCTCCACGAGATCAAGGAGTTCCTCCAGGAGCCGGCGAAGTTCCAGGCCGTCGGCGCCAAGATCCCCAAGGGTGTGCTGCTGTACGGCCCGCCCGGTACGGGTAAGACGCTGCTCGCGCGTGCCGTCGCGGGCGAGGCGGGCGTGCCGTTCTACTCGATCTCCGGCTCCGACTTCGTCGAGATGTTCGTCGGTGTCGGTGCCTCCCGGGTCCGTGACCTCTTCGAGCAGGCCAAGGCGAACGCCCCGGCGATCGTCTTCGTCGACGAGATCGACGCCGTCGGCCGGCACCGCGGTGCGGGCCTCGGCGGTGGTCACGACGAGCGCGAGCAGACGCTGAACCAGCTCCTCGTCGAGATGGACGGCTTCGACGTGAAGGGCGGCGTGATCCTGATCGCCGCCACGAACCGCCCGGACATCCTCGACCCGGCGCTGCTGCGCCCCGGCCGTTTCGACCGGCAGATCGCCGTCGACCGTCCGGACCTGCAGGGCCGGCTGGAGATCCTCAAGGTCCACCAGAAGGGCAAGCCGGTCGCGCCGGACGTCGACCTCTCGGCCGTCGCCAAGCGCACCCCCGGCTTCACCGGTGCCGATCTGTCCAACGTCCTCAACGAGGCCGCGCTGCTGACGGCCCGGAGCGACGAGAAGCTGATCAACAACCACTTCCTGGACGAGGCGATCGACCGCGTCGTGGCCGGACCGCAGAAGCGGACCCGGATCATGTCCGAGAAGGAGAAGAAGATCACCGCGTACCACGAGGGCGGACACGCCCTGGTCGCGGCGGCTTCGCCGAACTCCGACCCGGTGCACAAGATCACGATCCTGTCCCGCGGTCGGGCCCTGGGCTACACCATGGTCCTGCCCGACGAGGACAAGTACTCCACCACCCGCAACGAGATGCTCGACCAGCTCGCGTACATGCTGGGCGGCCGCGCCGCGGAGGAGCTGGTCTTCCACGACCCGACCACGGGCGCCGCGAACGACATCGAGAAGGCGACCGCGACGGCCCGCGCGATGGTCACGCAGTACGGCATGACCGAGCGGCTCGGCGCGATCAAGTTCGGCACGGACAACTCCGAGCCGTTCCTGGGTCGTGAGATGGGTCACCAGCGCGACTACTCGGAAGAGGTCGCCGCGCTGGTCGACGAGGAAGTCAAGAAGCTGATCGAGACCGCGCACAACGAGGCGTGGGAGATCCTGGTCGAGAACCGCGACGTGCTCGACAACCTCGTGTTGACGCTCCTGGAGAAGGAGACGCTCAACAAGGAGGAGATCGCCGAGCTCTTCAAGCACGTGGTCAAGCGCCCGGCCCGCCCGGCGTGGACCGGCTCCTCGCGTCGTACGCCCTCGACCCGCCCGCCGGTGCTCTCGCCGCGCGAGCTGGCCCCGGCCAACGGCTCCGTGACGGCGGCGCCCGGCACCGTCTCCACGGAGAAGAAGCCGGACGCCTCCGAGGACCCGCGCACCGAGAGCTGACCGGGCGCCACTTCGGCCCCGGAATACCTGCCGCGCCCCCCAGGTTCTAGCCTGGGGGGCGCGGCTTTTCCGCGTTTCCGAGCGGGCCCGGAAGGAACGAGGCACCAATGACGGACCCTGTGACGCTGGACGTCGAGGGCGTGATCGGCACGTTTGACGAGAAGCGTGCCGAGAACGCCGTGCGCGAGCTGCTCATCGCGGTGGGTGAGGACCCCGACCGCGAGGGGCTGCTGGAGACGCCGGCGCGGGTGGCACGGGCGTACAAGGAGCTCTTCGCCGGCCTGTGGCAGAAGCCCGAGGACGTGCTGACCACCACCTTCGACCTCGGCCACGACGAGATGGTGCTGGTCAAGGACATCGAGGTGGTCTCGAACTGCGAGCACCACCTGGTGCCGTTCGTCGGCGTGGCCCACGTCGGCTACATCCCGTCCACCGACGGGAAGATCACCGGGCTGTCCAAGCTGGCCCGGCTGGTCGACGTGTTCGCCCGGCGCCCGCAGGTCCAGGAGCGGATGACCACCCAGATCGCGGACTCGCTGATGGAGATCCTGGAGCCGCGCGGGGTCATCGTGGTCGTCGAGTGCGAGCACATGTGCATGACCATGCGCGGGGTGCGTAAGCCGGGCGCGAAGACGACGACCTCCGCGGTGCGCGGGCAGCTGCGCGACCCCGCGACGCGGGCCGAGGCGATGAGCCTGATACTGGCGCGCTAGCCGAGGCGCGCGCCGGCTCGGGGCACCGTGGTGCGCCCGGGCTCCTGAACGACGAGAGCGGCCCGGGGCCCCGGCAGATGTTGCCGGGGCCCCGGGCCGCTCTCCCGAGAGGCGCGGGGCGGGTCAGGCCTGGAGGTGGCCGCCCATCCACTCCATCGCGGCCGGGATCTCCCGGCTCCAGGTGTTGAAGTTGTGTCCGCCGCTGTCGAGGATGATCGACGCGACGGTGGACGGCGACTTGGTCCCCTCGATGAACCTCAGGGTGTTCTTGTAGTTGCCCTCGCCGACTCGGCTGCTGGTGACCAGCAGGTTCACCTTGGGGGCGGGCAGGTGCTTCTGCCGCCACAGCAGGTCGTTCTCGCGCTTGAGCTGGGCGCTGCCGCCGAAGAGGTCGCCGGTGGTGGCGTCGATCGGCGCCTTGTAGTCGCCGGAGAGCGAGACGGCGGTGGAGTACGACTCCGGGTTGCGCATGGTCAGCTTCAGGGCGCAGTAGCCGCCGGTGGAGTCACCCATGATCCCCCAGCTCTTGGCGTCCCTGCCCACGCGGTACTGGCCGCTGATGTCGTGGCGCAGGTCGTGCGCGAAGAACGTCTCGGTCTGCGGGCCGCGGGGTATGTCCACGCACTCGGTGTCGCGGGGCGGCGCGACCGTCGGGCGCATCATCACCAGGACGGTCGGCTGGATGCGACCCTCCTCCAGCAGGCGGAACTGCGTCTGCGGGTAGTGCAGCTTCTTGAAGAGCGCCTCGGCGGTGCCCGGGTAGCCGGTGAGCACCACCGCCGCGGGGAACTTCTTGTGCGCGTACTTCTTCTGGAAGTACTGCGGCGGCAGGTAGACGTACGCCGGGCTGGCGATGTCGGACTTCGCGCCGCGGATCAGGACCTTGTCCAGCCGGCCGGCCGTCGCCGGGACCGAGGCGCCCTGGATGCTCAGGCGCTCGGTGCCCAGCATCTTCAGGTTGGTGCCGTTCGGGCCGGTCTTGTACGTCGTGACCACGCCCGGCTGCTGCTCCTGACCGAAGAGGTCGGCCCAGGAGGCGTAGAAGCCGAAGGTGTTGTTGGCGAACAGACCGATGGCGGCGAAGAGCGTTACCTGGGTGGCGAAGAGCAGTCCGATCCGTCCGAGGACCGCGCGCCAGTTGCCCTTCGACAGGCGCGGCCAGAGCCAGACGGTGAGGACGAACAGTGCCACCGCGACGAGCACGGTAAGAAGCAGCACTTTCTTGCTGGTGAGACCCATGTGGTGCTTTCTTCCGGGCGGCCGGGCCATCCGGACCGCAAGTGGAACCCCGAGCCCTGAGACGCCGTCATACAGGGCGCAAAAGTCCAGATGCTGCGACTAAGGCTCGCACGTTCTCTCGACCGGGGCGACGGGAAAGTGATGTCTGACAGGCTAGATGGGGAAAAGTCGGGGAAGGTTGCGTGGTCTGCGCCACGCTGGCTCCGCGGCCCGCGCCCGACAGCGGTCCCGGGGCTGGTGGGGACGGCGGGAGTCGTCGTCGGCCTGCTGAATCTGATCTCCGGGATCTTTCCGCGCTTCCGGCACAGCCGGGTGCACGCGGTGGCCGAGGTGCTGCCGGGGGCGGTCAGCCCGCTGGCGGCGTCCGCCTCGCTCATCGTCGGCATCCTGCTGCTGCTCCTGGCCCACGGCCTCAAGCGGCGCAAGCGGCGGGCCTGGATCGCGGCGGTGACGCTGCTGCCGGTGGGGATCGCCGCCCAGCTCGTCTACCGGCACTCGATCTTCGGGGCCGTGCTGTCGTTGGCGCTGCTGGGGTGCCTGATCCGGTACCGGCGGGAGTTCGCGGCGCTGCCCGACCCGCGCAGCCGTTGGAAGGCGGTGGCCAACCTCGTCGTCCTGGGCGGGGTCAGCTTCGGGATCGGGATGGTGATCGTCAGCTCCCATCCGCACAAGACCGTCGGTTCGCCGTCGTTCGGGGCGCGCGCCGAGCACGTGCTGTGGGGGCTCTTCGGCTTCGAGGGGCCGGTGGCCTACACGCACGGCGTGGACTACACCGTGGGCTACTCGCTCGGGGCGCTGGGCCTGCTGACCGTGGCCACCACCGCGTACCTCGCCTTCCGGCCGGAGCACCCCGCGGCCCGGCTGACGGACGAGGACGAGCAGCGGCTGCGGGAGTTGTTGGACAAGCACGGCAGCCGGGACTCGCTGGGCTACTTCGCGCTGCGTCGGGACAAGGGCGCGGTGTTCTCGCCGTCCGGCAAGGCCGCGGTCTGCTACCGGGTGGTCTCCGGGGTGATGCTGGCCAGCGGCGACCCGATAGGGGACGTCGAGGCGTGGCCGGGCGCCATCGAGCGCTTCATGGAGGAGGCGCGGGCGCACTCGTGGACCCCGGCGGTGACCGGGTGCAGCGAGACCGGCGGCCAGGTCTGGACCCGGGAGACCGGGATGGACGCGCTGGAGCTGGGGGACGAGGCGATCGTGGACGTCGCCGACTTCACGCTGACCGGGCGGGCGATGCGCAACGTGCGGCAGATGGTCAAGCGGATCGAGCGCAACGGCTACACCACCCGGGTCCGGCGGGTCCGCGACCTGGAGCCGGAGGAGCTGGCGCGGATCCAGAAGGCGGCGGACGCCTGGCGGGACACCGACACCGAGCGCGGTTTCTCCATGGCGCTGGGCCGGATCGACGCGGTGGCCGACGGCGACGCGGTGATCGCCACCGCGCACCAGGCGCCGGCCGAGGGCGAGGAACCCGGGCCGTTCGGGGACCTGAAGGCGATGCAGCACTTCGTCCCGTGGGGGCTCGACGGGATCTCGTTGGAGCTGATGCGGCGGGACCGGGGCGCCGACCCGGGGATGAACGAGCTGCTGATCGTCGCGGCGCTGCAGGCGGCGCCGGAGCTGGCGATCAAGCAGGTGTCGCTGAACTTCGCGGTGTTCCGCTCGTCCCTGGAGCGCGGCGAGAAGCTGGGCGCGGGGCCGGTGCTGCGGGGCTGGCGGGGGACGTTGATCTTCCTGTCGCGCTGGTACCAGATCGAGTCGCTCTACAAGTTCAACGACAAGTTCCGGCCACGCTGGGAGCCGCGGTTCGTGGTCTTCCGCAACAGCCGGGACATCCCGCGGATCGGGCTGGCGACGCTGCAGGCCGAGGGGTACCTGGAGCTGCCGCGGGTGCTGCGGCGCCGGCGGGCGGCGCAGCCGCGGCCGTGCGAGCACCTGGAGGAGTCGGTGCTGGCGGCCGGGGCGCTGGAGAAGGTGGCCTAGGGCCTGTCCGGCGGGTGTACCGGGGTGCTTTCCAAGGCGGTGCGGACGGCCCGTTGGCGGGCGTCGTGCGCCGCCGACGGGGCGGTTCGACCGGTCGGTGCACGGCCTACGCTGGTGCCATGAGTACCTTGCGCGGCCGGGTGGCCGGACTGCCGGACTGGGACCGCTGCGCGGTGATGGGCGTCGTGAACGTGACGCCCGATTCGTTCTCCGACGGCGGCGAGTGGTTCGACCCCGAACTCGCCGTCAAACACGGTTTGGACCTGGTGGCCCAGGGCGCCGACATGGTCGACGTCGGCGGCGAGTCCACCCGCCCCGGCGCGGCCCGGGTCGACGAGGCCGAGGAGCTGCGCCGGGTCGTCCCGGTGGTCCGTGAGCTGGCCTCGGCGGGGGTCGCGGTGTCCGTCGACACCATGCGCGCCGCGGTGGCCGAGCGGGCCGTGGAGGCCGGGGCGCGGCTGGTCAACGACGTGAGCGGGGGCCTGGCCGACCCGGCGATGGTGTCGGTGGTCGCCGCGTACCACGTCCCGTTCGTGGTGATGCACTGGCGCGGCCAGTCCATCGACATGAACAACCGGGCGGTCTACGCGGACGTCGTCGGCGAGGTGGTCGACGAGCTGCGGCTGAGCATGGAGCGGGCGGTGGCCGGCGGGGTGGATCCGGAGCGGATCGTGATCGACCCGGGGCTCGGCTTCGCCAAGGACGCCGGGCACGACCTGGAGCTGGTCGCCCACCTGTCCCGGTTGCGGGCGCTTGGCCGGCCGCTGCTCGTGGCGGCTTCGAGGAAACGGTTCCTGGGCAGGGTGCTGGCAGGCGGCGAGGGCGCTGCCCCACCGCCGGCCCGGGAGCGGGACGCGGCGACGGCGGCGGTATCGGCGATCGTGGCGCGAGAGGGGGCCTGGGCGGTGCGGGTGCATGAGGTCAGGGCGAGCGCGGACGCGGTGCGGGTGGCCCGCGCCGTGGAGAGCGCGATGCAGGCGAGCGGTGCGACGGCGAAGACGACGGGGACGACGTGAGCGGCTTGGGCCCGCGGACGGACATCGAGCTGGTCGAGCAGGCGAACACGGCGCTGTACGAGACCATCGAGCGCGGCGACCACGAGGCGCTGTCCGAGCTGTGGTTGGACGGTCAGGTGAGCGTGGTCCACCCGGGGTGGCCGGTGCTGCGCGGGCGCGGGGAGGTGCTCCGCTCGTACGCGTTGATCATGGCCAACACCGAGTACATCCAGTTCTTCCTGACCGACGTGGAGATCGACGTCATCGGCGACACCGCGCTGGTGACGTGCACGGAGAACATCCTCAGCGGGGGACCGGCCGAGGACGACGGCTCCGTGGGGCCGTTGATCGGCCAGTTGGTCGTGGCGACCAATGTCTTCAAGCGGACCGAGGATGGTTGGCGGGTCTGGTCGCACCACGGCTCGCCGGTGCTCGCGGACCGCGAGGACGACGAGGGCGACGACGCCGACGAGGACGAGGAGGACGGGCCGGCCGGCCGGGTGTGAACCCCGGTGTGCGGCCCGGTCGGTGTCCTGGCGCGGGTTCCCCGGTGTCCCAGTCCGCGGACGTGTGAGTGGCTTCACAAGCCGCCCGGCGAGCGGGGGGCGCGGGCCGGTGCGCCCGGCGTCAGCCTTCCGAGCGGGGCGCACCCGTTCGAGCCAAGTGCGGCCTGGGTAGGGGTGGGTGAGGCGTGCGGGGGTAAGAGGCCGCGCGGACGATCTCCCGCGCTCTGCGAGGCTGCCCGCGCGACACGGCCTAGCAGCAGAACGGGGCCTTGTCCATAGCCCCCATGGGCGAGCGCTGTCGGTGCTCGCAGGTAGATTCGAGTGGGGCAGTGTCGCCGGCCGACTTCAGGCGCCTGCCCGGATCCGACGAACAGTGGCGCCCCGAGGCGCCGCCGGACCAGTGGGAGTGATTCGCGTGGATCGTGTCGCGCTGCGTGGGCTGAAGGCCCGAGGACACCACGGGGTGTTCCCCCGGGAACGCGAGGAAGGCCAGACCTTCATCGTCGACCTGGTCCTCGGCCTGGACACCCGCCCGGCGGCGGCTTCCGACGATCTGGCGAAGACCGTCCACTACGGCATCGTCGCCGAGGAGGTGGTGGCCGTCGTGGAAGGCGAGCCCGTCGACCTCATCGAGACCCTGGCGGAGCGGATCGCCGACCAGTGCCTGAAGCACGAGGGGGTGCAGGAGGTGGAAGTGGTGGTCCACAAGCCGGACGCACCGATCACCGTCCCCTTCGATGACGTGACCATCACCATCACTCGGAGCCGAGTATGAAAACCACCCAGCAGCCGGCCCCCGCCTCTCGCACCTCCCACGCCAACCCCGTCAACGACCCGACCGTCCAGCCGGTGCCCGTCTCCGTGGTGCAGCAGGTGGACGCGGCGGACGTCACGCTCTCCAACCCCAAGCGCGCAGTGATCTCGCTGGGCAGCAACCTCGGCAACCGCCTGGAGACGCTCCAGGGCGCCATCGACGCGCTGGAGGACACCCCGGGCGTCCGCGTCAAGGCGGTCTCCCCGGTGTACGAGACCGAGCCGTGGGGCGTCGAACCGGGCTCCCAGCCCGCGTACTTCAACGCCGTGGTGCTGATCAAGACGACGCTGCCGCCGGAGTCCCTGCTGGAGCGCGGGCACGCCATCGAGGAGGCGTTCGAGCGGGTGCGGGACGAGCGCTGGGGCCCGCGCACCATCGACGTCGACATCCTCACCTACCAGAACGTGGTCTCCGACGACCCGCGGCTGACGCTGCCGCACCCGCGCGCCCATGAGCGGGCGTTCGTCCTGGTGCCGTGGCACGACGTGGACCCGGAGGCGGAGGTTCCGGGGCGGGGCGAGGTGGCCTCCCTGTTGACCGAGGTCGGCACCGAGGGCGTGAGTCTCCGGGCGGACCTGGAACTGCGGCTGCCCGAGTAGTCGTTAGGGTTGCGGGCCGGTCGTGCACGGCGACGATGCGCGGTGGACGCCGCGCGCGCTGATGTACTGGCGCGTGGACGTCGTCGGCCGCGCAGCCACGGGTGCGCGGGCGGACCGGACGGACACACGGCGGCCGCACCACACGGTGCGGTCAAAAGAGCAGATGCGGTCACCGCGGCAGGGGTGACCGGGACGGTGCGAGGGGCGATCGCTCGGTGAAGCAGCTACGGGTCAAGGTCCTGGTCGGGCTGTTCGTGGTGGCCGGGATCCTGGCCTGGGCGGGCGCCCGGTTGTGGGACTCGTTCGGCACCCTCCCCAGCGTGCCGGTGGCGGCGCCGATCGTGCTGGCGCTGATCGCCGCGGTGCTGGGCGCCACCGCCCTCTCCCTGCGGTCCCGGTTGAAGGCGCAGCGCGAGCGACTCGCCGACGCCAAGGGCGTCGATCCGCTGGTGGCCGCCCGTGCGGTGGTCTTCGGGCAGGCGAGCGCCCTGGTGGCGGCGCTGGTGGCCGGGCTCTACGGCGGCGTCGGGGTGTTCCTGCTGACGTCGGGGGTGGACGGGGCGCGCCGCGCGCAGGCGGTGTACGCCGGGTTCTCGGTGCTGACCGGTGCGGCCGTGGTCGCCGCGGCGATCTTCCTGGAGCGGGTCTGCAAGCTGCCCGAGGGCGACGACGGGGAAGACGGGCCCGGGGCGACGCGGGCGTGACGACGCCCGGCCGGAGCGGTCCGGCCGGGCCTTGTGGATTCCTTCAGGCGCTCGGGACGGTGTCCAGGGCGACCTCGTCGCGGGGCAGGTTGGCCGCGTCGGCGGTGGTCGCCCGGCGGAGCGCGCTGTGCAGCGCGGCGGGCGTGAGGACGCCCCGGTAGCGGTCGCCGTCGAGGACCGCGAGCCAGCCGGCGTCGTGCTGGAGCAGCGTGCTGAGCGCCTGTCGGAGCGGGTCGCCGAGCGACACGGTGGCGGGCATCGGGCGGGCCAGGTCGCGGACGGTGCGCGGGGCGTCGGCCGCGGGGCCGTCGGGGTCCCCGAGCGCGTCGGCCGCCAGCCAGCCGTACGGCGCGCCGTCGGCGTCCAGGACGACGGCCCAGGGGGCGTCGACGAGCGCCTCGCCGGCCCGGGCGGCCGGGTCGTCCAGTCGGACCACGGGCGGCTCTTCGAGGTCGGCGGACTCGACGGGGGTGACCGCGAGCCGCTTCAGGCCGCGGTCGGCGCCGACGAACTCCGCGGTGTACGGGGTGGCCGGGGCGCCCAGGACCGTTGCGGGGGTGTCGAGTTGCTCGATCCGCCCGTGGCCGTAGACGGCGATGCGGTCGCCGAGCCGGACCGCCTCCTCGATGTCGTGGGTGACGAAGAGCACCGTCTTGTGGAGCGTGGACTGGAGCCGCAGGAACTCGTTCTGGAGGTGCTCGCGGACGACCGGGTCGACCGCGCCGAAGGGCTCGTCCATCAGCAGCACCGGCGGGTCGGCGGCGAGCGCGCGGGCCACGCCGACGCGTTGGCGCTGGCCGCCGGAGAGCTGGTCGGGGTAGCGGTCGCCGTAGACGGACGGGTCCAGGCCGACCAGGTCGAGGAGTTCGGCGGCGCGGGCCCGGGCCTGCTTGCGCGGGCGACCGAGCAGGTGCGGGACGGTGGCGGTGTTGTCGAGGACGGTCTTGTGGGGGAAGAGGCCGACCTGCTGGATGACGTAGCCGATGTGGCGGCGGAGTTCGACCGGGTCGGCGTCGGCGATGTCCTCGCCGTCGAGGAGGATGCGGCCGCTGGTGGGCTCGATGAGCCGGTTCACCATCTTCATGGTCGTCGTCTTGCCGCAGCCCGACGGGCCGACGAGGGTGATGAGTTCCCCCTTGGCGACCTCGAAGGAGAGGTCGTCGACGGCCGTGGTGCCGTCGGCGTAGCGCTTGGTGACGTGCTCGAAGCGGATCATGGAATCCCCCTGTGTGGACGGCCCCCATTGTGTACGCGTCCTGCGCGGGTGCCGTGAACGCGGTGTTGCGAGTGGATGCCGGGTCGAACGTTTGTCAGTGGTGGGGGTTAGGGTCGCAGACAGTCACCACGGTATCGGCGAGCGGGGGAGGTGACGGCGGTGGAGGCACCGGTGCGCGCGGCGGAGCTGCTGACGAGCGCGCAGTCGACCGGCGTCCAGACCATGGCGCAGGGGGGCGGCCGCGGCTGCCTGGAGCGCAACGACTGGATCTGTGGGGAGTATCTCCACACCCGGAGCCAGGAGTTGGTCGACGCCACGCTCCAGCACATCGGGATCACGGTGGTGTCGGTGCTCCTGGGGGTGCTGATCGCCTTTCCGCTGGCGCTGTTGGCCCGGCGCCGGCGGAGCGTGGCCGGCCCCGTCCTGGGGCTGACGACGGTGCTCTACACGGTGCCCTCGCTGGCGATGTTCGCCCTGCTGACGCCGGTCTTCGGGGTCTCGCCCTCGGTGGTCGTCACGGGCCTGGTGCTGTATTCGCTGACGATCCTGGTGCGGAACATCCTCGCCGGTCTGGACGCGGTGCCCACCGAGGTGCGGGAGGCCGCCCGCGGGATGGGGTACGGGCCGGCCCGGCTGCTGTTCGAGGTGGAACTCCCGCTCGCGGTACCGGCGTTGGTGGCCGGTGTGCGGATCGCCACGGTTTCGACGGTGGCGATGACGACGATCGGCTCGGTGGTCGGGTACGGCGGGCTGGGCAATCTGATAGCCAGCGGCATGGAGGGCTTCTTCAAGGCGGAGGTGCTGACCGCGTCGGTGCTGTGTGTGCTGCTGGCGCTGGTGGCGGATCTGCTTCTGCTGGGGCTGCAGCGGCTGTTGACGCCGTGGACGCGGGCGCGGTCCGGGGGCCGCCGGGTGCGGCGCGGGGCGGCCGTGGCGAAGGCGGTGGGGTGAGCGTGGACGCGATCACGGGGGCCTGGCAGTGGCTGGCCACAGCGGCCAACTGGGCCGGGGAGAAGGGGGTGTGGCACCGCCTCGGTGAGCACCTCTGGCTGAGCGGGCTCTGTCTGCTGCTGTCCTGTCTGATAGCGCTGCCAGTGGCGCTGTGGCTGGGCCACCTCGGCAAGGGCGGGGCGTTGGCGATCAATGTCTCCAACGTGGGGCGCGCGGTACCGACGTTCGCGGTCCTGGTGCTGTTGACGCTCAGTCCGTTGGGGAAGCACGGCGACTGGCCGACGATCATCGCGCTGGTGCTGTTCGCGGTGCCGCCGCTGTTGACCAACGTCTATCTGGGTATCCGGGAGGCGGACCGCGATGTGGTCGAGGCCGCCCGGGGAATGGGGATGTCCGGGCCGCAGTTGCTGCGGCGGGTGGAGATACCCCTCGCCTACCCGCTGATCATGACGGGCCTGCGCTCGGCCGCGGTCCAGGTGGTGTCCACCACGACGCTGGCCGCGCTGGCCGGCGGCGGGGGCCTGGGGCGGATCATCACCGCAGGCTTCGGCAACTACGACACCGCACAGGTGGTCGCCGGGGCGGTGTTGGTGGCGTTGTTGGCCTTGGCGGTCGAGGGGGTACTGGTGCTGCTGGACCGGGCCTTCGACCCGATGCGGGGGCGGCGGCGCGGGCCGGGCAAGAAGGGCCCGGCCCCGGTCCGGCCCCGCCCCGAGACGTCTCAACCGACCTGATCCGAACGGACGGAGTGGATTTCCATGAGCAGCACAGCAGGCAGAGCACGCACGACGCGCGCGATACGCACCGCGTTCGCCGCCGGGACGGTGGTGGCGCTGGCGGCCGGGTTGGCCGCGTGCGGGGGGCGGAGCCTGGAGGAGAAGGGCGGCAAGGGCGGCGGGAAGGGCGAGGTCGTCATCGGCTCGGCGGGCTTCACCGAGTCGAAGGTGCTGGCCGAGATGTACGCGCGGGTGCTCGCCGATGCCGGTTACCACCCGCGGGTGCAGACGCTGACCAATCGCGAGCTGTATGAACCGGCCCTGGAGAAGGGCCAGATCGATGTCGTTCCGGAATACGCCTCCACGCTCGCGGAATTCCTCAACGCGAAGAAGAACGGCACCAAGGCGAAGCCGGTGGCGTCCAGCGACATCGACAAGACGGTGACGGCGCTGAAGGAGCTGGCCGAGCCGCGCGGGCTGAAGGTGCTGCCGGCGGGCGCGGCCACGGACCAGAACGCCTTCGCGGTCACCAAGGAATTCGCCGCCCAGCACACGCTGCAGACCCTCTCGGACCTGGGGCGTTCGCAGCAGAAGATCAAAATTGCGGCGGGCGAGGAGTGCGAGACGCGGGTGTTCTGCAAGCCCGGTCTGGAGCAGACCTACGGCATCTCCGTCGCCAGCATCGACCCCAAGGGCGTGGGCACCCCGCAGGCCAAGCAGGCGGTCAAGGACGGCACCGACCAACTGGTGCTCACCACGACCACGGACGCCACGCTCGACAACTTCGGCCTGGTGCTTCTCGGCGACGACAAGAAGCTCCAGAACGCCGACAATGTGCTGCCGGTGCTGAATGCCAAGAAGGCCGGTGACAAGGAGATCGAGACCGCCCTCAACAAGATCACGAAGGTGCTCACCACCGAGGACTTGATCAACTTGAACCGCAAGGTCGATGCCGAGCGGTTGAAGCCCGCCGATGTGGCACAGGCGTATTTGGAGTCCAAGGGGCTGGTCAAGAAGTAACCAGCCTGAAACGGATGCGTATGCGGGGCCCCATAGATCTCGCACGCACGGTAAGTTTCTGGCCATGCCACGAGGACGCCACCGCCATTCCCCACCCCTCCACCGGCTGCTTCCTCCTTCGACGGTCGCCGGTGCGTCAATTGCCTGTGCCGCGGGCGCCTGGTTCGTCGGCGACGACCTCGTGCAACGGGTGCTCGCCGCCGGTGCCGCGGCCGCCGCGGTCACCGGCGCCGTCCTGCTGCGCGTCTGGGACCGCAAGGCCGGCAAGCGGGTCGCCGAGCTGACCCGGGCCCGGGCGCGCGACGAGTGGCGCGCCGAGGAGCGGATCGCGGAGCTGGAGACGGACGTCGAGGAGGCGCGGGAGATCCGCGCCGCCCTGGACACCAAGCTCCGCGCCAAGCGCGCCGAACTCGCCCGGCTGCGCAGCGAGCACGCCGCTCTGCTGCGCCGCTACGCCACCGCCGAGACCGAGCGGGCCAGCGCCCTGGAGGGCCGCCGACTGCTCGCCATCGAGGCCGGAGCGCCGTCGGGCGGCGGCGAACTCGTCCCGGTCCAGCGCGAGTCGACGACCGACGGCGACCGCCCTGCGGCTGCGGGCAAGGGCGAGGGCGGCGCGGCGCCGGCCGGTTCGGCCGCCACGTTCGCGCAGGCGGACCGGGCGCTGTGCGAGCTGGCCCGCAATGCCGCCCGGCAGCGCGCGGCCGCCGAGAACGGCAGCACGGACCGCAGCGCCGGCAAGAACGGCGGCGGCGCCCAGGAGCATGCGGGCGCCGCCCCTCAGGAGAAGCCTGAGGCCGACGACCAGGGGAAGTCCGGGGCGGCCGCCGCACAGGGGATGGGCGGGCCCGCGCTCCGCCCGGTGCCGGCCGCCGCCGCGATCGCCCCGCCCCGCCCCGCCGTGCCCCGAACCCTGGGCGGATTCGACTTCTTCGGCAACGCCGCCGTCCCCCGCCGCGAACTGGCCGCCCCGTTGGAGGAGGACCTCGCGGACGTCGTCGGCGACGAGGCGGTCGCCGAACAGTCGGCGCGCGCGGAGGCCCGCGTGGGGGCCCTCGCGGAGGTCCCCGCGGAGGGGCGTGCGGCGCTTCCGCGGATGGCTGACGCGGCGGGCGCGGGCAAGCACGCCGGCGAGGCGGAGCGTACGGTCGCCGCTGCGGGGAACGACGCGGCGGACGGCGGTGACGGTGCCGCGGCCGCCGAAGGGGAGACCACGCACGGCGCCGGCGCGGTCATCGACCTGACCGCGCACGACGAGACCGAGCAACTCGACCTCGCCGAACTCCGCACCGCCCTTTCCTGAGGAGGCGGACTGGCGGGGGAGCCGGCGGGAGCGTCACGAAGCGGCGGGGTCCGGTATCCACAACCTGTGGATACCGGACCCCGCCGTTGCGCTGAGTGCGGACGGCCCCGCCCGCCGGCTCGCGTCCCTAACCGGTCGGCGTCCCCGGCTACTTGTCGATGTCCCCGACCACGAAGAACATCGACCCCAGGATGGCGACCATGTCGGCCACCAGCGTCCCCGGCAGCAGCTCCGTCAGCGCCTGGATGTTGTTGTAGGACGCGGAGCGCAGCTTGAGGCGGTAGGGCGTCTTCTCGCCCTTGGAGACCAGGTAGTAGCCGTTGATGCCGAGCGGGTTCTCGGTCCAGGCGTACGTCGTGCCCTCGGGGGCCTTGAGGACCTTGGGCAGCCGCTGGTTGATCGGGCCGGGCGGCAGCGCGGCGATGCGGTCCAGGCAGGCGTCGGCGAGGGCGAGCGCGTTGTGGGTCTGCTCCAGGAGGCATTCGAAGCGGGCCAGGCAGTCGCCCTCCTGCCTGGTGACGACCTTGAGCGTGTCCTGCAGGTCGCCGTACGCGAGGTACGGCTCGTCGCGCCGCAGGTCGAAGTCGACGCCGGACGCGCGGGCGATCGGCCCGGAGACGCCGTAGGCGTGCACCGCCTCGGGCGACAGCACGCCGACCCCACGGGTGCGGCCGCGGAAGATCTCGTTCCCCAGCACCAGGTCGTCGAAGACGCCCATACGGGAGCGGACGTCGGCGACCGCCTGGCGGGCCCGGTCGAGCCAGCCGGCCGGCAGGTCCTCCTTGAGGCCGCCGACGCGGTTGAACATGTAGTGCATCCGGCCGCCGGAGATCTCCTCCATGACGGTCTGGAGCTCCTCGCGCTCCCGGAAGGCGTAGAAGACGGGGGTGATGCCGCCCAGCTCCAGCGGGTACGAGCCGAGGAACATCAGGTGGTTCAGGACGCGGTTCAGCTCGGCGAGCAGGGTGCGGGTCCACACCGCGCGCTCGGGGACCTCCATGCCGAGCATCCGCTCGACGCCGAGCACCACGCCCAACTCGTTGGAGAACGCCGACAGCCAGTCGTGGCGGTTGGCGAGCATGATGATCTGGCGGTAGTCGCGGGCCTCGAAGAGCTTCTCGGCGCCGCGGTGCATGTAGCCGATCACCGGCTCGGCGTGCCGGATGCGCTCGCCGTCCAGGACGAGGCGCAGCCGCAGCACGCCGTGCGTGGAGGGGTGCTGCGGGCCGATGTTCAGCACCATGTCGGTGCTCTCCGCCGCGCCGCCGATGCCGACCGTCGTCTCCGTCATGGGGACAGTGTCGCAGGGCGGGACGGGGCGGAACGGGCCGGTCCGTGGTGTGGACCGGGGCGGCCCAAGGGGCGGGCGGCGGCGTCGGGGCGGGCGGCGATGCCGTCCCGACGGGGGTGTTCGCTCAGGCCGGGGCGGGGGGTGAGTCCGCGCCGTCGGTGGTGGTGAGCAGGCCGGCGCAGGCGGCGCCGACCGGTTGCAGCAGCCAGCCGAAGCCGCCCAGGCCGGCCGGATCGGTCAGTTCCGCGGCGTCCCCGGCCGCGCCGAGCGCCCGTACGTAGCCGGCCGGGTCGGTGGCGGCCAGGGTCAGCGGGGGGCGGCGGCCGGTCACGCCGAGCGCGTGCAGCGCGGTGCGCTGGGTCAATTGCTCGGCGTCGGGGCCGGCGCAGGCGTCCAGCGCGACGTGCGCGGTGAGGTCGCACCTGCCGTCCGGGACGGGGGGCACCTCGCGGCCCTCGCGGAAGCCGGTGAGGGTGCCGAACGGCGGCCGGTCGGCGCGCCGGTGGGCGTAGTCGACGGCGACCGCGAGCCCGGCGCCGAGGGTGCGGACGGCGCGCGCCCAGGCGGCGTCCCGGGGGCGGCCGATCTCGGCGCGCAGCCCGGGGACGGGCTCGGGGGCGCCCGGCGCGGATCGGGGCCACCAACGGGCGAGCCACTCCGCGTCCGGCCCGTCGACCGGGGCGCCCAGCCGTTCCGTGCCGTCGGCCCGCACCAGGATCCGGCGCGGCACCCCGTCGGCGTCCGTCTCGACGACGTCCAACGGGACGTTGTCCAGCCACTCGTTGGCGAAGAGCAGCCCGGTGAGCGAGCCCGGTGCGGGCAGTTCGGCGCACCAGGTGATGCGGGGGTCCAGCCCCTGGGGGCGCGGGGCGCGCTCGACGGCGTACGGGCGGAGCCGGGCGGCCACCTCCTCGGGCAGCGCGGCCAGCACGCCGCACAGCAACTCACCGCGGCCCGCGCCGACATCGATCAGGGCCAGCTCGTCCGGGTGCCCGAGCGCGGCGTCGACGCGGCGGAGCAGGGTGGCGACGGCGCCGGCGTACTGCGGGGAGACGTGGACGGAGGTGCGGAAGTGACCGGCGGGGCCGGGGCCTTCGGGCCGGGTGTAGAAGCCGCCGGGACCGTAGAGCGCCTGCTCGGCGGCGGCTTGCCAGGTGCGCCAGGTGGGGGTGGGAGTGAGGGGGGTGGCGGGACGGTGGTCTTCGGCGGGGTGGTGGCCGGTGCGGCGGTCGGGGGCGGCGCCCCGTTCGGCGTCCGGCCCGGCGCTCGGCTCGGCAGGCCGCCCGTCGCCCGGCTCGTCGCTTCGCCGGTCGCCCTGCGCGTCGCCGTGCGCGGCATTCCGCTTCGCATTCCGCTCGGCATTCCGCTCGGTGCCCCGCTGCCCGTGCGCCGCGTCCGCGCGTCCGTCTCTCGTCACGCGGACCACCGTACGGGGGCGCGGTACGGGGCCGGCTTCGCGGTGTCGGGCGTCGACCCGTGGTGGGACGGTAGACCCTCGGTGTGAGGTCGAGCCGGCGAGAAACCGCTGGTCGTGGCCGATTCCCAGGGGGTGGCGCGGGCCGGCGCCCATTGTGCGCTCAGGGATCGACCTCTGCGGCGACACAATTGGCGCATCCGGCCTCCACCTAGGGGAGTAGACCTCAGGGAAGAGGATCGCTCCTCCGGTTGACTCCGGAGGCGGTCGGCGCTGCCTACGCTGGGTTACGTGCAGCGCCTCTATGACTTCTTCCGCAGGCACCCGACGGGAGTGGACAGCTTCTGGGCTTTCCTCCTCTTCGGGTTCAGCGGGTTGTGGGTCATGTCCCGGCCCGGCCTCAAGAGCATGATCGTCGCGCTGGCCTTCAGTGCCGGCCTGTGCCTGGTCATCGCCCTGCGCCGGAAGTACCCGGTCAAGATGCTGCTGCTGACCACCGCCCTCGGCATCGGTCAGTTGATCTTGAACGTCTCGCCCAACGTCGCCGACTTCGCGATGTTGGTGATCATCTACACCGTCGCCTCCGAGACCAACGCACGCCGTTGGGCCTCACGCTTCGCACTGGGCGCCGCCCTGATCGGCCCCGCCCTGTCCCAACTCCGCTTCCGGGAGAGCCCCGCCCACATACCGGTGTGGGCGGTGCTGTTCTTCATGGTGCTGCTCACCGTCCCGTTCGTGCTGGCCTGGGTGCTCGGCGACTCGGTGCGCACCCGCCGGGCCTACTGGGCGCAACTGGAGGAGAAGGCCACCCGCCTGGAGAAGGAGCGCGAGGCCCAGGCGCGGATCGCGGTCGCGGCCGAGCGCGCCCGGATCGCCCGGGAACTGCACGACGTCGTCGCGCACAACGTCTCGGTGATGGTCGTCCAGGCCGACGGCGCCGCCTACGTCCTCGATGCCACGCCCGATCAGGCCCGGCAGGCGCTGGAGACGATCTCCGGCACGGGCCGGCAGGCGCTCGCCGAGATGCGGCGCCTGCTGGGCGTGCTGCGCACCGGCGAGCAGGCCGAGGGCGGGGAGTACGTGCCCCAGCCCGGCGTCGAGCAGCTCGCCGACCTCATAGACCAGGTCCGGGGTGCCGGGCTGCCGGTCGACTTCCGGGTGGTCGGCGAGCCGCGCCCGCTGCCGAGCAGCATCGAGCTGACCGCCTACCGCATCGTGCAGGAGGCGCTGACCAACACCCGCAAGCACGGCGGCCCCGACGTCAGCGCCACCGTCCGCCTCACCTACGGGGACGACGACCTCGATCTGCTCATCGAGGACGACGGCCGGGGCGCGCAGCGCGAGCACTACGAGGCAGGCGGTGCGGACGGGCTCGGCCACGGACTGATCGGCATGCGCGAGCGGGTCGGCATGGTCGGCGGCATCCTCGACGCCGGCCCGCGGCCGGGCGGCGGCTTCAAGGTGAACGCGGTGCTCCCGCTCAAGGCCGAGCGGTGAGCGGCGGGGGCTCGCCGACGTGGTCCGGGAGCGGGCGCCCGGCTCGGTTGCTCGGGGACCGGGCCGGGCCGCCCGGGGGCCGGGTCTGGTCCCCAGGCCGGCGGTCCCAACTGGTCACGAGCCGGCGGGGCCGGGCCCGTGGCCGCCCGTCGTCCGGGGCACGCCTCGGGTGCCTTTCCCCATCGGGCGGCGGTGCGGCTAGATTCCGTGCGGCGGGGTCCGCCGCGGCGCCCCAGCGCCCGTTCCCGCTGCCTCCCTGCCCGCCTCGCCCGTCCCACCCGCCTCTCCCGATCCGCGAAGGGATCTCCCTGCCGTGACCATCAACGTGATGCTCGTCGACGACCAGGCGCTGCTGCGCACCGGCTTCCGGATGGTGCTCGCCGCGCAGCCCGACATGGAGGTCGTCGCCGAGGCGGGCGACGGGGCGCAGGCCCTCGAAGTGCTGCGCTCCACCCAGGTCGACGTGATCTTGATGGACGTCCGGATGCCCACCCTCGACGGGGTCGAGGCCACCCGCCGGATCTGCGGCGGCGGGCAGCCGGAGGGGGCCCCGAAGGTCCTCATCCTGACCACCTTCGACCTGGACGAGTACGCCTTCTCCGCGCTGAAGGCCGGCGCCAGCGGCTTCATGCTCAAGGACGTGCCGCCGAACGAGCTCCTCGCCGCGATCCGCGCGGTGCACAGCGGCGACGCGGTCGTCGCGCCGTCCACCACGCGCCGCCTCCTGGACCGTTTCACGCCCATGCTGCCCGCCACTTCCGGGGAGCCCGCGCGGCCCGAGTTGGGGCGGCTGACCGATCGCGAGCGGGAGGTGCTGCTGCTCGTCGCGCAGGGCCTGTCGAACGGCGAGATCGCGGCGCGGCTGGTGCTGTCCGAGGCCACGGTGAAGACGCATGTGGGCCGGATCCTGACGAAGTTGAGCCTGCGGGACCGGGTCCAGGCGGTGGTGCTCGCGTACGAGACGGGTCTGGTGCGGGCCGGCGGCGCGGGGGCGTAGCCGGGCGGTGGCCGGTACGCGTCTTGACGGGGACACGTAAGCAAGAGCAGATTGACGCGCCGTAAGGAAACTTTCCTAACAGAAGGGTTCCCCGTGCGCAGAAGAACGCTTGCCCTCGCCACCGCCTCCGGCGCCGCCCTCCTCGCCGCCGCGGCCCTTCCCGCCACCGCCCAGCCGGCCCCCCACCGGGCCGTCGCGCCGCACGCCGCCCTTCAGGAGGGCTCGGTCTCCGCGTCCCAACTGCTCGCCAAGCTCAAGGAGTGCAAGCAGGTATCCCACGGCAAATACAGCACCGACGAGGGGACCCCGGCCACCGTCCCGGTCTGCGGCAAGAACGGCGCCGTCTTCTGGAAGGCCGACATGGACATCGACTGCGACGGGCAGATCACCTCGCAGTGCAACGCCGACACCGACCCCTGGTTCCAGGACGACACCAGGTTCCACCAGTCCGACGACAAGCCGCTGAGCGCCGCGAAGTTGCCGTACGTCGTGGTGCCGAGCACCAGCGCCATCTGGAACTACGAGTCCGCCGGGATCAAGGGCGGCGGAGTGGTGGCCGTCATCTACGACAACCAGGTCGAGTACGCCGTCGTCGGGGACACCGGGCCCGACAAGATCATCGGTGAGGCGTCCTACGCGGCCGCCAAGGCGCTGGGCATCGACCCCAACCCGGAGACCGGCGGCGCGGATTCCGGCGTCACCTATGTGCTGTTCAAGAACTCCCAGGCGTCGCCGATCGAGAGCCACGCCGACGCGGTGAGCCGGGGCGACGCCCTGGCGAAGAAGTTCCTCCAGGCGAACTGACCGCCGGCGGGCGGGAAGAGGGGGTGGGGGAGGCCGGCGGCGTCCCCTCCGCTCAGCGCAGCACGCCCTCAAGGAAGTCGCTTCCCAGCCGGGCCACCACCTGGAGGTCCAACTGGTGCAGCACATAACGCCCACGGCGCCGGGTCTGGAGTAGCCCCGCCTTCTTCAACACCGCGATGTGCCGTGACACTTCCGGTGCCGTGATGCCGAACGTGGTCGCCAGCTCGCCCGTGGTGTGCGGCCCGCGCGACAGGGTGCGGCACAACTGCATGCGCATGGGGTGGCCGAGCGCCTCCAGCCGCTGCTGGACGAGCTCCAGTGTGGTCGGGGCCGGCAACTCCGGGCTGGCGACCGGGTACTGAAGCACCGGGCGCCAGCCGGGCGCATGGCTGAACAGCAGGTGCGGCCAGCCGAACGAGGTCGGGAGGAAGGTGACGCCGGGGTCCGCGGGGTCGGAGAACGCCGTGGTGCGGCCGCTGGCCAGCTTGTCGACCAGGATCCGGGCGCTGCCGTCCTGGGCCTCCTCCAGGGTCAGCGCCCGCGAGGTCGCGGTCAGCGTCTCGGCCAGGCCCTTGCGGCGCAACAGCTCGGTCTTGTGCCGGGCGTCGGCGGCCAGTTGGATGCTCACCCGCCGCCAGATGTCGCCGAAGAACGCGTCCTCGCAGTTCTCGAACAGGCGGCGCAGCCACACCCGCAGGCCGTCGGGGTCGGTCAGCATCCGGTCCGTGAACGCCGCCTGCCGTGGGCCGCGGGCCGCCGCCATCTCCCGTACGCGGGCCCGCTCGTCCGCGTCGACCAGGGGCGACGGCGTGCGACGGGTGTACCGCGGCGAGCAACTGATCTCGAAGGCGGCGGCCACGAACCGCTCGTCGTCGATCTTGTCCAGTTCGTCCAGTTCCTCGGCGAGCGTCGCGCCGGGGCGGGCGGGCAGCAGGATGTCCGAGCGGGCGGACCGCCAGAGGAAGTCCGCCTCGCACAGCCGGTCGGCCAGGTCGGTCTTCAGACCGGCGTTGGTCGCGGTGACCCAGCCGTGCAACCCGGGGTGGTGCCCCGGCTCGGACAGTGCGTGCAGCGCCGCGCTCAGCTCCGCCAACGGAGAGGGCGCGAAGACCACGCGCTCCGGCGGCAGCCCGGTGATGTCGATGACATTGGCCATGGTGCCATCATGCGTGACCCCGTGACCTGCGGTGTCGCCGATTGACGGCTCTCGTCAATCGACGGGCCAGGGTCGGCCCGGCCGTCTCACAGTGAGGCCATGGACGCCATGCAGCAGCACCTCCTCGACAGTTACCGCGCCGCTCAGCGGGGCGAGGTTGCCCCGCCCGCACCGGACGCGGCCGCCGTCCGCACCGCCCGGGAAATCCGGCTGTGGCGCCGCTTCCAGGCCGTGGTCACCGAACCCGCGGAACGCTGGTGGGGGCGCAACGGCCGCCTCATGCGCCGCGTCACCGCACTGCTGGCCCGCCCCTCCCGCTCCTTGAACGCCCGCGGCTCCGCCCCGACTTGGCCCGGCCCTGTACCGACCTCGCCTGACTCCGTACCGAACTCACCAGACCTCGTGCCGAATTCACCTGGCTTCGTCCCGAAGTCACGTGGCTCCGTCCCGAACTGACGTGGCCCCGTGCCGAATTCACGTGACCTCGCATTGCGGTCCTCGGCCATGAGAGCGCGCACCACGCAGGAGGCGGACGCGGAGCAGGCGGCTGCGAGGGCGGGCACCGCGCGGGAGCCGGCCGTGCGGCAGCCGGGCACGCTGCGGCGAGCCGCGGGGGAGCCTGCGACGCGGGAGCCTGCGGCGCGGGTGCGAGCCGTGCGGGGGCGGATCTCGTAGGCGGAGATCGCTCTGGCGTTGGCTCCCTCGGTGTCGTTTCCCAGGCGCTGATTCCTTCTGGCGTGGGTTCCCTTGGCGCCGTCTTCCTCATTCCGTTCTCCTCGGCTTCCTCGGCTTCCTCGGCTTCCTCAGTTCCGTTCTCCTTGGCGTTGTTTTCCTCGGCCTCCTTCTCCTCGGCGTTGCTTTCCTCTGGGCTGATCACGTGGGTACGGATGAGCTGGGCGCGGGCCACAGCGGCACCGCGTGCGCGTGCGGGCCACGCTGGCACGGACCACATGGCCACGGACTTCACGCGCGGGCCACGCTGGCACGGATCGCGGAGGTGCGGGCCACACCGGCACGGATCGAGCAGGCACGGACCGTGCAGCCGCGACCGGCCAGGTGGATCGGGCGGGTGCCGACCGGATAGGCACGAACCGGATAGGCGTGCACCGTACGAACGGCTCGTGCCGGCACCGGAATTGGCCCAAGGGGCGGCGAGGCTGGGCGTGGGTCAGACGAGCGCGGGTTCAGACGAGAGCGGGTCAGGCGGGAGCAGGCCACAGCGTCGTGGCGCTGTGCCATGGACCGGCTTCCCCGCAGCCGCCGTTCCTCCGTCGTCCAGCCACCGTGCTGCGGCCCGCAGCCCCAGCCGGCCGAAGCTCCTCGGCGCCACAACCCCCTTGCCTCACCCCCTTCCTGAGCCGCAGCGCCCACGCGCCGCCGCGCCCTCGTCGCGCGCGGCCGTCACTGCCACCCGGCCGTCCTCGTCACCCCGCCGCCGTCACCCCTCGATGCGCCGGACGAACTTGCCCACCGCCGTGCGTATCTCCTCCGCCGTCCACTCCAGGGCGGGGGAGGCAACCGTCACCTCCGTCATCGCCATACCCGGCGGGGCGGTCGGGCCCGGCTCGAACCACTTGCGGAACAGGGTGGTCCGGGTCTCCTCCGCCTGCCGGGTGGCGGCCTCGTCCAGGGCCTCCGGCGGATGGGGCAGCCACACCTGGAACTCATGGGTGTGCGGCTCCTCCGGGTGCACCCGGAACCACGGCACACCGGCCTCCGCCAGCCCCTCCCGCAGTGCCCGGGCGACCAGCTTGGCGTGGGCCACGTACGAGGGCAGCCTGGGCAGTTCGTGATCCAGCCCGGCCAGGGCGGCGAGCACGGTCGGCCACTGCTGGAACACCTGGCCGCCGTAGCGGTGCCGCCAGGCGCGGGCCTCCTCGACGAACTCCTCGGCGCCCGCCAGGGCGGCGCCCGCTGTGCCGCCCAGCGACTTGTAGAAGGAGACGTAGACGCTGTCCGCGAGGGCGGCGATCTCCGGGAGCGATCTGCCGAGGTGCGGGCCGCACTCCCACAGGCGGGCGCCGTCGAAGTGCACCACCGCATCCCGGTCCCGCGCGGCGGACACCGTCGACGTCAGCTCCTCCCAGCCGGGGAGGACGTATCCGGCGTCGCGCAGCGGGAGTTCGAGGGCGAGGGTGCCGAACGGCTCCTGGAGGTCGTAGACCTCGGCGGCCGTCGGGAGGCGCGGGGCGCTTGTCGGATGCACCATGCGCAGCCCGCTGACCGCGGCGTACGCGTCGCGCTCGTGCACCTCCATGTGGGACAGCGGGTGGCCGGCGACCGTCGCGTTTCCCGTGCGGCCCGCCCAACAGCGCAGCGCCACCTGCTGCGCCATGGTGCCGGTCGGGAAAAACGCGGCGGCCTCGGTGCCCAGGGCATCGGCGGTGCGGCGCTCCAGTTCGCCCACGATGCCGTCGTCGTTGCCGTAGAAGTCGAGCCAGTCGTCGAGGTCGTAGACGGCAGGGGCGTCGGCCACCAGGCGGGCCAGGCGCTCGCCGAGCGTCTCCGGTGGGCGGACGCCGGACAGCGTCCGCACCGAGCCGCGATATGCGGCGAACCGCCGCTCCCGGCCGTCCGGCACGTCCCCCGAGCGGCCGCCGCCCGCGGCGACCTCCGGCCCGCTTCCCTCGGTCGTGTGCTTCCCGTCCTCAGTCCCGTACTTCCCGCTCTCGCTCATGGCCCCCGCCTCCGCTTCGCCCCGCGCCCTCCGCGCGGGGTCTCGGACCGATCATTGCGCAGCCACCCGCGCCGCCGCGAGGGCTGTGGATAACTCTGCGAACCGGCGCGAACCGGCGCGGAGCGGAGCGCGAACCGGCGCGGTGCAGGGGGTTCCGGTTCTGTGTCGAGGCCCGCGCGGTCACGCCCTCCGAGACCCTCGTCTCACCCTCCGTACGACTCTCAGGGCGGCGGGAGGCACTCGCGTAGCATGGCGACGAATCGTCCGGTACCCCTCGCGGACTGGAACGGAAGGCCATCGCCGCGTGAACCCAAACCCGTCCCTAGAGGCCCAGGACCGGCCCGCTCGGCTCACCGTCGGAGTCGTCGGAGCAGGCCGAGTCGGGCCCGCGCTCGCCGCGTCGCTACAGCTCGCCGGGCACCGTCCGGTCGCCGTCTCGGGGGTCTCCGACGCCTCCGTGCGGCGCGCCGCCGAGCTGCTGCCCGACGTCCCGTTGGTCGCCCCGGCCGAGGTGCTCGCCCGTGCGGACCTCGTGTTGTTGACCGTCCCCGATGACGCCCTGGCCGACCTGGTGAGAGGTCTCGCCGAGACCGGTGCCGTGCGGCCGGGCCAGTTGCTGGTGCACACCTCCGGGCGTTACGGGACGGCGGTGTTGGACCCGGCGACCCGGGCCGGGGCGCTGCCCTTGGCGCTGCACCCGGCCATGACGTTCACCGGGACGTCCGTGGACGTGCAGCGGCTGGCCGGCTGCCCGTTCGGGGTGACCGCCCCCGAGGAGCTGCGGATGGCCGCCGAGGCGCTGGTCATCGAGATGGGCGGGGAGCCCGAGTGGATCGCGGAATCCGCCCGTCCGCTGTACCACGCGGCGCTCGCCATCGGCGCGAACTACCTGGTCACGCTGGTGACGCAGGCCATGGAGCTGCTGACGAAGGCCGGCGTGCGGGCCCCGGACCGGATGCTCGGCCCGCTGCTCGGCGCGGCCCTGGACAACGCGCTGCGGTCCGGTGACGCGGCCCTGACGGGCCCGGTCGCCCGTGGGGACGCCGGGACCGTGGCGGCCCATGTGGCGGAGTTGCGCCGGCACGCCCCGCAGGCCGTCGCCGGCTATCTGGCCATGGCCCGTATGACGGCCGACCGGGCACTGTCGCACGGACTGCTCAAGCCGGAGCTGGCCGCGGAGCTGTTGGACGCGCTCGCGGGCCCGACCCCGGACGCGTCCACGGGGGCGGGAGCGCCCTCGGAGGGTGAGCGAACGTCGTCGGCCGGTCCCAATGGCGACCGCGATGAGGGCACCGAAGACGACCGCGACGACGACCGGGCCGAGGAACATCACGGCAACCAGGACGACGAGCAGTCCGCGCCCCCCGACCGGCCAGCAGACGCCAGCAACGGGCCCACCGCCGTCGACGACCACCGGCCCACCAACCCCGGCGACCGCCCCGAAGGCGACCACCGCCGCCCCAACGGGCCCACCAGTGACCCCGGTTCGGCCCGCCCCGCTCCTCCCGATTCCGAGACCCCCGACCCCGGTTCCCACAGAGGCGACTCATGACCTCCTCGCCCGTCAGCCCGACGTCGGGCCCCCAACTCGTGCGCACCGCCGCGGAACTGCGCGTGCTGCCCCGCCACGACGGTGCGCGGGCCGTCGTCATGACCATGGGTGCGCTGCACGACGGGCACGCCGCCCTGGTCCGGGCGGCCCGGGAGCGGGTCGGCCCGCAGGGCCAGGTCGTGGTCACGGTGTTCGTCAACCCGCTCCAGTTCGGGGCGGGCGAGGACCTCGACCGCTACCCGCGGACCCTGGACGAGGACGTGGTGCTGGCCTCCCGGGCGGGCGCCGACGCCGTCTTCGCGCCGTCCGCCGACGAGGTCTATCCGGGCGGCGAACCGCAGGTCCGTATTTCCGCCGGCCCCATGGGGACCGTCCTGGAGGGCGCCAGCCGTCCCGGGCACTTCGACGGGGTGCTCACCGTCGTCGCCAAGCTGCTCCATCTGACCGCGCCGGACCTGGCGTTCTTCGGCGAGAAGGACGCCCAACAGCTCGCCGTGATCAGACGGATGGCCGCCGACCTGAACTTCCCCGTCGAGATCGTCGGCGTCCCCACGGTCCGGGAGGCCGACGGGCTGGCCCGATCCAGCCGCAACCGCTATCTGTCCGGGCCGGAGCGGCGCACCGCGCTCGCGCTGTCCGCGGCGCTCTTCGCGGCCCGCGACCGGCTCACCGCGGAAGAGGCGCTGCGCGCCCGTGCCGCCTCCGCCGGGCACCCCGTCCAGGACCGCTCCGCGGCGCTGGCGGCCCTCGGCGAGGACCGGGCGGCCGCCGACGCGCACGCCGTCGCCTACGCCGCCGCCGGGCCGCCGCATGGCCCGTCCGTGGCCCGCACCGCGGCCCGTGCGGTCCTGGAGGACGCCGCCCAACTGGACCCGCCGCTCGGCCTGGACTACCTGGCGCTGATCGACCCCCGGGACTTCACCGAGGTGCCGGACGGGTTCGAGGGCGAGGCGATCCTCGCGGTGGCCGCCAGGGTGGGCACCACCCGGCTCATCGACAACATCCGGCTCGTGTTCCCCGCAAGTGGGGCCCCGCATCCGACCACCGTCCAGGGGCGGCACACCGGCTCCCACGGGAAGCCCGCATCCGGGACGGCGCGGGAGCCCTCCCGGAACTCCAGGAAGTCCACCCCACCCCCAGGCCCCCTCGGAGCGACCCGATGACCGCTACCGGAACCGCCGCCGGCCCCACCGGCATACGCCTCACCGCCCCCGCTCCCGGATGGTCCATCACGGCGGACGTCGTCGTCGTGGGCTCCGGGGTCGCCGGACTGACCGCCGCGCTGCGCTGCGCCGCCGCCGGCCGCCGGACCGTCGTCGTCACCAAGGCCCGGCTGGACGACGGCTCGACCCGTTGGGCACAGGGCGGGATCGCCGCGGCCCTGGGGGACGGCGACAGCCCCGAGCAGCATCTGGCCGACACCCTCGTCGCGGGCGCCGGCCTGTGCGACGAGGAGGCCGTGCGGGCCCTGGTGACCGAGGGCCCGGACGCCGTCCACCGGCTGATCGCGGCGGGCGCCTGTTTCGACACCGCCCCCGGGAGCGAGGAGATCGCGCTCACCAGGGAGGGCGGCCACCACCGCCGTCGGATCGCGCACGCTGGCGGCGACGCGACCGGCGCGGAGATCTCCCGCGCGCTGGTGTCCGCGGTGCGCGCCGCGGGACTGCGCACCATCGAGAACGCGCTGGTCCTGGACCTCCTCGCGGACGCCGAGGGCCGCACGGCCGGCGTCACCCTGCACGTCATGGGGGAGGGCCAGCACGACGGCGTCGGCGCCGTGCACGCCCCGGCGGTGGTGCTCGCCACCGGGGGCATGGGCCAGGTGTTCTCCGCGACCACCAACCCGGCGGTCTCCACCGGGGACGGGGTGGCGCTGGCGCTGCGCGCCGGCGCCGAGGTGTCGGACCTGGAGTTCGTGCAGTTCCACCCGACCGTGCTCTACCTGGGGCCGGAGGCGGAGGGCCAACAGCCGCTGATCTCCGAGGCCGTACGGGGCGAGGGCGCCCACCTGGTCGACGGGGACGGCACCCGCTTCATGGTCGGGCAGCACGAGCTCGCCGAGCTGGCCCCGCGCGACATCGTGGCCAAGGCGATCATGCGCCGCTCCCAGGAGCAGGGCGTCGAGCACATGTACCTGGACGCGCGCCACTTCGGCGCGGACATGTGGGAGCACCGCTTCCCGACCATCCTGGCCGCCTGCCGCGGACACGGCATCGACCCGGTCACCGCGCCGATCCCGGTCGCCCCCGCGGCCCACTACGCGTCCGGCGGCGTCCGCACCGACCTGCACGGCCGGACCACCGTCCCCGGCCTGTACGCGTGCGGCGAGGTGGCCTGCACGGGCGTGCACGGCGCGAACCGGCTGGCCTCCAACTCCCTTTTGGAGGGGCTGGTGTTCGCGGAGCGGATCGCCGCGGACATCGCCGCCAACGGGACGGCCGCCCCGGCGCCCGCCCCCGTGGAGACCCGCGCCCCGCTGCCCCTCCTGGCGCCCGAGGCCCGCCCCGCCGTCCAACGGATCATGACCGCCGGCGCCGGTGTGCTGCGCAGCGCCACCAGCCTCGCCACGGCGGCCGACGATCTGGACCACCTCAGCCGGGAGGCCGCCGAGGCGACCGCTGCCCCGGTGCCCGCCGCCAAGGCCCCCGAGCCGGGCGTGGAGGCGTGGGAGGCCACCAACCTGCTGTGCGTCGCCCGCGTCCTGGTCGCCGCCGCGCGGCTCAGGGAGGAGACCCGCGGCTGCCATTGGCGCGAGGACCACCCGGACCGCGACGATGCCTCCTGGCGCCGGCACTTCCGCATCGTCCTCGGTAGCGACCGCACCCTCAGCCTCCGGACGACCGAGACCGCCGGTTTCCCGCCGACCGTTTGACCCGCCCCTTCAAGCCCGAACCCCTCCCCGATACGGAGCGCACCCCGTGAGCAGCACCCCCGACGACCTCCCCCTCCTCCAGATCGGCCGGCCCGATGCCGCCCCCACCGGGGGCTGCGGCGACGCCTGCGGGTGCGCCGCCGGCGACGACGCCTACGAGCTGGACCCGCTGACCTGTGGGCTCGACCCCGACCTGGCCGCGCTCCTGGTGGCCGGCGGCCTGGACCCCGTTCAGGTGGAGGACATCGCGCACCTGGCCATCGAGGAGGACCTCGACCAGGGCGTGGACGTCACCACCGTGGCGACCGTCCCCGAAGACGCCGTCGCCACCGGGGACTTCACGGCCCGGCAGGACGGCACCGTCGCCGGCCTGCGGGTCGCCGAGGCGGTGCTGTCCATCGTCTGCACCGAGGAGTTCGCGGTCGAGCGGCACGTCGAGGACGGCGAGCGGGTGGTGGCCGGCCAGAAGCTGCTGTCCGTCACCACCCGGACCCGCGACCTGCTCACCGCCGAGCGCAGCGCGCTCAACCTCCTGGGCCGGCTGTCCGGCATCGCCACCCTGACCCGCTCCTGGGCGGACGCCCTCGAAGGCACCAAGGCCAAGGTCCGCGACACCCGTAAGACGACGCCGGGCCTGCGCGCCCTGGAGAAGTTCGCGGTGCGCTGCGGCGGGGGCGTCAACCACCGGATGTCGCTGTCGGACGCGGCGCTCATCAAGGACAACCACGTGGTGGCGGCCGGCGGCGTCGCGGAGGCGTTCACGGCCGTGCGGAACGAGTTCCCCGGGGTGCCCATCGAGGTGGAGGTCGACCGGCTCGACCAGATCCCGCCGATCCTGGCCGAGGGCGCCGACCTGATCCTGCTGGACAACTTCACCCCGGAACAGACCCGCCAGGCCGTGGAGTTGGTCGCCGGCCGCGCGGTCCTGGAGTCCTCCGGCCGCCTCACCCTGGACAACGCCCGCTCCTATGCGGAGACCGGCGTCGACTACCTGGCCGTGGGGGCGCTCACCCACTCCGCCAAGGTCCTCGACATCGGCCTGGACCTGCGCGAGGGCGACGACCTGACCGGCGCCCCGGACGCCGGCCGGCACGACGACGAAAGCCGCTGATCGCCATGTTGCTGACCATCGACGTGGGCAACACCCATACCGTTCTCGGCCTGTTCGACGGCGACGAGATCGTCGAGCACTGGCGGATCTCCACCGACGCCCGCCGCACCGCCGACGAACTGGCCGTGCTCCTCCAGGGGTTGATGGGCATGCACCCGTTGCTCGGGGAGGACCTGGGCGACAACATCGAGGGCATCTCCATCTGCTCCACGGTCCCCTCGGTGCTCCATGAGCTGCGCGAGGTGACCCGCCGCTACTACGGGGACGTGCCGGCCGTCCTGGTGGAGCCGGGCGTCAAGACGGGCGTGCCGATCCTCATGGACAACCCCAAGGAGGTCGGCGCGGACCGGATCATCAACGCGCTGGCCGCCGTGGAGCTGTACGGCGGCCCGGCCGTCGTCGTCGACTTCGGCACCGCGACCACCTTCGACGCGGTGAGCGCCCGCGGGGAGTACGTGGGCGGGGTGATCGCCCCGGGCATCGAGATCTCCGTGGACGCGCTGGGCGTCAAGGGCGCCCAACTCCGCAAGATCGAACTGGCCCGCCCGCGCAGCGTGATCGGGAAGAACACCGTCGAGGCGATGCAGTCCGGCATCCTCTACGGCTTCGCCGGCCAGGTGGACGGCGTGGTCCAGCGGATGGCCCGGGAGCTGGCCGAAGACCCCGACGACGTGACGGTGATCGCCACCGGCGGCCTGGCCCCGATGGTGCTCGGCGAGTCCTCGGTGATCGACGAGCACGAGCCCTGGCTGACCCTCATCGGGCTGCGGCTGGTCTACGAGCGCAACGTCGGACGGCTGTAACCGGGCGACGCGGAGAAGGGGCGGCGCCGGTTCCGTACTGGCGCGCCCGTGTGACGCGTGCCCCGCGGCCGCGCCACCGCACGTGAATTAAGCGGCTTTTGTCCGATTCAGTCGTAAAGTCGCCCCATGCCACTGCCATACGGATCCCGCGGCGGCATGGCCTTCGGCGCCGATGAGCTGCGTGTGCTCCGTCGCGCCCTCGCCCATGCCCTCCAGCCGAGCTCCCCCGCCGTGCCCCTGGACCTCCTCGGCGCGGACCGCTCGCAGGACGTCCAGGAATACCTCCGGTTGGCCGAGGCGGTGGACGAGGCGGTCCGTGAAGGCGCCCGCCTGCGCGCCTTCCTGCTCGCCGACCTCGCCCGCTACCGCGACGCCCTGCCCGGTGCCGCCGCCGGCTACCTCACGCGGCTCCGGGAGGCGCTCGGGGCCGGCCACGTCCCCGGCCCCGACGACCTCGCCGCGCTGCGCTCGCTGCTCGCCCAGCCCGCCGCCGAGACCGAACGCAAGCGCCGCAGCGCCCTGCTGCGGCACTGCGAGCGACTGGCCGAACAATCCGTACGGACGCGCCTGCGCGCGCTGCCAGGCGGACGCTCAGGCGCCTCCCCGGACGCCCTGTCAGGCGGTCGGACCGGCGGGCGTCCGCGCCCCGCCGGGACCGCACCGGCGGGCGGGTCGGACGCCGGATCGGACGCCGAGGCGGACCCCAAGCGGGACCCTCAACGGGAGCCGGGTCGGGAGCCCCGCAGGGAGCCGCCCAAGCCGGCGCCGCGCCCCAAGGCGCCGCGTCCCGACCGGCCCATCCCGACGCCGGGTGAGGTGTTCCCGCCCCGTCGGAAGCCCGCACCGCCCCCGGAGACCCGCACCGCCTGAGTGCTGCGTACCCTGGCTGGGTACTGTCGCGGGCTTACGCCTTATAAGGAGGCCCATGCCATGGATTACGTCGCCGCGCTGCTCCCGCCCGTAGTGATGGCAGTCGCCTTCACCTGCCTGATCGTCACGATCGTCAAGAGTCAGGGCGGTCAGAACAAGTCGAAGGAGGACGCGGCCGTCGACGCGGCGTACGCCCGCGCCGAGGCCGCCGGGCAGGAGCCCAAGGCGTTCGGCGCCTGAACCGTCGCCTTTTCGGGCGGCCCGCCCGCTCAGTACGGCCCGGGATTGAGTGTCCCGGGCCGTACTTCCTTTTTCCGGACCAAACGCAACGAGATCAACCGGCATTCGCGACATCTCCCACTATTCTTCTTGTGTGCCGAGACGCTTGGGTGATCTGGAAGACGCGGTCATGACGCGGGTCTGGGAGTGGAACCGTCCGGTCACCGTTCGAGAAGTTCTGGAGGATCTCCAGAAGGAACGGTCGATCGCCTACACGACGGTCATGACCGTATTGGACAACCTTCATCAGAAGGGCTGGGTCCGCCGCGAAGCGGAAGGTCGCGCCTATCGATATGAGGCGGTCTCCACTCGCGCCGCGTACTCGGCCGCACTGATGAACGAAGCGTGGTCCGCCAGTGACAACCCCGCGGCCGCACTAGTGGCCTTCTTCGGCATGATGTCGCCGGAACAACGGCAAGCCCTCCGCGATGCCGTACGGATGGTGCAGGTCGACGATCCGGCCGAAGCGGCGGAAGAACAGGTGACGGCCCGGGAAGGGGCCGGGGAACAGGCCGCGGAAGAACAGTCGCGAGCCGCGGATGAAGCGCCGGCCGGCGAAGGAGATGAACCCGGAGCGGGTGCCGGCGGCAAGGGGCGATAGCGTCCGGGCATGTCAGCGCATTCAAATGGGATCACCGTCCGTCGTGCCCGGACCAGCGATGTACCCACCGTGCGTCGCCTCATCGACGCCTACTCGTGCGACGGGATCCTGCTCGACAAAGCCACCGTCACGCTTTACGAGGACATCCAGGAGTTCTGGGTGGCCGAGCGGGACGAAGACGCCGAAGTGGTCGGCTGCGGCGCACTGCACGTCATGTGGGAAGACCTCGCGGAGGTCCGGACCCTGGCGGTGGACCCGGCGCTGCGCGGATCCGGGGTCGGGCACCAGGTCCTGGCCAAGTTGGTGGCCACGGCGCGGTGGCTCGGAGTGCGGCGAATTTTTTGCCTCACCTTCGAAGTCGACTTCTTCGCCAAGCACGGCTTCGTGGAGATCGGCGAGACTCCCGTAGACGGGGATGTGTACAGCGAACTGCTGCGTTCCTATGACGAGGGCGTAGCGGAGTTCCTGGGCCTCGAACGAGTGAAGCCCAACACCCTGGGCAACAGTCGCATGCTTCTGCACCTGTGATCAGTGTTCTATGTCCGAATCGCTCCCCTATCTCATGCCTACGGAAGCATGCGTTCCCCGCTCTGTGGGCAAGTGAACCCTACCCAAGGGTTTGTGTTTTTCCCGGAAAAGCGGTTTGCTTTCCGTCGTAATCCGCATTCGATGAAAGGGAAACCTGGTGGCACAGAAGGTTCAGGTTCTTCTTGTCGACGACCTCGACGGTGGCGAGGCCAACGAGACCGTGACGTTCGCTCTCGACGGTAAGTCCTACGAGATCGACCTCTCCGACGCCAACGCGGACAAGCTGCGCGAGTCGCTGGCCGACTTCGTGAGGGCTGGCCGCAAGACCGGTGGCCGTTCCGCCGGTCGCGGCAAGGCCCGGGCGGCTTCCGCCGGCTCCCCGGACACCGCGAAGATCCGCGCCTGGGCGAAGGAGAACGGCTACAACGTCAATGACCGTGGCCGTGTCCCCGCCGACATTCGCGAGGCATTCGAGAAGGCCAACGGCTGAGCGCCGCACGCGCGATCCGATTGGCCATTACGAGCACGTACCAACCGGGCCCGGTGGCACTCCGTTGCTGCCGCGCTCACGAGCCGTACGAGGTCGGGGGCGCCCCCACCGTCCCCGATTCCTGTCCCGATCCCCGTGGTGGGCAGGGAATTCTCCGCCTCGTATCCAGGCTGGGGAGGCCGCACCCATCCCGCGGCCTCCCGAGTGCCGCAGCCGCCTGACGCGCGGCCCTCGGAGGGGATCGCCGGCGCGGGCATCCGCCCCCCGGCCCCGCGTGCCGTGAGGTCCGCCGCGAGCGTGCCCCACTCCAGCCACTCCAGGATTCCCGGGAGTTCCTCCGCGCCGCCGGCCGCGATGAGCATGAGCAGTTTCGGCCGATCCTCCGCCTGCTTCCCGCCCCGTTCGGGCCGCAGCAGTGCGACCGGGCCGGTGTGCGGCATCCGTCGCAGCACGGCGTGCCCCGCGTCGGCGGGCATCTCCAGGACGTCGAAGCGCAGCCCCGTGAGCAGCTGGACCGGCTCGGTTCCGGTGGTCGGCCAGCCCAGTTCCTCCTCGTACCACCGGCGGACGGTGGCGAGGGGGCAGCGGGGTCGCGGGAGCGCGCGGGCCATGTCCGGTGCAACTCCCGACCATCGGGAAGGTTACGTTCGGTGTGCGGAGTGATGCATTCCGTGTATTGCCGGTGGGAGTGCGGGCGCGTTCCGGGGTGTGGAGGTGTTCGCCCGTAGCGGAGGGAAAAGGCCCGCGCCGCATGGAGTGTCAGTGCGGGCGGGTAAGAAAGTCTCGGTGGGTAGAGACGCTGTGACCGGCACTGCGAGCAGTTCGACGCCGTCCTTGGGTGGCGGTGGATGGTGTGTCGGCGAGGGGCGCGTTCGCCACGGGCGTAGTGGCGGCATGCGTATATGCCTGGCCTGCGGGAACATCGTCTCGCACCATCGAGTTGGAGCAGGTGTCAGCTGTTCGGCAGTAAATTTCCCCGTCGGAGCGGGGTGATCCGGACGGGTGTCGGCAGTTGGAATGAGCTGTCCCGCCCTGCGGGACTAGCATGCGGAAGGACAGGGAGGGGACCGACCCCTAACTGCCTGACCGCTCTGAGGAGCGATTAACGATGTTCGAGAGGTTCACCGACCGTGCGCGGCGGGTTGTCGTCCTGGCTCAGGAAGAAGCCCGGATGCTCAACCACAACTACATCGGCACCGAACACATCCTCCTGGGTCTGATCCACGAGGGTGAGGGTGTCGCCGCTAAGGCCCTGGAGAGCCTCGGCATTTCGCTCGAGGCGGTCCGCCAGCAGGTGGAGGAGATCATCGGTCAGGGCCAGCAGGCCCCGTCCGGCCACATCCCCTTCACTCCCCGTGCCAAGAAGGTCCTGGAGCTGTCGCTCCGCGAGGCCCTCCAGCTCGGCCACAACTACATCGGCACCGAGCACATCCTGCTCGGTCTGATCCGCGAGGGCGAGGGCGTCGCCGCCCAGGTCCTCGTGAAGCTGGGCGCCGACCTGAACCGAGTGCGGCAGCAGGTCATCCAGCTGCTCTCCGGCTACCAGGGCAAGGAGGCCGCCACCGCGGGCGGCCCCGCCGAGGGCACGCCCTCGACCTCCCTCGTCCTGGACCAGTTCGGCCGCAACCTCACGCAGGCCGCCCGGGAGACCAAGCTCGACCCGGTCATCGGGCGCGAGAAGGAAATCGAGCGGGTCATGCAGGTGCTGTCCCGCCGCACCAAGAACAACCCGGTCCTCATCGGCGAGCCCGGCGTCGGCAAGACGGCGGTCGTCGAGGGCCTGGCGCAGGCCATCGTCAAGGGCGAGGTGCCCGAGACCCTCAAGGACAAGCACCTCTACACCCTCGACCTGGGCGCGCTGGTCGCCGGCTCCCGGTACCGCGGTGACTTCGAGGAGCGCCTGAAGAAGGTGCTCAAGGAGATCCGCACCCGCGGCGACATCATCCTGTTCATCGACGAGCTGCACACCCTGGTCGGCGCGGGCGCCGCCGAGGGCGCGATCGACGCGGCCAGCATCCTCAAGCCCATGCTGGCGCGCGGTGAGCTGCAGACCATCGGTGCGACGACGCTGGACGAGTACCGCAAGCACCTGGAGAAGGACGCGGCCCTGGAGCGCCGTTTCCAGCCGATCCAGGTCGCCGAGCCGTCGCTGCCGCACACCATCGAGATCCTCAAGGGTCTGCGGGACCGCTACGAGGCGCACCACCGGGTGTCCATCACGGACGCCGCGCTGGTCGCCGCGGCCACCCTGGCCGACCGCTACATCTCCGACCGCTTCCTGCCGGACAAGGCGATCGACCTGATCGACGAGGCCGGTTCCCGGATGCGGATCCGTCGGATGACCGCGCCGCCGGACCTGCGCGAGTTCGACGAGAAGATCGCCGACGTGCGCCGCGAGAAGGAGTCCGCGATCGACTCGCAGGACTTCGAGATGGCCGCCGGCCTGCGCGACAAGGAGAAGCAGCTCCTGGCCGCGAAGGCGAAGCGGGAGAAGGAGTGGAAGGCCGGCGACATGGACGTCGTCGCCGAGGTCGACGAGGAGCTGATCGCCGAGGTCCTGGCCACGGCGACGGGCATCCCGGTCTTCAAGCTCACCGAGGAGGAGTCCAGCCGGCTCCTGCGGATGGAAGACGAGCTGCACAAGCGCGTCATCGGCCAGAAGGACGCCATCAAGGCGCTCTCGCAGGCGATCCGTCGTACGCGTGCCGGCCTGAAGGACCCGAAGCGTCCCGGTGGTTCGTTCATCTTCGCCGGCCCGTCCGGTGTCGGTAAGACCGAACTCTCCAAGACGCTGGCGGAGTTCCTGTTCGGCGACGAGGACGCGCTGATCTCCCTCGACATGTCGGAGTTCAGCGAGAAGCACACCGTCTCGCGGCTGTTCGGTTCGCCTCCCGGCTACGTCGGTTACGAGGAGGGCGGCCAGCTCACCGAGAAGGTGCGCCGCAAGCCGTTCTCGGTCGTCCTCTTCGACGAGGTCGAGAAGGCCCACCCGGACATCTTCAACTCGCTGCTGCAGATCCTGGAGGACGGTCGACTGACCGACTCCCAGGGCCGGGTCGTGGACTTCAAGAACACGGTCATCATCATGACCACCAACCTCGGCACCCGGGACATCTCCAAGGGCTTCAACCTGGGCTTCGCCGCCCAGGGCGACGTCAAGACCGGCTACGAGCGGATGAAGGCCAAGGTCAACGAGGAGCTCAAGCAGCACTTCCGGCCCGAGTTCCTCAACCGTGTCGACGACACGGTGGTCTTCCACCAGCTCACCGAGGAAGACATCATCCAGATCGTCGACCTGATGATCGCCAAGGTGGATGAGCGTCTGAAGGACCGCGACATGGGCATCGAGCTCAGCAGCGAGGCCAAGTCGCTGCTGGCCAAGCGGGGTTACGACCCGGTGCTCGGCGCGCGTCCGCTGCGTCGCACGATCCAGCGCGAGATCGAGGACGCCCTCTCGGAGAAGATCCTCTTCAGCGAGCTGCGTCCGGGCCACATCGTGGTCGTCGACGTGGAGGGCGAGGGCGAGTCCGCCAAGTTCACCTTCCGCGGTGAGGAGAAGTCGGCCGTGCCGAGCGCTCCTCCGGTGGAGTCGGCGACGGGTGGGTCCGGGCCCAACCTGAGCAAGGACGCCTAAGCGAGCTGGCTTGCTGACACGTCAGCCGCCCCGGGACCGTTCAACGGTCCCGGGGCGGTTTTGTGTTGGGGCCGCGACTGTCAGGCCTCGGCTTATGTGCGGGGGCGGGGGCGGGGGCGGGGGCGGGGGAAGAGGGTGAGGTTGATGTGGGGTGGGGGCGTGTAGGTGGGGGAGGGGGTGAGGTGGGAGAGGTGGAGCTTCTGGAGAGCGGGGAGGGACTCGATGGGCGAAAGGTCGAGGGTGCCGCCGACTAGGCCGTAGAGGCGGAGTGTGTGGGTACCGGGGAAGGCCGGGAGGGCAGCGGGCAGTAGCTCGCCGAATTCCGTGACGGGGCGCCGTCCCGTATTGATGAGGCTGAGGGTTTTTACCTGGGGTAGGCGGAAGCCCTGGGGGATGCGGAGGGAGCATTCTCCTTCCGCCAGGCCGAAGGAAAGGTCCTCCAAGCTGCCGAGGCGGGAGAGCGCCTGCCACTGGGCCGGCGCGGAATCGCCCAGGAGCTGCCGTAGTTGGAGAGATTCCAGGTGCGGCCAGGCGGCGAGGCGGGTGAGGCCGGAAGGAATCCGCTCACCGAGGGCGAGGTGGGTCAGCGGGGCATCGGAGGGCAAGGCGTCGAGGTCCTCCGGCGGGAGCGGGGCGTAGTGCGTCAGACTTTCTAGTCGATCCAGGCGGTCGAGAGCCCGTGGGGTGGGTACCCCGCTGGAGGCGGTCCCGCTGATTCCGAGATGGCGCAGGGGCAGGCCGGTGAGCGGGGCGACGGATTCGACGGCCGGGCAACCCTGAAACGACAGCGACTTCAGGGCCGGGAAGCCTCGGAGAAAGGTCAGGTCGCTGATGACTGGGTTGTTGATCAGCGAGAGACGCGTGACTTGATGGGGGTGGAGGCTGTCGAGGAGTTCTTCGGCGGTGAACGTCCCGTTGACGGTCGTCCGGGGACGGCCGCCTAGGGAAGCTAGGGCGTGCAGTTCGGCGAGGGAAGAGACGGTGACGTCCACGTCGGCGTCGAGATGTTGGATGACTTCATTCGCGAACTGATCAGTGTCGAATTTCGCCCAGTGATTGCCGAGTTGGGCGCGGACGTTGAAGGAAGGGTGGCTCCGGAAGCGCCTGATGTACGCCAATGCGGCGTCGGTGCCGATGGTCGCGGCGGTGGTGATCACCTCTCGGCCTTCGTCGTCTTCCAGGCCGTCAGGGCCGGGCAGCAACTCCAGGACGAGGGGCCCCGCTTCACTGAGCATCTTTGATTCCTCGTGGGTGCGCGGTGGCAGGATGGCGCCCGCCCGCGCATGGACCTCCTCCCGCACCTTCGGGTCGATCTCCGTTGCCTGTTCCAGGCATGCCATGGCGAGTAGGTCCGTGCGGAGTTCGTTCTTGGCTAGTAACTCCCGCAGGAGGTCGGCGCGTTCGCGGGGGCGGGCGTGGCCGACTGCCATGCGGATGACGTCCTCCCATTGGGAGTCCGTGGCGTGTTGGACGAGTAGGCCGAAGTCGCCCGTCTCCACCGCCGCCTTGGCGCCCAGGTAGTCCTGGAAGGTGCGGTGGATGAAGTCGACGGTGTCGGGGGTGGGTTGGCGGAGGAGGAGGTGGCGGAAGACGGTCGGGGCCGGGCCCTGGGAGGCGGCGGCGGGGACGGCGGGGAGGGCGTCGGCGAGGACCTGCTCGGCGCGGTCGCGGTCGAGTTCGGTGCGGCCGTTGCGGATCAGCCAGTAGGCGAGGCGCTGGAGGAGCTGGATCTGGGGCTCGTCGGGGAGCTCGATGCCGTCCGGGCCCCGCATGTCGCGTTCCCGGTCGCGGCGGGAGAGCAGCATGCTCAGGGCGGCGTCGTAGAGCTCCTTGCGGCCGTGCGGGAGGTAGCCGCGGCGGTCGCGGTGGAGGGCGCAGATCAGGCCGCACATCAGGGGGTTGGTGGCGAGGCGGCCGAGGTCGGGCTTGGTGCGGACGGCGGTGCGGAGGGACTCCTCGTAGGCGGCGAGATGGTCGGGGGCCTCGGATGCGGGGGTGGCGGCGCGGTGCCAGCGGGTGATGAAGGCGGCGACCTCGTCGCGGCTCATGGGGGAGAGGGTCAGTTCGGCGAAGCCGTCCGGGGTGAGCCAGTCGTCGCGGACCGCGGAGGGGCGGGTGGTGACCAGCCAGCGGTTGTCGGTGGGGAAGGCGTCGAGGAGGTCGCGGAGCCAGTGGCGGGTGGCCTCGCGTTCGCGTTCGGGGACCTCGTCGAGGCCGTCGACGAGGAGGAGGGCGCGGCCGGAGGTGAGGATGCGGTGGGCCCAGCCGTCGGGTTGGGCGCCGGAGACCGGGCAGCCGACGGCGGAGAGGAAGCGGTCCGGGGTGGGCAGAGGGGTGCCGGCGCGGGTGAGGGTGCGTAACGGGAGGACGAAGGGGATGCGGCCGTAGAGGTGGGGGAGGGAGGTCGCGGCGAGGGGTTTGGTGCAGGAGACGGCCAGCCACTGGACGAGGGTGCTCTTGCCGGAGCCGGCGACGCCGCGCAGCAGCACCCGGTCGCGGCCGGCGAGGGCCTGGTCGGCGGGGAGCGGCGCGCGGGGCGGCAGGTCCTCGAAGGGGTGCTCCTCGCGGCTCGGGCCGGTGGCCGCCAGGCTCATGTAGGCGGCGTCCAGGGGCCAGCGGTCCGGGGAGTTGTGCAGGTCGATGCCGTAGATGGTGAGGCGGCCGTGCTTGCGGGCGAGATGGGCGAGGTAGGTCCGCTTGAAGGCGAGGTCGGCGGTGCGTGGGGACGGGTGCCGGTCGAGGAAGTCGTCGATCTTCGTGACCAGGGTGTCCAGGGTGCGGCTCTGTTGTACGAGGGTGCGGGCGATGAAGGTGGAGCGCTGGGTGAAGAAGTGGATGACGTGCAGGCAGGCAGTGGTGAGCAGGGCGTGGTGGAGGAGTTCGGCGTCCCGGGAGAGGTCGCGGGTCGCCTGAGGGGCGCCGGCGCGTAGCGCGTCGGCGAGGGCGGTGGGGCCGAGGTGGACGGCCTGGACGTCGTCCATGGTGAGGGTGCCGAGCGCGCCGAGGGTGGTGGCCAGGGCGGCGGCGACCGCGGGCTCGTCGCCCTCGGGCAGGGGCCGCTCACCGGGCGGGGCGGAGCGGACGGCGCGCCGCACCAGCTCGCTCGCCACCTTGTGGAGGTCCCGCTCGGTGAGGGTGCGCCGCTCCCCCTTGAAGGAGACGAGGGCGGAGACGCGGACCGGGGCGTCCACGACGCCGGCGCCCGGCCCCTCCTGGACGAAGAGCTTCTTCACGAGCGGTGCGACGACGCCGGACGCGAGCCGGGCGCCCAGTGCTGACGGGTCCATGAGCTTCTCCGCCCTCCCCCTGGCCGGTGCTGACCGTGGTGTTGACCGGATCAGGTTAGAGGGGCCGGCGGGGCCCGGTCAGGCGTTTTCGTATTTCGCGGCGGCGGGTGGCGCGGAATTGGGTAACGCGGGTCACAGTAATTCCCGTAACGCGGGTCACATTGACCTTGGGTGGCGTGTAACCCGGGTCACTTAAAGGCGGTCGAATCCTGTGACATGGGGCACATGAATTCACCCCCTACTAGCCGGAGTAGGGGAATTGTGGGGCGGTCGTGAGCCGGTCACTTGCTCGGTAAAGGCGCAGGTGGTCGGGGGTGTAAGGGGCGTCAAGTGTCGTTAGCGTGACTCCCCGCGAAGGGGCCGATCACCGCCGTCGCCAGTAGTAGAAAGCGGGTCTTGGCGGCAGGGCGCAGGCGGGTTACCAAGGAATGGCGATCCCGGTCCGCAGCCGGGAGAACTCATTCACTTCTCGCTGGAGGAAAAACCCGCATGTCGAAGTTTGCCGCGATACGCAATTCCAAGAAGACCGCCAAGTCCATGCTGCGTAACCGGGTGGCCGTCGTGGCCGCGGGTGCCGGTCTGACCGCCGCACTGGGCGCCGGTGTCGCCGTCGCCGCCGACGGCGGGCTGCTGAACCTCTCCGCCGGCACCAGCAAGGCCGTCGCCGCGCAGGCCGAGGCGCAGAGCAAGGCCGCCACGGACGCCAAGGCCGCCGCGGCGAAGGCCAAGGAAGAGGCCGCGAAGAAGGCCAACGGCTGGGTGAAGCCGGTCGAGAGCTACACCATCGGCCAGCCGTTCGGCATCGCCGGCAGCCACTGGTCGCACAAGCACAGCGGTCAGGACTTCGTCGTGCCGACCGGCACCAAGGTCAACGCCGTCCACAAGGGCACGGTCGTCAAGGCCGGTCCGAACGGCGGCGGCGACGGTCCCGCCTACGGCAACGCGATCGTGATCAAGCACCCCAACGGGATGTACACCCAGTACGCGCACCTGTCGCAGATCAACGTCCACGTCGGCCAGCAGGTGTCGACCGGCCAGCTGATCGGCCTGTCCGGCAGCACCGGCAACTCCACCGGCCCGCACCTGCACTTCGAGGTCCGCACCGGCCCCAACTACGGGTCGGGCATCGAGCCGACCGGATTCCTGCGGGCTCACGGCGCTGCCGTCTGAGCTGAGTCCGGTCAGGCTGGCCGGCGGCCCGGCGGGTTTGCCGCCGTGACCAGTTCCGTGGCGACCCTGAGGATGGCCTCGCGCTTCTCCTCGGGGTCGCCCACGACGTTCTGCATCGCGAACATCCCCGCGTGCATGGTGAACAGCGCCGTGAGGCAGCGCACCTGGTCGACCAGCTCGGCGTCGTTCTCCTTGAGCAGGTCGTAGAGGGTCAGCATCTGCTCCTTGAAGCGCAGGCCGATCGTCAACTCCCGCACCGTGGCCTGGTTTTCCTGCATGAAACGGAAAAGGTCCTCGGAGGACCGCAGCGACTCGTGGTAGCGCCGGATGACCTCCTGCTTGGTCTCCAGCGTGCGCGGCTGCTCCCGCGCCCAGGCGATCAGCTCGTCGATGGGCCGGCACAGGTCGTCGAAGAGGCTGAGGACGATGTCCTCTTTGGTCTTGAAGTGGTAGTAGAGCGCCGCCTTGGTGACGTCGAGCCGCTCGGCGATCTCCCGCAACGAGGTCTTCTCATAGCCGCGTTCGGAGAACAGCTCCAGGGCGACGTCCTGGATGCGCTGGCGGGTGTTCCCCCTGCGCGTTGGCGATGCGCTGCTCATGCTGTTCTCCTGCGTGACGGCGTTGTCGGTGCGGGGCCGGGCCGGGACGCGGCCCGCTTCCCCCGCAATCATCTGCTGCCCTGCTGGTCAGGGATCTACCCGCCCCCGGCGCAAGAAACTTACTTGACGCCCGGCTAGTGACTCTTCTACCTTCTCACCGTACAAAACTAGCCGGGCGGCAAGTAAGTAAGAAATGATGGGGAAGTGATGGGGATGTCGCGCACAGCGACCCCGACGGGGGAGATACCGGACCAGGCGGCGGGTAAAAAGCCGGCCAGCGTCCGGATGGTGCTCTTTGCACTCATGATCGCGATGTTGCTCGCGATGCTGGACAACATGATCGTCGGCACCGCGATGCCGACGATCGTCGGTGAACTGGGCGGCCTGTCCCACCTGTCGTGGGTCGTCACCGCCTACACCCTGGCCACCGCCGCCTCGACCCCGATCTGGGGCAAGTTGGGCGACATGTACGGCCGGAAGGGCGTCTTCCTGACGTCCATCGTGATCTTCCTGATCGGCTCGGCGCTCTCCGGCATGGCGCAGGACATGGGCCAGTTGATCGGCTTCCGCGCCGTGCAGGGCCTGGGCGCGGGCGGTCTGATGGTCGGCGTCATGGCCATCATCGGCGACCTGATCCCGCCGCGGGAACGCGGCAAGTACCAGGGCATGATGGCCGGCGTCATGGCCGTCGCGATGATCGGCGGCCCGCTGGTCGGCGGCACCATCACCGACCACCTCGGCTGGCGCTGGAGCTTCTACATCAACCTCCCGCTCGGCGCGATCGCCCTGGTCATGATCACCGCCGTGCTGCACCTGCCGAAGAAGCGCGCGCAGACCCGCATCGACTACGCGGGCGCGGCCCTGCTGACCATCGGCATCACCTCGCTGGTGCTGCTGACCACCTGGGGCGGCACCCAGTACGACTGGCTGTCGAAGCAGATCGTGGGCCTGGGCGCGCTGGCCGTCGTCGCCCTGGTCGCCTTCGTCCTCGTCGAGCGCAAGGTCAGCGACCCGGTCCTGCCGCTGCGCATCTTCCGCAACGGCAACTTCTCGCTCGTCACCGTGATCGGCTTCCTGGTCGGCTTCGTGATGTTCGGGTCGATGACCTTCCTGCCGCTGTACCAGCAGTCCGTCCAGGGCGCCTCGGCGACCAACTCGGGCCTCCTGCTGCTGCCGATGCTGCTGTCGATGATGGCGGTCTCGCTCTTCGCGGGCCGGGTCACCACCACGACCGGCAAGTACAAGATCTTCGTGACGGTCGGCGGCGGTCTGATCACCGTGGGCCTGGTGCTGCTGTCCCTGATGGACACCACCACCACGCGCTTCACGTCCGGCCTCTACATGGCGGTGCTCGGCGCCGGCATGGGCTTCCTGATGCAGACCACGATGCTGATCGCCCAGAACAGCGTCGAGATGCGGGACATGGGCGTCGGCTCCTCGTCGGCCACCCTGTTCAGGACCATCGGCGGCTCGTTCGGCGTCGCGATCATGGGCGCGGTCTTCTCCAACCAGGTGAAGACCACGATGATCGAGAAGCTGGGCCCCGTCGCCGGCGAGAAGATGACCACCGGCGGCGCCCAGATGGACCCCAAGGCCCTCCCGCACCTGCCGACCGCAGTGAAGGACGCGTACGCCCACGCGGTGTCCTCCGGCACTCACCAGGTCTTCTTCTGGGGCGCGTTGATCAGCGTCATCGGCTTCCTCGCGGCGTGGTTCCTCAAGGAGGTCCCGCTCCGGGGCGGCCCGAGCACCGACGCCCCGAAGGCGACGGAACCGCAGTCGGAGCCGGTGGCCGTCTGACGCCTGTCCGTTACGTGAACGGCCCCTGGGGCGCGCGTGGTTACGCGCCCCAGGGGCCGTTCGTCGTTCAGGCGCCGGCTAGTTGGCCGCTCTTGACGGCTCCGACGAACGCCGACCAGCGGTCGGCGGGGAACACGAGCGCCGGCCCGTGGGGGTCTTTGCTGTCCCGGACGGGGACGAGGTTGGAGAGAGCGTCCGACATCTCGATGCAGTTGGCGCCGTCGCCGTTGCTGTAGCTGCTCTTGCGCCAGGTGGCTGTGCTCAGGTCAATCCTGTTGCTGCGCTTCATCGTTGTAGCCCCTTGCCGCTTCCTCGATCATGGCCAGGGACGCCTCTGGTGGCAGTGCGGCGGCCCTCAGCAGATCGTACGACCTCCGATAGTCCGTCACGAGCGGCGGGAAGTCGATTGACTGGCCGCTGAATTCGCTCTCGGTCCATACGAGTGGTGGTGCGTCGGCGAACGTCATGACGCTGGCCATGCCGCCGTGCATCAGGGGGTGGAAGGCGGTCGATGCGGGGATGATTTGCAGGACGCTCCGTGTCGAGCGGATCCGGTCGAGGATGTGTTCCAGTTGTGCGGCTTGCTCAGCTGGTGGGAGGACAAGCCTGCGGATCAAGTCCTCGCGGAGGATTGCCCAGTAGTAGGGGCGTTCCTTGCGCTTCCAGATTTCAGCGCGCTCAAGCCGTGCCCGGACCTTCTCCTCGACGTCTTGGGGGTCTCCCCACGGCTTTGCCGTCTTGAAGAGCTTCCGCATGTACGCCTCGGTCTGAAGCAGGCCAGGGATAACGAACGGCGACCACTCCTCGATCGTCGTCGCCTGCTTCTCCAGATCGGGGATCTCCGCGAAGTAAGCCGGATGCCCCGACCGCCGGGCCTTGGCGGCGTCTTCGCAACGCCGCTCGAAGAAGCCATCGGTCTTGAGCTTCTGGTCGACGTGGATCGCCAGATCCATCGGCATGCCGCGCTCGCCGCGTTCGATCTGACTCAGCAGCGAGATGCCCCTGAACGCACCTTCCGCTAGCTGTTCGAGGGTGAGACCCGCTTTCTCCCGTCGGTAGCGCAACTCGGCGCCGTAGAAGCTCTGGACGTTCGCCGACGGGTCAGGGTCTTTCCGAGGAGGCATAACTCACCGTCACTACTTCGGGGTTGCGTGGGTGCAACGCGATTCCCTTCCAAAGTACGGACGTCGACGCCACGCTGTGAGCAGTTCGTCACGATGCGCACAGAAAGGTGAACGCCCATGGATGACGTGCACGAATGCACCGAGGGGCTCAAGGCGGCGTTGCGGGAAAACGGGATCACGTTGCCGTCGTTGGGCGTCGATCTGCCGTCGTTCGCGGGGCGGTACCCACCCCCGCTCGTCGCGCTCGGCAACTGCAACGTCGCGACGGCTCGCCAGCTCACCGAGGCGCTGCACAAGGCGGCCGGGCGGTGATGACCGTCCACCTGCTCGCCGTACCGAAGGAGGTCCCGTTGCTACGGCGTGCCGTAGGGGCGCACCTCGGGGCGGCGGCGTCCTGCGAAGTGGAGCTCTGCGTCAGCGAGTTGGTCGGGAACGTGATCCGGCACGTGGGGGAGGGCACGCCCGTTAGCGTGCACGTAACGCAGACCGTCGACGGGCGGGTGCGGATCGAAGTGGTAGACCCAGATCCGCGCGCCCTGCCCGTCCTCCTCCAGGCGGCCGTGGACGACGAACACGGGCGCGGGATAGCGCTGTTGGACGCCGTAGCGCTGCGGTGGGGCGTACGGCAGGAGGAGGCGAGCAAGACGGTCTGGTGCGAAGTGGCGGGAAAGTCGGCGACGGCGTAGGCCGGAGGGGATGTCCCGGGGTGCGCCCGCAGGATCTGGAGCAAAGCCCCGGGCATTCCTCAATTGACTGACCAGAGGCGCCCGCACCGAGGACGTACCCCGGGACAGCCCCTCCGGCCCCACCCACGGCGAGAAGCAGCGAAGCGCCCGCCCCCACCGGACAGCAGTCGACCACCAGCCGACCACCAGCCACGTACCGACCAGCAGCCGACCACCAACCGTCAGCGATCCGGTAGTTGGATCACCGGAAAGCTCCCGGTGGCCGTGGGCGCGTTCTCCGGCAGCCACAGCACCGACACCGCCCCCGTAGACCCGTCCGTCAGCTCGTCCGCGTTGCGGAACGTCAGCCGCGCCCCCAACACCCGAGCCTGCCCCACCGCGATCGTCAGCCCCAGCCCGTGCCCGACCCCGGCCCGATCGCTGCTCCCGGTGCGGAACCGACTCGGTCCCTCCCGCAGCAACGCCTCCGGGAACCCGACCCCGTGGTCACGCACGCGGATGACCCGGCCCTCCACCGTGACCTCGATCGGCGGCTTGCCGTGCCGCGTCGCGTTGGCGATCAGGTTCCCCAGGATGCGCTCCAGCCGCCGCGGATCCGTCGACACCTCGGCATCCCGCAGGATGTCGACCACGACCTCCGGATCCAACGCCCGCACCCGCCGCGACACGAACTCGCCCAGCGCCACGTCCTGCAACTCGGCCCGCTCGGCATGCCCGTCGAGCCGCGCCACCTCCAACACGTCCTCGACCAACGTCCGCATCGCCTGCGCCCGATCCCGCACCAGCTCCGACGGCCGTCCCGGCGGCAGCAGTTCGGCCGCCGTCAACAGCCCCGTCACCGGCGTCCGCAACTCGTGCGCGATGTCCGCGGTCACCCGCCGCTCCGCCTCGATGCGCTGCTGGAGCGCGTCGGACATGGCGTCCACCGCCCACGCCAGATCGTCCGTCTCGTCGCGGACCCGACCCCCGCCCACCTCGTCGCGAATCCGCACCGAGGTGTCGCCGTCCGCCAGCTTCCCGGCCGCCGCCGCGGCCTTCCGCAGCCGCTTCGACAGCCGTCCACCGACCAGCACACCCAGCGCGCACCCGCCGACGACCACCGCCGTGGAGCCGATCAACAGCGCCTGGTCCAGGTCGTCCAGCACCTGAAAACGATCGGGGAAGCGGTCGTGGATCGACAGCACCCGCCCGTTGCCGAGCGGCGAGGCGGCCCACACCTCGGGCGCGGTCTGCCCGGTGTCCTCCAGGAACGTGGCCCGGTCGCCCTCCGCGACCTCCTTGCGGAGCGCCTTCGGCAGCGCCGGATCGTCGATCTTCGCGCCGAACTGGAGGCGGTTGGTGGACTCGTAGATCTTCTGCGTGAAGTTGAGCCGCTCGATCTGCACATCGCGGCTGTTGTCGAGCATGGAGACCCGCGCGGCGTTGTGCACGACAAGACTCAACGCCACCGCGACCAGCGCCCCCACGAGCGCGATCGCGGCGCTGAGTTTCCATCTCAGGCCCGTTCGCAGGGCCAGCCTGACCACCTGCGGAGTCAGCCTCTCAGCTTGTATCCGAAGCCGCGGACCGTCTCGATCCGGTCCTGGCCGATCTTGCCGCGCAGCCGCTGGACGTGGACGTCGACGACCCGGGTGTCGCCGCCCCAGCCGTAGTCCCAGACCCGCTCCAGCAGCCGGTCGCGGGAGAGGACGGTGTTGGGCGCGGTGGAGAACTCCAGCAGCAGCCGCATCTCGGTGGGCGTCAGCGCCACCGTCTCGCCGCCCTTGCGGACCTCCATGCCCTCGGTGTCGACCTCCAGATCGCCGAAGCGCAGCAGGGTCTCGGTGAGGCCGTCGTCCTCCGCGGCGGCCGCGCCCGCGCGGTCCGGCCCGCTGGCGTGGCCGAAGCGGCGGAGCACCGCGCGGATCCGGGCGACCAGCACCGCGCCGTCGAACGGCTTGGTGACGTAGTCGTCGGCGCCGGCCTCCAGGCCGAGCACCACGTCGATGGAGTCGGCGCGCGCCGACAACATGATCACGGGGACGGTGGACTCGTCGCGGATCCGCCGGCAGAGGCTGACGCCGTCGAGCCCGGGGACCATCACATCGAGCAGGGCGATATCGGGACGATTGGCGCGGAACGCCTCCAGACCCGAGAGCCCGTCGGGCATGGCGGTGACCACGAAACCGTCGCGTTCCAGCGCGAGTTGGGTGGCCTCGCGGATGACGTCGTCGTCCTCGACGAAGAGGACATGGGTGTCAGCCATGGCGGTGTCTCTAGCCCTCCGTTCCCGTGGAGCCGTTGCCGGTGCCGACGTTGCCGTCGTCGGGGGTCTCGTCGACGGTGGTCTTGCTGTAGTCGGTGTGGTACCGGTCGTACTCGGTGAAGTGGTCGTTCGCCCAGCGATACGTCATCACATCTTCCCCCGAGGGGCAGCACACCTTGTCGCCGGCTTCGTAGGTCTGCTTGGAGACCTCCAGCTCGCCCTTGCTCACTCCGGCGTAGACCGACGGCTGTTCGTTCGTGTACACGTTGTCATACCCGTCGGTGGCGCCGGCCTTCGCGCGGTAGACGTACGTGCCGATGCCGACGGAATCCGCGCAGGTCATCACGTTGACGATGACGTCCGGGGTCTTGCCGCCGGTCAGTGAGGCGTAGGTCACCTCTATCGGGTACTCGTGCGCGGCGCAGGGCTTGGCGACGGCCCGCTTCACGTCCGGGCCGACCTTGGGGTCGTCGGCGAGCAACTGGACGGCGTTGACCTTCTTGTAGTGCGCGCTCGGGCTGGGCGCCGGGGTCGCGCTCATCGCGCCCCGGGGCGCGGGGGTGTGGCTGGCGGCGCCTTCCTTGCGTATGCCCTCGCCACCGGGGTTGCACCCGGCCAGCAAAAGGCCGACGGCGGCCACGCCCGCCGTGGCCGCGCCGCCCTTGGTCAAACCGCTTCTGGTCAGGCTTCTGGTCAGCCTGTATCTGGACAATCCGCTCCCGCTCACCGTGCCGCTCGCTCAGCCGCCGATCCCGTTGTCGCCGTGCGCCCGGCCGCTGCTCCTGTGGAGATTGTCCCGCGCCGAGCTGTGTGCCGGGCTGTGGGCTTGATTACGTCACCGGTCGTGTCGGTCGTGCCGGGGTTGCCGGCCGTGCCGGACGTGACGCTCGGGCCGCGCGTGCCGGGCACGTCGGTCGTTCCGTCGGCGCCGGTCAGGCCGCGCACCGCTCCCGCTCCTGCTGCCCACGCTCCAGTACCCGGGCGTCTATGTCGCGGCTCTCCAGCTCCTGACGGAGGCGGGCGAGGGCGCGGTGCAGGGTGCTCTTGACGGTGCCGGTGGACATGCCGAGCGCGGCCGCGGTCTCCTCGGTGCTCATCTGCTCCCAGTGCCGCAGCACGACGACGCTGCGCTGCTTCGGGGCGAGCACGCCGAGGATGTCCATCAACAGGGCCCGGTCGGCGCGCTGTTCGGTGCCGTCGTCGACGCTGGCGTCGGGGAGCTGCTCGGTGGGCACCTCTTCCAGCTTGCGGGCGCGCCACCACTCGGTGCGGGTGTTGATCATGACGCGGCGGAGGTAGGCGTCCGCCAGCGACTTGTCCGCGATGCCGTCCCAGCGGCCGTAGGTGCGGACCAGTGCCGTCTGGAGCAGGTCCTGGGCGTCGACCGGATCCGGAACCAGGCGCCGGGCGCTGCGCAGCAGGGCATCCTGCCGGGTCCGCACGTACTCTTCGAAGTCCAGTACCTTGCCGCCGCTGGTCGCCATTCCGACGCCTCCGATCCGCTTGCGTTTCCCCGCGTTGTCCGTGCCGGCGGTCATCTCCAGCACGGGAACGACGCTACGGAGGGGGTGTTGCGACGTAATGTGCGTCGGACCCTCAGGGAGTGCACGGAAGACCGTCGGTTGTGTAACAGCGCGCCGGGGGTCATACCTGGGGCCGACGGGGCCCGTGACGGCGTCATACTCCCGACGGAGGCCGGGCCCCCACCTGGGGGGACAAAGGTCCTGCGGGGCGCGGCGGAAAGTGTCCGAGCCGGCCGACGAGCGAGGGAACGCGCCTTGTTCGGGCGTAATCCGGCCAGTTCGGCGGGGGATCGGTTTCCGCTGGGGCGGCCGTCCCGGTTCTCTTCTCTGTTCTCTTCGTGCGCTCTGTTCTCGTCGTACGTTCTCTTCGTGCGGCGTCCGTCGAGGGGCGGGCGCGCCGCCTCCCGTCCCGGTGGGGACGAGCGACGGGCGCGGCCCCTGGGGAGGGACCGCGCCCGAGAAGACGAGGAGAACGGCGGGGACGTCACATGACGAGACCGTGACATACGCGACTCTGACGCCGTGTTTCGGACGCCCCGGCGGCGTCCACGGTCAGGTCAGGAGTGCGGCAGCCGGTAGCGGCCACCGCCCAGTGGCTCCACCAGGCCGTCCGACACCAGCCCGTCCAGGGCCCGGGCCCGCTGCACCGGCTCGTCCCACACCTGGTCCAGCACGCCCTGCGGCACGGGCGTGACCGCGTCGCGCAGCACGGCCAGCAGCTTGCCGCGCACCTGCCGGTCGGTCCCGGCGTACGCCTGGGTGCGGCGCGGCGGGCCCTCGTGGGCCGGCGACCCGGCCAGCCGCCAGGCGCACTGCGCGGCGATCGGGCAGCGGTGGCACTCCGGGGAACGGGCGGTGCACACCAGCGCGCCCAGCTCCATGGTGGCCGCCGCCCAACGGGCCGCGAGGTCCTCGTCCTCGGGGAGCAGGGCGCGGGCCAGCTTGCGCTCGGCGGCGGTGGTGGCGTTCGGCGGGTACTGGCGGCCGGTGACCGCGCGGGCGAAGACCCGCCGCACGTTGGTGTCCAGCACCGCGTGCCGCTGCCCGTAGGCGAAGGAGGCGACGGCCGCCGCGGTGTACTCGCCGACGCCGGGCAGCGCCAGCAGCTGGGCGTGTTCACGGGGGACGTCGCCGCCGTGGCGCTCCTGTATGGCGGAGGCCGCGGCGTGCAGCCGCAGCGCGCGCCGCGGATAGCCGAGCCGGCCCCAGGCGCGCACCGCCTCGCCGGGCGGCTCCGCGGCGAGGTCGGCGGGCCGCGGCCAGCGGGCCAGCCACTGCTCGTACACCGGCAGCACGCGGCTGACCGGCGTCTGCTGGAGCATGAACTCGCTCACCATCACGCCCCACGCGCCCGCCTCGGGGCGGCGCCAGGGCAGGTCGCGTGCGTGCTCGGCAAACCAGTCGGTGACGGGGCGGTGCAGCCCGGTCCCGTCCGCGGCCTCCGCGGCCGATGCGGCGGCGGAGGCGTTCTCGGCGGCGGCGGTCATGGCACTGGGAATGGCAGGCGTGGAAGTCATGGCACTGCCGATCCTGGCACGCCCGCCCGCCCCCGGGAAACGCACCCGCCCCGCCCCGCCGCGCGCCCACCCACACGCAGGAAGGGGCGGGCAGTGCGCAGGGGGTGGCAGGGGCGTACGAGGATGGGTGGCGTGAGCGATATGGGCGGCAGCGTGGAGAAGCGGACGAGCGGCGGGCAGAGGGGCGACGACCGGGACGCCGGGGATAGTGGGGGCGCGGCGTGTCCGGTCGGCATCCGGCGGGCGTTGGACGCGCACACCACCGTGACGCTGGCGTACGCGGACGAGGACGGGCCGCAGGCGTGCGCGGTGCTCTACGCGGCCGGGGAGGCCGCCGACGGGACGCCGACGCTGTACTTCGTCACCGCCACGAGCACCCGGCACGGTCGGGCCCTGGGGGAGCCCGGTGCGCGGGTGGCGTTCACGGTGCAGCGGGACGGCCAGGAGTGGAGCGGGCTGACCGGGGTTCAGGGGCGGGGCGGCTGCCGTCCGTTGAACGGGGACGAGCGGGACGCCGGGTGGCGCGTCTACACGGCCCGGTTCCCCTTCGTCGCGGCCGACGAGCGGCTGCGCGCGGCCCTGGAGCGGACCGCGCTGTGGGAACTGCGCCCGGACTGGCTCCGGTTGATCGACAACACGCAGGGTTTCGGCCACAAGGAAGAGTGGCGGGCGTAGGCGCAACGGCGCGACAGCGGGCGGGCGGCCGCGGTTCCCGCGCCCCCGTCTCGTCGTGCCGTTGTCCCGTTGGGCGGCGCACGGGCGTTGGGGAGGGGTGCCACGGACCGTCGCCGGGCCGATGATGGGAAAAGTTGCAGCCTGATGCGGCGGGTACTGGCCGGTGCCGGTCCGGATCTCTCGTAGAGTTTTCGCGTGGGATCACTGCGCAATCCGATCGGGCCGCTTCCGTCCTCCATCTACTGGCGGCGGAGGGCCGTTGCGCTGGCCGTCGCCGTCCTCCTGATCGCCCTGGTGGTGTGGATCCTCACGCTGGGCGGGGGCGACGAGAAGACGGCCAACGAGGGCAAGGGCGCGCAGGGATCCGGACCCGCCGCCTCCATCACGCCGGGGCCGGCGCCGAGCGGGCCGGCGATCAGTCAAAAGCCGGGCGGCCGCGACGAGTCGGGCGCCGGCGGGGCGTCGGGGTCGGGTGGCGGGACCGCGGGCGGCGCGGTCGGCGGCGGAAGCGGAGGTTCCGGCGGCGGTTCGGCGGCCGGCGGTGCCGGTTCCGGCGGCACCCCGATCGGTCAGCCGGCGGGCGGCGACGCCCCCGTCGCGGCGGGCGCTTCCCTCCCCAACTGCGCATCCGGAACGGTGGAATTGGCGCTGCGCAGCCTCAAGGACTCCTACGCGCCGGACGAGACACCCAAGTTCGAGCTGAAGGTGACCAACTCCGGGGGCGCGGCCTGCAAGGTGGACCTCGGGCGCAAGGCGACGGTGCTCACCATCAACGACGCCACGGCCGACGACCGGGTGTGGGCCTCCGACGACTGCCCGTCGAACAGCTCCCCGGCGCTGCTCCAGGTGCCCGCCAAGGGCACCGTGACCCGCACCGTCGAGTGGGACCGTCGGGCCAGCGGCCCTCAGTGCGCGACGCCGAGCGCGGCGGCGGTGCCGGCCGGGAAGTATCTGATCGAGGCGAAGGTGCCCGGGCTGACGGCGGCGAAGACGTCGTTCGTGCTGGCGAAGGGCTGACGGCCGCGGGCCGGTGGTCGGCGGTCCGGGCTGCCGGTCGGGACGGCCGTGGGGCGTTGCCGGGACGGCCCGGAGGAGGGGCCTCCGGAAGTTCCGCCCGTAGGGGATTCGCTGAGAGCGTGCGCCGCTGGTGACGTCCGGGCCGCTGCGGCACAGTCGCCGTCATGAAGCTACTGATTCTGGGCGGTACGGAGTTCGTGGGGCGGGCGGTCGCCGAGGCGGCGCTGGCCCGGGGTTGGGACGTGACGGTCTTCAACCGGGGCCGGCACGCGGCGCCCGAAGGGGTCACCGTGCGACACGGCGACCGGTTGGCGGCGGGCGGGTTGGCCGCCCTGGAGGACGGCGAGTGGGACGCCGTCGTGGACACCTGGAGCGCCGCGCCGGTCGCGGTCCGGGACGCCGCCCGGCTGCTCGCCGGCCGGGTCGGGCACTACGCCTACGTCTCCAGCGCCTCGGTGTACGCCTTTCCGCCGGCCCAACGGATCAGCGAGGCGGCCGCGTTGGTCGCGGGCTCCCCGGACGACGCCGACGCCGACGACTACGCGCGGGCGAAGCGGGGCGGCGAACTCGCCGCGGCCGAGGCGTTCTCGGACCGGGCGCTGCTGGTCCGCGCCGGGCTGATCCTCGGCCCGTACGAGAACATCGGGCGGCTGCCGTGGTGGTTGACCCGGATCGCCCGCGGCGGGCCGGTCCTCGCACCGGGCCCGCGCGACCTGGCGCTCCAGTACATCGACGCCCGCGACCTGGCGGAGTGGATCCTCGACGCCGTACGGGACGGGCGGTCCGGTGGCTACAACCTCGTGAGCGAGCCCGGGCACGCCACGATGGGCGAGCTGCTGGAGAGCTGCGTACGGGTCACCGGCTCGTCGGCCGAACTCCGGTGGACGGCACCGGAGGACGTCCTCGCGGCGGGCATCGCGCCGTGGACGGAGCTGCCGATCTGGCTGCCGCAGGGCGGGCCGGAATGCGAGGCGTTCTACCGGGGCGATGTCGGCAAGGCGTTGGCGTCCGGGCTGCGGTGCCGGCCGGTCGCCGAGACGGTGGCGGACACCTGGGAGTGGCTGCGGAGCATCGGCGGGGTGGCGCCGCAGCGGCCGGACCGGCCGGCGGTGGGGCTGCCGGAGGAGAAGGAGGCGGCGGTGCTGCGGTAGGCCGCGGCCTGCGGTGGGGCGGGGTGGGGCGGGGTGGGGCCTTAGGGGGGTGCCGAACGCATCCCGTAGGGGACGTGAGCGCCCCCTGTGGGGCCCTCAACGCGGGGGTGGGGGCGGGTATTCCCGTTCCGCGGGCGCGATGCCCGGTGCACCGCCCGAGGCGATGCCCGGTGCGCCGCCCAACGCGACGCCCGGTGCGCCGTCAAGCGATGCGGGGCGAGGCGTTGCGACCTGGCCTGCCCCGCCCGTCCCGCCGCCTGCCCCGTTACACGTACCGTTCCAGGATGGAGGACTCCGCCAGGCGGGAGAGGCCCTCGCGGACCGAGCGGGCGCGGGTCTCGCCGACGCCTTCGACGGCCTGGAGGTCGTCGACGGAGGCCGCGAGGAGCTTCTGGAGGCCGCCGAAGTGGTCCACCAGGCGGTCGATGACCGCGCCGGGGAGGCGGGGGACCTTCGCCAGCAGCCGGAAGCCGCGCGGCGAGACCGCCGAGTCCAGCGTCTCGGGGGAGCCGCTGTAGCCCAACGCGCGGGCCACGATGGGGAGTTCGAGCAGCTCGGTGTGGGTGAGCGCGTCCAGCTCGGCCAGCGCCTCGGGGACCGTGCGGGAGCGCTTGGCGGTGGGCTCGGGGACGTAGTCCCGGGCGACCAGCTCGCGCTCCGGCTCCACGCCGGCGATCAACTCTTCGAGCTGGAGGGCCAGCAGGCGGCCGTCGGTGCCCAGTTCGACGACGTACTCGGCGATCTCGGTGGCGATCCGGCGGACCATCTCCAGCCGCTGGGCGACCGCGGAGACGTCCCGGACCGTGACCAGGTCCTCGATCTCCAGGGCGGAGAGGGTGCCGGCGACCTCGTCGAGGCGGAGCTTGTAGCGCTCCAGGGTGGCCAGCGCCTGGTTGGCGCGGGAGAGGATCGCGGCGGACTCCTCCAGCACGCGGCGCTCACCGTCCACGTAGAGCGCGATCAGGCGCATGGACTGGCTGACCGAGACCACCGGGAAGTTGGTCTGGATGGAGACCCGCTGGGCGGTGCGGTGGCGGGTGCCGGTCTCCTCGGTGGGGATGGAGGCGTCCGGCACCAACTGGACGCCGGCGCGCAGGATCTTGGTGATGTCCTTGTCCAGGACCAGGGCGCCGTCCAGCTTGCACAGCTCGCGCAGGCGGGTGGCGGTGAACTCCACGTCGAGGACGAAGCCGCCGGTGCACATCGATTCGACGGTCTTGTCGAAGCCGAGGACGATCAGGCCGCCCGTATTGCCGCGGAGGATGCGCTCCAGGCCGTCGCGCAGCGCCGTACCGGGCGCGACGGCGCTCAGCGAGGCGCGCATCAGGCTCTCGGTGCCGGTCCCTGCGGACCTGCCGGGAGACGACGCCCGGTCGTTCGCTGCCACTGCACTCCTCCGTCGCATGGTCGGTCGGTCCGGGCCGCCCGGCCGGTGCCGCGGTGCGTACCGAGGAGAGTACCCAGGAGCTACGCAGCCGGCGGTGGGACGGCGGTGACGGGCGAGACCGGGGCAAAGTCTACCGGCGCGCCTCCTCCTCCCGCGGGGCCTCCCGGCGGACCCGCTTGGGCAGCACGGACAGCGCCTCGCCGACGTCGGCGACCTCCAGGACCCGCATCCCGGCGGGGATCTTGCCGGGGTCGCCGGGGACCAGGGCGTGGGTGAAGCCGAGCCGGGAGGCCTCGGCCAGGCGGCGCTGGACGCCGGTGACCCGACGGACCTCGCCGGCCAGGCCGACCTCGCCGATGGCGACCAGGTTCTTCGGCAGCGGGGTGTCGCTGGCGGCGCTGGCCAGGGCGAGGGCGACGGCGAGGTCGGCGGCCGGCTCGCTGAGCTTCACGCCGCCGACGGTGGCGCTGTAGATGTCGCGCTTGCCGAGGGCGCTGATCCGGCCGCGCTGCTCCAGGACGGCGAGCATCATCGAGACCCGGGAGGTCTCCAGGCCGGAGGTGGTGCGGCGGGGGGAGGGGATCTGGGAGTCGACGGTGAGCGCCTGGACCTCGGCGACCAGGGGGCGGCGGCCCTCCAGGGTGACCGTCAGGCACGTCCCGGGAACGGGCTCGGCGCGGCGGGTGAGGAAGAGGCCGGAGGGGTCGGCGAGGCCGGTGATGCCCTCGTCGTGCAGCTCGAAGCAGCCGACCTCGTCGGTGGTGCCGTAGCGGTTCTTCACGCCGCGGACGAGGCGGAGCCGGGCGTGCCGGTCGCCCTCGAAGTGCAGCACGACGTCGACCAGGTGCTCCAGGAGGCGGGGGCCGGCGATGGCGCCGTCCTTGGTGACGTGGCCGACCAGGAGGGTGGACATGCCGCGCTCCTTGGAGGCCCGGATCAGCGCGCCGGCGACCTCGCGGACCTGGGCCATGCCGCCGGGGGCGCCGTCGATCTCGGGGGAGGCGACGGTCTGCACGGAGTCCAGGATCAGCAGTGAGGGCTTGACGCTGTCCAGGTGGCCGAGGACGGCGGAGAGGTCGGTCTCGGCGGCCAGATAGAGGTCGTCGTCGAGGGCGCCGATGCGGTCGGCGCGTAGCCGGACCTGGCTGGCGGACTCCTCGCCGGTGACGTAGAGGGTGCGGTGCTCGGCGGAGGCGGCCTTGGCGGCGACGTCCAGCAGGAGGGTGGACTTGCCGACGCCGGGCTCGCCGGCCAGCAGCACCACCGCGCCGGGGACCAGCCCGCCGCCCAGCACGCGGTCCAGCTCCGGCACGCCCGTGGTGCGGGCGGTGGCCTGCCTGCCGTCGACCTGGCCGATGGGCAGCGCGGCGGTGGTGACCCGGCCGGGCGCGGTGGTGCGCACCGCCGGGGTGCCGCCGAACTCCTCGACCGTGCCCCACGCTTGGCACTCCGGACAGCGGCCGAGCCACTTGGCGGTGGTCCAGCCGCACTCCGTGCAGCGGTACGAGGGGCGCTCCTTGGCCGACGCTTTACGAGTTGCCATGACGCCAACCGTAGCGGCGGGGTGTGACAGCGGGGGGTGTCGGTGGCAGTTGCGCCGGGCGGGTGGCGTGCGCCGAGCGCGCGCCGCGGCCGAATAGCAGATCTGTGTCCTCTTTTGAGGGAGATGGTCACCCGTAAGGGTTAAAAGTGACCCTGCCGCGCGGGCGTGGCTGCATCATCCGCCTACCGTCGCCGGGGTGATGAGCAGCAGGCCCGAGCACCCTACGCACACCACCGGCGCACTCCGGTCGCGCACCGCCGAGCCGCGTCGGCACCGGCCGCAGACAGACGGGCGGCCCCGCCGCCCCGAGCACCAGGACCGCTACGAGCCCCATCTGGACGGGCTGTTCACCTACTGCCTGTCCGTGCTGTGCGAGCACGACGCGGCGGCCGCCGTACTCGGCGAGACGCTCGCGCTCGCCGAGCGCCAGCACGGCCGGCGCCCCGACGACGCCACCCGCTTCCGCCCCTGGCTCTACGCGCTGGCCCGTTGGGCGTGCCTGCGCCGGCTCGCCGAACAGGCCGGCCCGGGCGCGCCCCACCCCGCCGACCCCGGGCGGACCCCGGCGCGGCAGCGGGAACTGTCCGCGCTGGCCTGGCCGGAGGCGGCCGGCACCACCCCCGAACAGCGCGAGGTGCTGGAGCTTTCGGTGCGCCACCGGCTGACGCCGGACGACATCGCCGCGGTGACCGGCGCCGACCCGACCGCCACCCGCACGCTGCTGGCCGCCGCGTCCTGCGAGGTGGAGCGGACCGGGGCGGCGCTGGCGGTGGTCGAGTTCGGGCGGTGTCGGGACGTCGCGCGGCTCGCCGGCGGCAGCCAGCTACTGCTGGGCGCGACGCTCCGCCGGGAGCTGGTGCGGCACGTCGACGACTGCGCGGAGTGCCGCCGGACCGCCGAGCGGGCCACCGCCGCCGGGCCCTGGCCGGGCACCGCGCCGGCCGCCCACGGCGCGTTGCCGCTGGTCGCCGCGGACCGTTCGGCGGTGTGCGCGGCGCTGGTGGCGGCCCGGGCGGCGCGGTCGGGGCGGGCGGAGGGCGTGCCCGGGGCCGGCCCGGCCCCGGGCGGCCGGAGCGGTGGAGCAAACGGTTCTCCACGCTATGACCGCCGGGGATTCCCGGTCGCCCCCACGGACCGCACCGCCCGCCGCCGGCGGCTGCGGCACCGCGCGTTGACCACCACCGTCGTGGCGACCGTGCTGGCCGCGCCGGTGTTCGCGCTGTGGGCGGCCTACCGCAGCGTCCCGGAGACGGCTGGGGCGAACGTGCTGTCGACGACGGTGGCGGCCAACGCGGTCGAGGGCGCGGTGACCGGCGACCGGCTGGACGGCCGCCCGTACGAGAACGCGGGCAACGCCCGGCCGACGTCGCCGCGGCCCACGACCCGGGCCGGCGAGGGGGCGTCGGACGTCTCCGTCGCGGTGCTGGGTGCGGGCGCCGGTCCGACGCCGCCCAGCGGCCGGGAGGAGCGCGGGCCGGGGCGGCTGACGGTCGCCGCGCAGCCGGACGCCGGCACCACGGCCATCACGATCAGGGCCTCCGGTGCCACCCCGGTGCACTGGCGGGCGTCGTCGCGCGCGCCGTGGATCCAAATGAGCCATACCGCCGGGGAGTTGAAACCGGGGCAGAAGGTACGGATCACGGTCTACGTGGATCACGACCGGGAGCCCGAGGGCCGCTGGCGGTCCGCGATCATCATCGAGCCCGGCGGCACCATCGTCACGATGAAGGGGCACGGGGCGACGGAGCCGGCGCCGGGGCCGGGGCCGGAGGAGGCGACGGGGACGGCCGGTTCGGCGGCTCCGCGGCCCGCACCCGCGCCGTCCTTCCACCCGACGCCGCGGTCCACGGGCGGCGGGGCCACGGGGCCGGCGCCCTCGTCGTCTACGGGGGCGTCGCCGTCGGCCGCGCCCGGGAATCCGTCGGCGCGCACCACCGGGGGCACGGGGACGGGCACCGGGGCGGGCGGCCGGGCGACTCCGCCGGTGCGGCCGTGGCACACGACGCGGCCGGCGACCTGAGGCGAGGGGCGGCCGCGGGCGGCTACTCGCCGTCGGCAGGCGGGAGTTGGGCCGCGGCGCCGGGGACGGCGGCCGCGGCCCGGGGGGCGTGGAGCGGTGGCTACTGCGCGCCGGCGGCCCGCGGCTTGGGGTCGGCGGGGTGCGGGGCCATCGGCAGCTCGGACGCCAGCCGCTGCTCGCACAGCTCGACCAGCTTGGCGTAGCCGGCCTCGCCCATCAGCTCGGTCAGCTCCGGCCGGTACGTGACGTAGACCGGGTCGCCGGCGCCGTGCGCGGAGGTCGCCGAGGTGCACCACCAGTGCAGGTCGTGGCCGCCCGGGCCCCAGCCGCGGCGGTCGTACTCGCCGATGGTGACCTGGAGGATCTGGCTGTCGTCGGGCCGGTCGATCCAGTCGTAGGTGCGGCGGACCGGGAGCTGCCAGCAGACGTCCGGCTTGGTCTCCAGCGGCTCGCGGCCCTCGCGGAGCGCGAGGATGTGCAGCGAGCAGCCGGCGCCGCCCTTGAAGCCGGGGCGGTTCTGGAAGATGCAGGAGCCCTGCCAGCGGCGGGTCTGCCGCTCGCCGTCCTCGTCCACCTCGGTCCAGCCGGTGCCGGTGCCCACGTCGTGGAACTGCCATACGTCGGGCGTGAGTCGCGCCACGTGCTGGGCGACCCGCTCCTCGTCCTCCTCGTCGGAGAAGTGCGCGCCGAGCGTGCAGCAGCCGTCGTCCGCCCGGCCGGCCTGGATGCCCTGGCAGCCGCTGCCGAAGATGCAGGTCCAGCGGGAGGTCAGCCAGGTCAGGTCGCAGCGGAAGAGCTGCTCGTCGTCGCCGGGGTCGGGGAAGGTGACCCAGGCGCGGGCGAAGTCGAGGCCGACCTCGTCGGCCGTGGCCCCGTCGCCGGACTGCGTGGCCGCGGCGGCGTCGGCAGCCGCGGCGGCCTTGGCGCGCCGCTTTTCTTCCTTCTTCAGGGCCTTTTCGGCTTTTTGGTGCTTCGCCTGTTTCGTCTTTGCCACGGGTCCAGCGTACGGCCGGCGCCGAGTGTCTCCCGCCGCGGCAGTAGGTTTCCACGTATGAGACTCGGTGTCCTCGATGTGGGTTCGAACACGGTCCACCTTCTGGTGGTGGACGCACACCCCGGCGCACGCCCGCTGCCCGCCTACTCGCACAAGGCGGAGCTGCGCCTGGCCGAACTCCTCGACGAGGACGGTGCCATAAGCGACGACGGCGTGCACCGCCTGGTGCTCACCATCCGGGAGGCGCGGCAGGTCGCCGAGGACAAGGGCGTCGAGGACGTGCTCCCGTTCGCCACCTCCGCGATCCGCGAGGCCACCAACGGCGAGGCGGTGCTGCGTCGCCTCGCCGAGGAGACCGGGGTCGCGCTCCAGGTCCTCTCCGGCGAGGACGAGGCGCGGCTGACCTTCCTGGCCGCCCGCCGCTGGCTGGGCTGGTCGGCCGGGCGGCTGCTGGTGCTGGACATCGGCGGCGGCTCGCTGGAGGTCGCCTACGGGCTGGACGAGGACCCGGACGTGGCCGTCTCGCTGCCGTACGGGGCCGGGCGGTTGACCGGGGCGGACCTGCGGGAGGACCCGCCGGGCACGGAGGACGTGCGGGCGCTGCGGCGTCGGGTGCGGGCCGGGATCGCACGGGTGGTGAGCGACTTCGCCCGTTACGGGACGCCGGACCAGGTCGTCGGGACGTCCAAGACGTTCAAGGCGCTCGCGCGGATCGCGGGGGCGGCGCGGTCCTCCGAGGGGCTGTACGTCCAACGGGAGCTGCCCCGCAAGACGTTGGAGGAGTGGGTGCCGCGGCTGGCCCAGATGAGCGCCCGGGAGCGGGCCGAGCTGCCGGGGGTCTCCGAGGGGCGGGGGCGGCAGCTGCTCGCGGGGGCGCTGGTGGCGGAGGCGACGATGGATCTGTTCGGGGTGGACACGTTGGACATCTGTCCCTGGGCGCTGCGGGAGGGGGTCATCCTGCGGCGGTTGGATCATCTGTCGTAGGCCCCTGGGTGGGGCTTCCCGCGTTGTGGCTCCCGGGTGCGGCCCGGTGGGGAGCGTTGCCGGCGTGGGTCGGTGGGGTGCTCCTGTGGCGTGGGTAATGCGGTGGAGATCACATCTGGTTGCGGGGGAGGGGTGGCGTCCCAGGCGTTGTGCGGGTTCTCGCCTGTCACAGGGGTCGCGGTGCGGGGGCGTGACGTGGCCGGTGTCCTGCCGCGCGGTCGGGGGTGGCCCTTACGCTGTCCCTCGTGACAGAGCCAGTGGTGCGGATTCCCGGGGCGAAGGTCGCGCTGTCCACGGCTTCGGTCTATCCGGAGTCGACGGCGACGGCCTTCGAGATCGCCGCGCGCCTTGGCTACGACGGCGTCGAGGTCATGGTCTGGACGGATCCCGTCAGCCAGGACATAGAGGCGCTGCGCCGGCTCTCGGACTACCACGGCGTGCCGGTGCTGGCCGTGCACGCGCCCTGTTTGCTGATCACCCAGCGGGTGTGGTCGACCGACCCGTGGGTCAAGCTCCAGCGGGCCCGTACGGCGGCGGAGAAGCTGGGGGCCTCGACGGTGGTGGTGCACCCGCCGTTCCGTTGGCAGCGCAGCTACGCGCGGGAGTTCGTCCGCGGGATCTGGCGGATGGAGGGCGAGACGGACGTCCGGTTCGCGGTGGAGAACATGTACCCGTGGCGGTACCGCGACCGCGAGATGCTCGCCTACGCGCCGGACTGGGACCCCACCAACGACGACTACCGCCACTTCACCGTCGACCTCTCGCACACCGCCACCGCGCGGCACGACGCCATGGCGATGGTGGAACGGATGGGCGACCGGCTGGCGCACGTCCACCTCGCCGACGGCAACGGCTCCGCCAAGGACGAGCACCTGGTGCCCGGGCGTGGCAGCCAGCCCTGTGCGGAGCTGCTGGAGCGGCTGGCCGGCACCGGGTTCGACGGTCACGTGGTCGTGGAGGTCAACACCCGCCGGGCGATGTCCGTCGCCGAACGCGAGGCCGACCTGGCCGAGGCGCTGGCCTTCACCCGGCTTCATCTGGCGTCCCCGACCTGGGTTCCCGGTAAGTAGGCGGGCGCCGGCCCCTGGCGGGGTGTCCGCAGTCCGGTCGGGCGTCTCATATTCCGGAGGCAATGTCCAGATCTTGGATCGGCAGCGTAATCTCGGGATCAGCTGCTGTATGGCCCGCCGTACGGCGCCGACGCTGTACGTCCGCATCCCGGCTGTACGCCCGTTTCCGAGGGAGTGACCATCGTGCCCGAGCTGAGGTCCCGCACCGTTACCCATGGCCGCAACATGGCGGGCGCCCGCGCCCTTATGCGGGCCTCCGGCGTAGCGAGCGAGGACATCGGCAAGCCGATCGTCGCGGTCGCCAACTCCTTCACCGAGTTCGTGCCCGGGCACACCCACCTCGCCCCGGTCGGCCGGATCGTCTCCGAGGCGATCAAGGCCGCGGGCGCGGTGCCGCGGGAGTTCAACACCATCGCCGTCGACGACGGCATCGCCATGGGCCACGGCGGCATGCTGTACTCGCTGCCCTCGCGCGACCTGATCGCGGACTCGGTCGAGTACATGGTCGAGGCGCACTGCGCCGACGCGCTGATCTGCATCTCCAACTGCGACAAGATCACCCCCGGCATGCTGATGGCGGCGCTCCGCCTCAACATCCCCACGATCTTCGTCTCCGGCGGCCCCATGGAGGCCGGCCGCGCCACCCTCGTCAACGGCACCGTCCGCAAGCTGGACCTGATCGACGCGATGGTGGACGCCTCCAACGAGAGCGTCTCCGACGAGGACATCCTCCGCATCGAGGAGAACGCCTGCCCCACCTGCGGCTCGTGTTCGGGCATGTTCACCGCCAACTCGATGAACTGCCTGACGGAGGCGATCGGGCTCTCGCTGCCCGGCAACGGCTCGGTGCTCGCCACCCACACCGCCCGCAAGGACCTCTACGAGCGGGCCGGCGCCACCGTCGTCGAGCTCGCCAAGCGCTACTACGAGCAGGACGACGACGCCGTCCTGCCGCGCAACATCGCCACCCACGCCGCGTTCGAGAACGCGATGGCGCTGGACATCGCGATGGGCGGCTCCACCAACACCATCCTGCACCTGCTGGCCGCCGCCCAAGAGGCCGGCGTCGGCTACGACTTGACCGACATCGACGCCGTCTCGCGCCGCGTCCCCTGCCTGGCCAAGGTCGCCCCGAACGTCGCCCCCGGCGGCACCTACTACATGGAGGACGTGCACCGCGCCGGTGGCATCCCCGCGATCCTCGGCGAGCTGTACCGCGGCGGGCTGCTCAACGAGGACGTGCACACCGTCCACGCCCGCTCCATCAAGGAGTGGCTGGACGCCTGGGACGTGCGCAGCGGCGCGGCGACGCCCGACGCGGTCGAGCTGTGGCACGCCGCCCCCGGCTGCCGGCGTTCGGCGACCGCGTTCTCCCAGTCCGAGCGCTGGGAGACCCTCGACACCGACGCGGCGGGCGGCTGCATCCGCGACGCCGCGCACGCCTACTCCAAGGACGGCGGCCTGGCCGTCCTGCGCGGCAACCTCGCCGAGGACGGCTGCGTGGTGAAGACCGCCGGCGTCGACGAGTCCATCTGGACCTTCGAGGGCCCGGCCGTGGTCTGCGAGTCGCAGGAGGAGGCCGTCGACAAGATCCTGACCAAGCAGGTCAAGGAGGGTGACGTCGTGGTCATCCGCTACGAGGGCCCCAAGGGCGGCCCCGGCATGCAGGAGATGCTCTACCCGACGTCGTTCCTGAAGGGCCGCGGCCTGGGCAAGGCGTGCGCCCTGGTCACCGACGGCCGCTTCTCCGGCGGCACTTCGGGCCTCTCCATCGGCCACGCCTCCCCCGAGGCGGCCTCCGGCGGCACCATCGCCCTCGTCCGGGACGGCGACCGCATCCGCATCGACATCCCGAACCGCTCGATCGAACTCCTGGTGGACGAGGCCGAGTTGGCCGAGCGGCGGGCCGCGCTGGGCGGCGTCTACGCCCCCAGGAACCGCGAACGCAAGGTCTCCGCGGCCCTGCGCGCCTACGCGGCGATGGCCACCAGCGCCGACAAGGGCGCTGTCCGCGACGTGAGCCGACTCGGCTGACGCCTTTCGTTTGCCTGTACCCCTGTACCTGCGCGCTGGCCGCCCCTGTCACGGATGACGGGGTCGGCCAGCGGCGTTCGCCCCTGGATTCAGCGCCAACTGCCGTGCTTGACGGCCGTTATGAACGCGTCCCAGGCGCCCCCTTCGAAGACGAGGGCGGGGCCTTGGGGGCGCTTGCTGTCTCGTACGGGGACGAGGGGCGGGCGGGCGCCATCAACCTCGACGCAGTTGCCACCGTCCGTGTTGCTGTAACTGGACTTGCGCCAGACGGTGTTCGTCAGGAGGTCGTCGGAAACCTCGACGCAGGCGCCGCCGTCGGAGTTGCTGTATGAGCTCTTGCGCCACGTGACGGTGTTCAGGTCGATGGGTCGCACGGCACATCCTCCAACATCCGCATGACGAACTTCCGTGATGCGTCCGGGAGCAATGCCCGGTCACGCACCGCATCGTACGCGCGTTGCAAGCGCTCAACCGATGCGGTTTCCTCGATGAGTTCGCCACGGTGGGCGTTCTCCGTGTAGGCCACGGCGCAGCCGCTCGACAGCCGGAGGAAGATCACGGAGGTGCTGTCCAAGCCGTGCAGTCCCGCGCTGAACGGCAGCACCTGGAGGGTGATGTTCGGGCGCTCGGACATCTCTACTAGGTACTCAAGCTGCTTCTGCCACTCTTCGGTATCCGTCAGCGATGTGCGGAGCACGGCTTCGGAAAGGATGGTGCGGAACTGCGGCGGGTCATCGCCGTTCAGAGTTTGGCGGCGTCCCATGCGTGCCTCCACCTGGCGTGTCAGCTCTTCACCGGCGATGCCGCCTGCCCCGAGCAAGGCGCGCGCGTAGCCCTCAGTCTGAAGAAGTCCGTGGACGGTACTGACCCCGAAGTGCCACATGCTCAGCGCCTCCGCCTCCAAGGCCATGTACCGCCGGTACTGCTCCTTGAACTGCTTTGGGTCGCCTACGGCCAACTCCCAGAGGGTTAGGAGCAGATCGCCCACTCCGTAGTGCTGGGCCAGCGCCTCCACGACCTCCGGGCTGCCCAGGGTCTTTCCGCTCTCCATCTTGCCGAAGAGGGACGCGTCCCAGCCGAGCACCTCGGCGAGCCGTCGGAGGCTGTCGCCCTTCTGCTCCCGCAGTAACCGCAGCTCCTCCGCGAAACGGCGGCGCGGGTCCGGGCTCCGCCCGGTGACGACCCTTCTCGGCGGCATGGCGACCTCCTGCGTGGAAGGTGTGGAAGTAACGGCCCGGGCGCGGAAGTAGCCCCGACGAGCGGCATCCCTGCCCGATTCCAGGTCCATTCTTGTAATGGCCGGAACACGCAGGGTAGTTGCGTTCCGAGGTGTCAGGCACGGAAACCGCAGAAGGAGCAGCCCTTATGACGAGCGACAAGATCGCCGAGGCCGAGGCGGCGCGGGACGCGTTGGCCGATGCGCTCGCACGGAGCGGGATCGTGCTGCCGTCGCTGTCCGTCGACCCGTTGTCGTACAGCGGCCAACCGCCGCGTCCGCTCATCGAGTTGGGTCGCTGCAACCCGCAGACCGCGCGGCGGCTGGCGGACGTCATTGGAGACCGGGCCGGAGGTGCGCGGCCGTGAGCGGGTACGTGCCCACGAAGGGCGAGATCGTGCGAGACCGGCTACGGGAGCGGGTGGGGCGGGTCATGGACCGCGAGGGGGCCTGTTTCCAGCTCCGGCCGTTGGACGGCGGGGTGGAGTGGGACGTGGACCCGGCGGATATCGAGCCGGTGCCGGTGTCCGCCGCGTTGCGCGACAGCGTTGCGGAGCTCAACCGGCACAGCGGGCGGTCTCTTTGACCGCGCCATGCCGCCCCCTCACCACCGCCCCGGGTCCTTCGTCGCGACGCCGAAGACCGTGCCGTCCGGGGAGGCGGCGTAGATGCGGTCGTGGGCGGTGTCGAGGGCGGGGGCGGGGACGGCCTGGAGGTAGCCGTTGCGGCGGGTGGCGGTGAGGCGGGGCGGGGTCTGGCCCAGGAGGGCGCCGGTGGTGGTGTCGACGGCGAGCAGCCGGCCGTCGGCGGCGGCGAAGTAGAGGCGGTTGCCGACGACGACGGGGGCGGAACCGCGGCTGACGGAGGTTTCGGTGTCCCAGGTGCGGGCGCCGACGGCCCGGAGGGTGCCGCCCTCGGCCAGGAGGTAGGCGGTGTCGCCCTGGACGGTGGCGGAGACGTTCTGCAGCCGGGCGTTCAGGGGGAGAGTGCGGGTCTTCTGGGTGGCGGGGTCGTAGCGGAGGACCGCGGAGGTGACGCCGTCGTAGACCGGGTCGCCGACGGTGAGGTAGAGCGCGCCGGAGGAGCCGGGGCCGGCCAGGGTGAGGAGGCCGGGGAGCTGGCGGGACCAGCGGAGCGTGCCGTCGGTCGGGTCGATGGCGGTGAGTTGGGTGGTGGGGGTGGCGGTGGGCAGGGTCTCGGCGGCGTACGCGGTGCGCGGGTCGCCGTACGAGGTGAAGTGCGGGAAGCGGTGGTGGGGGAAGCGCTTGCGCCAGCGTTGGGCGTGGGTGGTGGTGTCCAGGGCGGTGATCGTGCCGTCGCCGGAGGTGAGGAGGATGCGGTCGGCGACGACGGCCGCGCCGCCCGCGTAGCCGGAGACGTCCAGGCTCCAGCGGACGGCGCCGTTGCCGGTGGCCGACGGGTCGAGGGCCAGCAGGCGCTTGCCGCCGTCGGCGAAGACGTAGAGGTGGCCGCCGGAGAGGACGGGGGCGGTGGGGGCGTTGGCCACCGGGCCCGCAGCGGGGGCCTTGTGACGCCACGTCACCTCGCCGGAGCCGGGGGCGAGGCGGGCCGCGGGCAGGCCGGACTGGCCGCAGAAGACGGCGCCGTCACCGGCCGTGCAGTACGGCATCTCGGCGGCGGAACCGTCGGGGCGCTCGACGATCGTGGTGCGCCAGGGGTGGAAGGCGGCACGCGGGGCGGACGGGGCGTGGGTCTGGAGGGCGGAGTCCTCGGGGGAACCGGCGGTGAGCGCCCAGGTGCCGGCGCCGGCGAGGGCGGCGAGGGTGGCGGCGGCCGCCCAGAGGAGACGACGGCGCCGGGGGCGGCGCTTGCCGGACGGGGGCTTCTCCTCCCGCTCCGGGGCGGTGAGCGCGGCCGGGTCCGGGGTGCGGGCGCGGATGTGGGTGGCCTCGGCGCGCGACGGGGCGGGCTCGGCGCGGAACGGGGCGGGTGCGGTGCCGGGCGGCGCGGACTCGGCGGCCGGCGGCTGCCGCGGGGCCGGGACCCGGGTGTCGCCGGGGACCGTGTTCGGTAGCGCGTCCTCGCCCGGCGCCAGATCGGCCGGCACCGTCATCGGCGCGTCCGTGCACAGCAGTTGCATCAGCCGGTCCGGCGTCGGGCGGCGGGCCGGGTCCTTGGCCAGGCAGCCCTCGATGAGCCCGACGAGCTCGTCCGGCACCCCGGAGAGGTCCGCCTCGTCGTGCACCACCTGGTACGCGACGAGGTACGGGCTGTCCGAGTCGAACGGGCCGCGCCCGGTGGCGGCGTGCACCAGCACCGACCCCAGGGCGAAGACGTCCGCCGCCGGGCCGACCTCGCGCGGCCGCTGGAACTGCTCGGGGGCCATGAACGGCGGGGTGCCGATCAACTTCCCCGTCTCGGTGCGCATTTCGCTGTCGGACGGGCGGGAGATGCCGAAGTCGATGACCTTCGGGCCGTCGGCGGAGAGCAGGACGTTGCCGGGCTTGAGGTCGCGGTGGACCACGCCCGCGCGGTGGATGTCGCGCAGCGCCTCGGCCAGGCCCGCGCCCAACCGCCGTACCTCGGTGGGGGCCAGCGGGCCGTTCCGCTTGACGTGTTGGGAGAGGGTCGGGCCGGCGATGTGGAGGGTCGCCATCCAGGGGCGCTCGGCGTCCGGGTCGGCGTCCACGACGGGGGCGGTGAAGGCGCCGCTGACCCGCCGGGCGGCCAGCACCTCCTGCCGGAACCGGCCCCGGAACTCGGGGTCCTGGGCGAAATCGGCGTGGATGACCTTGACCGCGAGCAGCAGCCCGGAGGAGGACCGGGCCAGATGCACCACGCCCATGCCCCCGGACCCCAGCCGCGACTCCAGGCGGTAGTGCCCGGCGTATTCCGGACGCTCCGCTTCCGAGCCGGGCCCGGAGTCGCGCAGCGGCGGCATCGTCCCACCCCCGTGTCTTTCCCCTGGACTTCCCGTACCGAATCGGTCGCAAGTGCGACGCGCGGAGCCTAGTCGATGGCGCGTCCGGGACGGCGTCGGCTTGCTAGCGTGCGCGACAACGGCGTCGAACAGGCGGCCGGAAACGTACCGTCCGGCACCGTCGGGCGGCCATCCAGCAACGGGGGGCAACACGCATGACCACTCAGGATTTCCAGCAGGACGGCGGGGCGGACGCGGCGGTGACGCCGGTGCCGCTCGCCATGGCGTTCGCCTCGGGGGGCGGCGGCTACCCGCTCGCGGCCGGCTACCGCGTCAACGTCCGCCAGGGGCCCGGCACCAACACCCCGGTCGTCCGCCAACTGCCGGCCGGCTCCCTGATCACCATCCGCTGCCAGCGGCGCGGCGAGTGGGTCTCCGGCCCGTGCGGCACCTCCAACCTCTGGGACAGCATCGGGCCCAACCAGTACGTCTCCGACGCGTACGTGCGCACCGGCAGTAACGGGATGGTCGCGCCGGGCTGCATGAGCTGACCGCGGGGCGGGCGAGCCGGCCGTGGCGCACGGACCGGCGGCCGGCCGCACGACCGGGTCGGCGGGCCCCGGGGATAATCGACGCCATGAGCGATGCGGAGCGGACCGAGCCCCCGGGCGGCCCGGAACCGGAGGAGATCCGGTTCTTCGGCACCACCTGGGTCGAGCACGACGGCGGATACGGCCTGCGCCGGGCCGGGGTCGCGGTGGGCTCGCTGGCGCTGGCCGCGATCGGCGCGCTGGTGCTGCGGTTCGGCTTCCAGGGCCTGTCGACCGCCGACGTCGGCTCGTTCGTCAACGGCCTGGTGGTGGTCGGCTTCGCGATCTGCAGCGCGCTGGCCTTCCGCCGCACCTGGGACGGCTTCGTGCGCCGCCCGGACCCGGCCGCCGACAGCTCCGCCGAACGGTCCCTGCAGAGCCTGATGCTGATCGGCTTCATCGGCTCGCTGCTGGCCTACTTCTGCCGCAGCCTCGTCGAGGCGCCCGGTGAGAAGCTCCGCCGCGCCGAGTACGAGGCGGCGCGCGAGCGCCACGCCCGCCGCCGGGAGAACCGCACCGGGAACCCGTCGGCCCGCAAGCCGAAGGGGAAGAAGCGGCGGTAGCGGCGGCCCGGCCCGCGCGTGATGCACCGTCACCCCGGGCCCGGGGCGCGCGCGTCACACTCCGCCGCCTAGCGTCGTCCTCGTTCCGGGGCCGCCGGTGCACGACCGCGGCCCGCGAGCGGGGAGGCGGGAACAGACCATGGCGGAGCGGGAACACGGGACGGCGGACGGGCCGGTCCGGGCCGAGCGGCTGGCGCGGTTCGAGGAGCAGCGGGGACGGCTGTGGGGCGTGGCGTACCGGATCATGGGGACGGTCAGCGACGCCGATGACGCCGTGCAGGAGGCGTGGCTGCGCTGGCAGGCGCTCCCCGAGGACCCGCCGGTGGAGAGCCCGCGCGCCTTCCTCACCACCGTGGTGAGCCGGATCTGTTACGACCTGCTGGGCTCGGCCCGGGCCCGGCGCGAGCTGTACGTGGGCCCGTGGCTGCCGGAGCCGGTGCTCGACGGGGCCGTCGGCGGCGCCCCGTCCGGGGGCCCGGACGGCCCGGAGGACCGGGTGACCCTCGACGAGTCGGTGGGCATGGCCCTGATGACCGTCCTGGAGCGGCTCACCCCGGCCGAGCGCACCGCCTTCGTCCTGCACGACGTCTTCGCGGTGCCGTTCCCGGAGATCGCCGAGGCGGTCGGGCGCACCCCGGACGCGGTGCGGCAGTTGGCCTCGCGGGCGCGTCGCCGGGTGCGGGCCGAGGCGCCGCGCCGCACCGTCGACCGGGCCGAACACCGGCGCACCGTCGAGGCGTTCCTGTCGGCCGTCACGGGCGGGGACTTCGAGGCGCTGCTGACCGTCCTCGACCCCGAGGTGGTGTGGCGCTCGGACGGCGGCGGCAAGGTGAGCGCCGCACGCCGGCCGGTACTGGGCCGGGAGAAGGTCGCCCGCTACGTCTGGGGCATGGTCACCCGCAAGTTCGCGCCGGGCAGCATGCGGCTGGCGGTCCGGGAGGTCAACGGTGCCCTGGGGGTGGTCTTCGCGGACACGTCGGGGGCGTACCCGTCCGGGGTCTTCGCCTTCACGGTCCACGACGGGCTGATCACGGAGGTGGACGCCGTCATCAACCCGGACAAGCTGGGGCACCTGGACCTCGACGAGGAGTGAGCACGCGCGCGGGCGAGCGGCGGCGCGCACCCGGCGCGCCCCGCCGCCCGCCCGCCGGCCTCACGCCGTCGCGTCGTACTCCCACTCCGGCTGCCCGTCCCCGAAGAGCCAGTCGTCGAACAGCTCGGTCAGGTCCTCGTCGGTGCGGTCCTGGCAGAACGCGATGAAGTCCGCGCTGTCGGCGTTGGCGTGCCGGTGCTTCGCCGGCCACTCCTTGAGGATCGAGAAGAACGTCTCGTCGCCGACGGCGTTCCGCAGTTGCTGGAGGACCATCGCGCCGCGCTCGTAGACCGGCGTCCCGGTCACCTCCGCCGGGCCGTCCGGCTCGCCCGGCGGGAACTCCCAGCGCGGGTGGTCCTCGTCGGAGTCGTAGAGCGCGTCGAACTGCTCCTGCGGGGTCCGGCCGCCCTCGCGCTCCTCCCACAGCCACTCGGCGTAGGTCGCGAACCCCTCGTTGAGCCAGGTGTCCCGCCAGGTCTTCGGCGTCACCGAGTTGCCGAACCACTGGTGGGCGGTCTCGTGCACCACCGTCTCGGCGTCCGGCGCGCCGGCGTAGACGGGCTTGGTCTGGGTCTCCAGCGCCACCCAGTCGATCCGGTCCGGGGTGTGGTCCACGATCGCGCCGGCCGACGAGAACGGGTACGGGCCGAACAGCTTCGTCGCCCACGCCAGGATCTCCGGCAACCGGGCCAGCGCCTTCCGGCTGGCCTTGGCCTCCTTGGGGTCCACCGCGACGTAGAGCGGCAGCCCCTGCGGGGTGCGGGACTCCTGGACGTCGAACGTGCCGATCGTCGCGGTGGCGAGGTAACTGGCCATCGGTTCCGGGTTGTGCCACTCGTAGGTGGTCCGCCCGTCGACCGTCCGCTTCGAGCGCAACTGCCCGTTGGCGACCGCGGTGTAGCGCTGCGGCACGGTGATCCTGAAGTCGTAGGCGGCCTTGTCGCTGGGGTGGTTGTTGCCGGGGAACCACGTCATCGAACCGGCCGGCTCCCCGGCGACGAACGCGCCGTCGGCGGTCTTCACCCAGCCCTCGGACGCCCCGTCCTCGTCCCGCATCTCCTGCGGCGTCCCGCGGTAGCGGACGGTGGTCCGGAACTCCTCGCCCTTGCCGATCCCGGCGGTCGGCCGGACCACCAGCTTGTGCCCCTTGCGACTGAACCCGGCGTCCGTGCCGTCGACCCGGACGCCCGTCACCGTCATCCCCTCCAGGTCGAGTTGGAAGGAGCGCAGGTCCTTGCCCGCCTTCGCGGTGATGGTGGCGGTGCCGTCCAGGTGCTGCTCGGCCACGTCGTAGTCGAGGTCGAGCCCGTAGTGGCTGACGCGGTAGCCGCCGTTGCCCAGCGCCGGGAAGAGCGGGTCGCCCAGCCCGCCGCCGCCCGCCGCCCCTTTGACGGCCGTACCCCCGGGCGCGCAGGAGGACAGCAGCAGGGCGACGGACAGCGCGGCTATGGCACCGCAGCTGCGGTGGGGGCGGCGGTTCACGGCACTCCTCGGGCCGACGACGGACGGACGAACGCAAGTTCCCCGACCTTACGGTCATTTCCGCCCCACTGGCTCGACCCCTCTGGCGCCGGCCCCGAACCACGCGACGGCGCGCGCCCCGGGGCCCCGGCCGCCGGGCTGCCCGCTCTGCCCGTTCCGTGGACGCCCACGGCGCACCGCCACCCACCGGTGCGAGGATGGCCCCGTACCGATCACGCACCACCGGCGAGGTGAACGCATGGCCCAGAAGGTCGCCGTACTCGGCACCGGAAAAATCGGCGAAGCCCTGCTCAGCGGCATGATCCGCGGCGGCTGGGCGCCCTCCGACCTGCTGGTCACCGCCCGCCGCCAGGAGCGCGCCGACCATCTGCGGACCCGCTACGGCGTCGAGGCGGTCAGCAACGCCGAGGCCGCCAAGGCCGCCGACACCCTGATCCTGACCGTCAAGCCCCAGGACATGGGCACCCTGCTCGCCGAGCTGGCCCCGCACGTGCCGGCCGACCGCCTGGTCATCAGCGGCGCCGCCGGCATCCCGACCTCGTACTTCGAGGAACGGCTGGCCCCGGAGACCCCCGTCGTCCGGGTCATGACGAACACCCCGGCCCTCGTCGACGAGGCGATGTCGGTCATCTCCGCCGGCACCCACGCCACCGCTGGCCACCTCACCCTCGCCGAGGAGATCTTCGCGACGGTCGGCAAGACCCTGCGCGTCCCGGAGTCCCAACAGGACGCCGCCACCGCCCTCTCCGGCTCCGGCCCGGCCTACTTCTACTTCCTCGTCGAGGCGATGACCGACGCCGGCATCCTGCTCGGGCTGCCCCGCGACAAGGCCCACGACCTGATCGTCCAGGCCGCCATCGGCGCCGCGGTGATGCTCCGCGACAGCGGCGAGCACCCCGTCAAACTCCGCGAGAACGTCACCTCCCCCGCGGGCACCACCATCAACGCCATCCGCGAACTGGAGAACCACGGCGTCCGCGCCGCCCTGATCGCCGCCCTGGAAGCCGCCCGCGACCGCAGCCGCGAACTGGCCACGGGCAACGGGGGCTGAGCACGGGAGGCGGGTGCTGAGCACGAGAGGCGGGGGCTGAGCGCCGCCGGCGCCGGCGGACGCGAACCGGCCAGCGCCGCCGGCCGCGAATCAGCCGCTGCCGGCCGCCAACTGGAAACGAACTGGCCGTCAGCCGCGAACCGGCGGCGAACTGGCCGCTAACCGGCCACCGACGCGGTCCGTCAACTGGCCTCGAACCGGCCGCCGTCGGTTACGAACCGGCCGGCGGCCACGTCGAGCCAATCGGCCCGGCCGGCGGCCGGCCCCGCGGGAATACCGCCCCACCCCCCATCGTTGTGGCCCCGTAGGGGGCGCTCCCGTCCCCTACGGGATCTGTTCCCCTCCCCCTTACGGGCCGCTACGCCCCCGCGGGCAGCAGCCCCACCGCCTCATACGCCGCATCGACCCGCGGCCGCGCCATGTCCCGCGCCCGCTCGGCCCCCGCCCGCAACACCTTGTCGACGTACCCCGGATCGGCCGCCAACTCCGCGTGCCGCTTCCGCACCGGCCGCAACAGCTCCACCACCGCCTCCGCGACGTCCCGCTTCAACACCCCGTACGAGCCGTACTCCGCCGCCAACCCGGCCGGATCCACATCCCCCCGGCACGCCGCCAACACATCCAGCAGGTTCGCCACCCCCGGCCGCGCCTCCCGGTCGTACGCCACGTCCGCCCCGGTGTCCGTCACGGCCCGCATCACCTTCCGCCGCACCACGTCCGGCTCGTCCAGCAGATGGATCACACCGGCCCCGCCGTCCCGCACCACGGTCCCCTTGCCCATCTTCGACCGGGGATCCCGAAGGTCCATCACCCGCGCCGCCACCGGCGGCTGCGTCGCCCGCGGCACCACGAACACCGGCCCGTACCGCCGGTTGAACCGCACCGCCAGATTCCGCGTCAGCTCCACGTGCTGCGCCTGGTCCTCGCCAACGGGCACCTCGTCCGTCCCGTATGCCAGGATGTCCGCCGCCATCAGCGCCGGATACGTCAGCAGCGACAGCCGCACCCCGGCCGTCTCCTCCCGCGCGGCCTTCTCCTTGAACTGCACCATCCGCCGCATCTCGCCGACGCTCGCGGTGCACTCCATCAGATACGCCAGCCGCGCGTGCTCGTCCACGTGGCTCTGCACGAACACCGTGCACCGCTCCGGATCCAGCCCCGCCGCCAGCAACAACGTCGCCGCCTGCCGACTGAGCCGACGCACCCGCGCCGGATCGTGCTCCACCGTCAGCGCGTGCAGATCCACCACACAGAACAACGCGTCCGCCCGGTGCTGGTCCTCGGCGACCCACCGCCGCACCGCCCCGAGGTAGTTCCCCAACGTCAGGTGCCCCGTCGGCTTCACCCCGCTGAACACCCGCGCCGCGACCCCGCCGGTCATCCCCGCCCGCTCGACCCTCTCGCTCATCCATCCCTCTTCTCAACGGGACCGCCGCCTGCACCGGCCGGTTACGGAAGGGAGATACGCGAACGGCCGCCGAGGTGGCGGCCGTGGTCATCGCATGCGCTGCTGGGCGGCCGCCGTCAGGCGGGCCACCACTGCTGTACGAGCGCACGCGCGGTCATGCCCCACAACGTACCGGCCCACCCCTCGCCTCCGCACGGGTTTGAACCACCTCGCCTCCTCGTGTAGTGTTCTCCGAGTTGTCACGGAGTCGACAGGCCCCGTACAGCCATCCCGCCGCTTCGCGGCACCTCACTACTGCACGGCTCCTCAACGGGATTGAATTCCGCATGTCGAAATTCGTTCCGGGCGTCTGATTAGGCGTCACCGGGGAATTCCGCTAACGTAGTGATCACCCCGCC
>NZ_JBIVXW010000031.1:0-114357 GCF_044769405.1 Streptomyces sp. NPDC090442
ATGCGGCCGGGCGCACCCAGGTCCTGCGAGCCGGTGAGCACCACCTGGTAGGGAATGCCGAGCTCACGCATCAGCCATTCCTCGTTCTCCAGGCAGAGTTGGTGGTAGCGCTCGCTCTCGGACGGGTGGCAGTAGATGAGCTGCTCCAGCTTGTAGAACTGGTGCACCCGCAGGATCCCGGCGGTGTCGCGGCCGTAGCTGCCGGCCTCGGTGCGGAAGCACATGGAGTCGCCGAGGTAGAGCAGCGGGAGCTGGGTGAGCATCTCGCCGACGTGCATGCCGAGCAGGGACTGCTCGCTGGTGCCGATCAGGGACAGGTCCGAGTCGTTGACCGTGAAGTTGTCCTTGTCCTGGAACGGCAGGTAGCCGGAGGCGAACAGGGTCTCCCGGCGGGCCAGGTAGGGCGGGGAGACCAGGTCGAAGCCCTGCTCGCGGGCGCGCTTGGTGAACAGGTCGGTCAGCGCCATGCGCATCTGGACCGCCTCGTTCATCAGCAGGTAGAAGCGGGAGCCGGCGACGTTCACCCCGCGCGGGATGTCGATGGTGGCGGTGAGCCGGCCGAGTTCCTCGTGGGAGCGGGGGGCGAAGTCGAAGCTGGTCGGCTCCCCGACGACCCGGACGACCTCGTTCTTCTCCTCGCCGCCCACCGGGACCCGCGGGTCCAGCATGTTGGGCAGCCGCTCCAGGATGTGCCCCAGCTTCTCCTCGATGCCCTCCAATTGGGCCTCCAGCCGCGACCGGTCCTCCTTCAGGGCGTTGGCCTTGCGCCGGTGCTCGTCCTTGTCGGTGGCGTTCTTCCACTCACGCCCAAGTGCCGTGATGTTGTGCCGAGTTTCGTCGAGGAGGCCGGTCGTCTCGCGGCGTTCTTGATCGAGCGAGACGATCTGCTCGATGTCCACTTCGTATCCGCGGCGCGCACAGTTCTCGGCGACGGCATCCGGATTCTGGAGAATGAACTTCAAGTCAAGCAACGGTTTACCCTAACGATGTTCAGTCTCGGCACGGGGCTCAGCGCCGACCAGGCCGAGAAAGTTCCCATAAGCGGCCAACTCGGCGTCGGCGACGGCACCCCAGGAGCTGTAGCCGGTGGCGAATTCCGTGGCCGCGGTGCTGGCGGACTCCAGCGTGTGCGCTGCGAGAAGGGTGTGGAGTTCCCCCGCCATGAGCGAGCGGGAGGCGAACGGCACTCGACGGACCGCCGGCGTGGTGCCGTAGACCGCGCGGGTGAACGGCACGTCGTAACAGACCGCCGGCAGACCACCGGCCAGCGCTTCGAGCAGGCACAGAGAGAAGGTATCAGCCGAGATCGACGGGTAACAGAAAGTTCTGGCGGAGCCAAGGGCGCGGTATTTCTCCTCGCCGGTCAGCCATCCGGCCAGGTGGATCGCGTCGCGCAGACCGTAACGGTCCCGGGCCGCAAGGAACTTCCGTTCGACGGCGGCGTTCTCGAAGGAACCGATGACGATCATGCGGGCCTCGGGCCGCAGTCGGCGCAGCCGGCGCATCACGTCGAGCAGGTGGAACAGCCCCTTGCCCGCGGTGAGTTTGGCCATGAAGGCCACGTCGTAGGTCTTCTCGACGTCGGCGGCGGACCGGATGGCGTCCAGGTCGACGGCGTATCCCGGCAGGGCGTGGACGGTGGGTGCCTGCGGGAAGTAGCCGTGCAGATAGACGCTGACGGTCTGATTGATCATCACCCGGGGCAACGTCCGCAACAGCCGCACCTGGTGGACATGGGTGAGGAGGTAGCGCAGCGCATGGCCCCGGCGCTCGGTGGCCACCCTGCGGCACAGGTCCCAGGCGAACGACCGGGTCGGGCGGGCCATCGCGTCCAGGAACGGCACCGAGTGCGGCATCACCAGGAACGGGACGCCCGCGCGCGCCAGGACCGGCGGCAGCGCGTGCATCAGGTCCCAGATCTCCCGGTAGAGCACCACGAGGTCGGGCCGCTCGTGGCGGACCAGGCCCTCGATCCGGCCGACGAGCCCGGGCAGGTCGACCACGTTCCAGCCGCGCATCGCGAACGGCAGGGGATGGGCGCGGACCTGACTGGTCTCGACGGCGCGACGACAGGTCTCGTCGGCCTCCCCGAGCATGCCCACCACGACCTCGGCGCGCCGGCTCAACTCCGGTAGCACGCTGGCGAGTCGGGTGACCGGGCCGCGACCGCTCTCCACGTCGACGTCGCTGATCAGCAGGATCTTCATGCCGCTTCACGCTCCAACTCCCCGCCGCGGGCGCGGTCTGCGAGCAGGTCGCAGGCGCGGGCGGCGAGGGCCATGGTGGTCAGGGTCGGGTTCTGCCAGCCGGCCGTCGGGAAGCAAGCGGCGTCGGCGACGAGGACGTTGGGGACCCGCCAGAGCCGGTTGTCGGGGCCCACGACGGAGGTGTCCGGGTCGTCCCCCATGGCGGCGCCGCCCATCTCGTGGACGGAGGACCCCGGCGCCAGCGGCGCGTCGGCGACCTCGGTGAGGTGGAAGCCGGCCGCCTCGGCCATCTCGGTCATCGCGGCGGTCTGGTGGGCGAACATCGCGCGCTCCGGCGCGTGGTGGGCGAGTCGGACGTGGGCCTGCGGGATGCCCCAGGCGTCGGTGGTGTCCGCCAGGGTGATGCGGTTGTCGGCCCGGGGGAGCACCTCGCCGCTGGCCCACATGCGAAACGGCACCCCGCCGCTGGCCGACGCCCACCGGGCGCTCCCGGAGTTGAGCGGCAGCGTCTCCGGGGCGAAGACGGTGATGCCGTAGCCGCCCGGGAAGCCGCGGTCCGCGCCGGCGGCGAAGTCCGGGATGTGGCACACCGGGACGAAGCCCGGCCCGGTGCGGGGGCGGGGTGCCGCGTCCAGGCCGGGGACGGTGCCGCTGACCGCGGCCCCGGCGAGGTGGTCGAGGAAGTAGCGGCCGAGGCGGCCGGATTCGCCGCCGAGCCCCTCGGGGTGATGCCGGGTGCGGGTGTTGAGCAGGATGCGGACCGTCTCGATGGCGGAGGCGCACAGCACGACGGCCCCGGCCCGCTCGCGGTGGGTGGCGCCGGTGCGGCGGTCGACGAAGACAACTCCGGTGGCACGAGCGCCGGTTGCGTCCAGTTCGAGGTGGGAGACGACCGCGTCGGGGCGCAGCCGTACCCGTCCGGTGCGCTGCGCCGCGGAGAGCACGGCCCCGGCCTCGGCCCGGGCGACCCGGCTGGTGACCAACTGCCGTTCGGGCCACCGCGCTTCGACGGCCGCGGCCAACCGGGCCTCGCCGCGGGTCATCGGCTGCCGCCGGCCCGCGGTGGGCGGCGGCGCGGCCGGCGTGTGCTCGCCGCCGCCGGTGACCTCCAGGAACGCCTCGACCCGGGAGTAGTACGGGTCCAGGGTGTGGTGCCGGATCGGCCAGGCGCAGCGGTCCCGGCCGGCGACCTCGGTGGCGGCACCGCCGAACTCCCGGTCGGACATCCGCAGGCACACCCCGGCCCACAGCGGCAGCCGGCCGCCGAGTTGGCGGGAGCGGAACCAGTGGTACGGCAGCCCGTCCGGCGTCCGGTAGGGGTTGTCGAGGTCGTCCACGAAGAGATGGCTGTTGGCCGGCTCGTAGGCGGAGCAGCGGGACTGGACCGGCTGTCGGCTGCCGTCGTGGGCGGCGCGGTCCACCCGGAGGTCGCCGGCGACCAACGGGCCGGCCTCCAGGACGAGCACCTCGATCCCGCGCTCGGCGAGCGTCTTCGCGGCCCAGCCGCCGGCGGCGCCGGAGCCGACGACCAGGGCGTCGGCGGTCATCGTGCCACCGCCCGGCCGGCGTTGCTGCGGTCGACGGGCCGGTCGAACTGGCGCCGGCCCTCCGCCACCAGGCGCCGCAACTCCTCCTCGTCCAGGACCAGCGGCTCCAAGTAGGGCGCCTCGGGGAAGACGGGGAGCGCGGTGGTGGCGCCGCTGGGCGGGTGCGGGCCGGCGAGCCAACGGGCCACGGACCCGAGCAGCCCGTGGCCGACCACGAGCCGCGGACCGGGCAGCGTCAGACAGTCCAACAGGCCGTCCAGCATGCGCAGTACGCAGCCCCGCCAGGATTCGGTGCCGCCCGGTGGCACCGCGTCCCAGCCCGCCTCGACCAGCCAGGCGCCGTACGTCAGCCAGGGCCCGCCCTCGAAGGAGCCGTAGTCGATCTCGTTGAGGCGGTGGTCGGGGGTCGTCGGCACCCGGTCGCCGGGCAGCAGCAGTTGGGCGGTCTGCAGGGTGCGGCCGAAGCCGCTGGTGCGGCAGGAGGCGATGCCGGCGAGCCAGTCGGCCTCGGCGTACCGCCGGCTGGCGGCGCGCCCGGCGTCGTCGAGCGGGATGTCCACGTGCAGGGCGCCGTTGACGACGTGATGGGCGCTGTAGGCGGTCTGCGCGTGGCGCACGAGATAGGTGGTGTTGGCGTCGCTGTTCACAGGGGGTCCCCTTCGGCCATCGACACGGGCTGGAACTCGGACACCGGTTCGTCGGTGAGGCCGAGCAGGCGGGCTACGGCGGCGACGCAGCGCCGGGCCGCGTGACCGTCGCCGTACGGGCTGATCGCGTTGGCCATGGCGGAGTGCCGGGCGGCGTCCCGCCAGAGCGTCTCGATGCCGTCGCGCACCCGGGCCGGTTGGGTGCCGATCAGCGCCACGCCCCCGGAGGCCACACCTTCTTGACGTTCCGTCACCTCGCGCAGGACGAGCGCAGGCGTGCCCAGGCCCGTGCACTCCTCCTGCACCCCGCCGGAGTCGGTGACCACCAGGTGGGCGCGCTGTATCAGCTTCAGGAAGGTGGCGTAGGGCTGTGGCGGGACCACGATGACGTTGTCGCGGTCGCGCAGTGCGGGTATCAGCGCGGCCTGCACGGCGGGGTTGGGGTGGACGCAGGCGACCACCAGCATGTCCGGGTGGCGGTGGGCGACCTCGGCCACGGTCTGCGCGACGCGCTGCATGGACGCCCCCCACGACTCGCGGCGGTGGGTGGTGAACAGCAACAGCCGGCGCGGGTCGGTGTCGAGGGCCGCCAGGTCCGGGTTGGTCCAGCCCGGGGCGGTGTCGAGCATCTCCCGCATGGCGTCGATGACGGTGTTGCCGGTGACCACGACGGTGTCCGGCGCCACGCCCTCGGCCAGCAGGTTCGCCTTGGCCTCCGGGGTGGGCGCCAGGTGCAGGTCGGTGACCAGCGAGGTGACCCGCCGGTTGATCTCCTCCGGGTAGGGCGCCCATCGGTTGCCCGACCGCAGGCCCGCCTCGACGTGCGTCAGCGGCACCATCCGGTAGAAGGCCGCGAGGCTGGTGCTCAAGGTGGTGGTGGTGTCGCCGTGGGTCAGGACGGTGTGCGGCCGGCACTTCTCCAGGGCCTCGTCGACGGCGCCGAGCATCGCGCCGGTCAGCTCGGCCAGGGTCCGGGTGACCCGGCGCACGCCGAGGTCGAGGTCGGGGGCGATGGCGAACTCGGCGAGGACCTGGTCGAGCAGGTCGGTGTGCTGCCCGGTCGAGATCACGACCGGATCGAAGTCCGGGTTCCGGCCGAACTCCCGGATGAGGGGGGCCATTTTGATCGCCTCCGGCCGCGTACCCACGACCAGTGCGACACGGCGTTGCATGGGTGCTCCCTTGTGTGCCACGGGTGACCCGACGTCCGTTCTCGTGGGCCGGTCGGTCAGACGAGCAGGCGGATCCAGTTCTCGGGAATCGGTCGGCCCGTCTTGACGCGGCCGAGGAACGCGAGCGCCTGGTGGGCGAACATGGCGCACCAGGTGTTGTAACGGGCCCCCGCGTCGCCGGTGCGGTCGAACCACGTCCCGCCGTGCGGGTCGACGTGGCTGACCAGCACCCGGGCGATCTCGTCGAGGCGGTCGGTGTGCCGCCCGTCGAGTTCGCCCCGTCCGGCGAGCACCGAGCCCACCCGGAGCGCCTGCGCCAGCACGTCGCTGCGCACCCGGCTGGACGGGTCCGCGGCCACCTCGTGCAGCACTCCGCCGTCCGCGTGGTCGAGCAACTCGTGGTAGCCGTGCCGGAGTTCGTCGTGGTACTCGGCGTGCCCGGCCACCTCGGCCTGGAGCAGGCCCTCCAGCGCGTAGAGCGCGGGGTGGCTCATCGCGGGCAGCCTCCCCTTCAGGCCGGGCGCGTGCCGGGCCAGCGTCGCCCGCGCGGCCCGCACCGTCGTGGAGTCCTCGCCGGGCCCGGCGAGCGCGAGGACGCCGCCGGCGACCTTGAGCAGGTGTGGCCCGGGCGCGGTGGACCAACGGTCCGGCGGCGCACCGGCGTTGACGTGCGGCAGGCAGGAGAGCCAGGAGCCGTCGGCGTCCCGCAGGGAATCCAGGAGGGCGGTGGCGTCGGCGCGGGCGTGCCGGACGGCCGGCAGGTCCGGTGCCCCGGTGGCGGCGAGGCCGCGGTGGACCATGCCGAGGTCGAAGGCGAACAGTGCGGTGTTGCGCCAGTCGACCTCCGGCTCGGTGCCGGTGCCGAGGTAGTCGCGCGTACGGGGCCCGCCGGGGCGCCCGAGTTCCCGCTGGAGCCAGTAGGCGGCCGCGCCGTACCGCCGCGCGATGTCCTCGTCCGTGCCCGGCTCGCTCTCCGCGACGAACGCCAGCCAGCTCAGGTAGTAGCCGGTGATCTCCGGATAGACGTACTCGCCCGCGGCGCTGGCGCCGCGCCCGCCGACGACGCCGCCGGCGTGCGAGCCCCGGGTGATCTGCGGACGGTCCAGCAGCCAGCGGCGCAACGCGCTGGTGTGAGTTTCCATTACCGCTCTCTCTCCGGCCCGGCCGGGTGCGTCGGCCGGGGCGAGCCAGTCAGGGCACCACCGGCGGCCGGCGGGCCCTGCGACATCACGGACTTGACGGTGGCCTCGACGCGATACCGGTCCGCGCTGCCGGCGGAGTTGTCGCCGCGTCGGGCGGTGCGGTTATTCGTCGAGGAGCGCACAATAATTCTCGACAGATCGCCGATGCCTATGTCAAGCGTTGATCGACGGCCCAAATACCGGCTATACCAGGGGTATTGCGAAGATATACCGCCGATATCCCGCCGCTATACCGCGGTTATACCGACGGTGGGTAGTGTCGGGGGCATGACGGATCCACTCGCGGCGAAAGTGCGGGAGCTTCGCATTGTCGGCCTGCCCCGTCCGGTGCCCAAGCGCATGAGTGTCCAGATCACCAATCTGTGCAACTCCCGGTGCACGATGTGCTCGATCTGGGAGATCTACCGGCAGAACAAGGGGCTCTATCACGAGGAACTCACGGGTGCGGAATGGTTCCGGGTCGTGGACCGGGCCATCGACCACGGCGTGACGTCCATCGACATCACCGGAGGCGAACCCTTCCTCAAGGAAGGGGTGGTGGACCTGCTGTCCCTCATCGTCAGACGGACCGGTTTCACCGCGGTGACCACCAACGCGCTCCAACCGGTGCGCATCCTCGGCATGGTGGAGTCGGTGCTGGCCCAGGCGCCCGCCGACTCGCTGTTCGTGGTCAGCGTCTCGCTGGACGGCTTCGCCGACACCTACGCCGAGATCCGCGGGGTCAAGAAGGGCTTCGCCCGCGCCGAACGGCTGCTGCGCGGCCTCGGCAAGCTGCGTGAACGGTATCCCCAGCTCAACCAGCAGATCAGCTTCACCATCATGGACTCCAACGTCGACGAGCTGCCCGACCTCATGGCGTACGCGCTGGAGAGCGGGCTGATCCGCGTGCCTGACGACTTCACCTTCCGGCCGGTGGCCTCCGGGCACTACTACGCCCAGGAGAACAACGTCGAGAACCGCGACAAGCTGGTGCGGACCGTGAACGAGCTGCGTGAGAAATACGACTTCAAGCGCACCCTCCCGTTCATCGAGAAGATTCCGCAGAGCGTCACCGAACCCGGCCGGATGATTCTCCCCTGCTATGCGATGTTCGCCTCGATGTGGATCGACCCCTATGGCGGGGTGGCGCCCTGCGTCACCATGACCGAAGACGTCCTCGGCAACGTCAGGGACCACGACCTCGATATCCTCCCGGTCTGGAACAGCCGGCAGGCGCAGGACAGCCGCGACAAAATCGGCAAGGACAACTGCGCGATCTGCTGGACGGACTGCCAGGCCATGGAGAGCATCGAGTACGAGTCCGCGGGCACTTCTTGACGCGCCATGAGATCGACCACTTTGCCGTGTGAACCGACCGGCTTCCGAGGGCAACTCATCCCGTCCAACACCTTCCATCCCGGGCGGATTCCAACGTAGTCGAAACATCCTCCTTCGAACTCTGGGAGAACTGCCTTGCGCCGCACCACGAACGAAATCGACGGCAGCCACGTTGTCATTGAGCTGGGGGGCTGTGTGCCCAGCCGCGTTTCCATGGTCGAGCGCAAGGGGCTCGGCCACCCCGACACGCTCTCCGACCACCTCGCCGAGCGCCTCTCGCAGGTCTACAGCCACTACACCCGCGAGCGGTTCGGCGCCGTGCTGCACCACAACTTCGACAAGCTGGCGCTGCTCGGCGGGTCGAGCGAAGTCCGGTACGGCGGCGGGGAGATGCGCGATCCGGTCCGGGTGCTGGTCAACGGCCGGGCCGCCTACGCCTGCGGCGGCGAGGAGATCCCGGTCCACCGGCTGATCGAGGACACCGTACGGGCCTTCTTCGACGAGCGCCTGCCCGAGCTCGACGGCCGACTGAGCATCGAGTTCAACATCACCAGCAACTCCAGCCCCGGTGCCGTCGTCACCGAGTCCAACACCGGCGAGCGCACCCGCTGGTTCGCGCCCAGCTCCGTCGAGGACCTGCGCGAGCGCCGGGTCCTGGTGGCCAACGACACCTCGCTCGGCACCGGTTGGGGTCCCGCCAACGCCTTCGAGTCCTTCGTCCGCGAGCTGGTGGACCACCTCTCCGGCGACAGCGAGTTCACCCGCGCCCACCCCTGGTGCGGCTCGGACGTCAAGCTCATGGGCTACGCCGACGGCGAAGAGGTCGACGTCGTGCTCTGCGTCCCGCAGAAGTCCCGGTACGTCGCCGACCGCGAGGAGTACCTCGCCAACAAGGAGACCGTGCTGGCCGAGTGTCGGAAGCTGGCGGACCGGCTGCTGCCGGAGACGACCGTGCACTTCCGCATCAACGTCCGCGACATCCCGGAGAAGGACGAGCTGTACCTGACCTACACCGGCAGCTCGATCGAGTCCGGCGACGAGGGCGTGGTCGGCCGCGGGAACCGCGTCAACGGCCTCATCACCCCGCTGCGCCCGATGAACATGGAGGGCGCGAGCGGCAAGAACCCGGTCTACCACGTCGGCAAGCTCTACAACCTCGCCGCGACCCGCCTCGCCAACCGCCTGGCCGAGGAGACCGGTTCCTACACCGAGGTCCACCTGGTCAGCGCCACCGGCCAGCGCCTGGACCGCCCCTGGCGCGTCCTGGTCCGCACCGCCGACGCCGACATCCAGACCGACAAGATCCAGGCGATCGTCATGGAGTCGCTGGACGCCTTCCCCGCCCTCACCGACGAACTCGTCAACCGGGGCGTCCTGCTGGCCTGACCGCTCCCGGCCCCGTCGCCCCGGCTCCCCAGGCCCGTCAACGGCATGTGGGGAGCCGGGTGTTGTGGGCCTAGATGTCCCGGAAGATCTCGATCTGGGCGCCGATCGAGTTGAGGCGTTCGGCGAGGTCCTCGTAGCCGCGGTTGATCACGTAGACGTTGCGGAGGACCGAGGTGCCCTCGGCGGCCATCATGGCGAGCAGGACCACCACGGCGGGGCGGAGCGCCGGGGGGCACATCATCTCCGCGGAGCGCCAGCGGGTGGGGCCGTCGACCAGGACGCGGTGCGGGTCGAGCAGTTTGACCTGGGCGCCCAGCCGGTTGAGGTCGGTGAGGTAGATCGCGCGGTTGTCGTAGACCCAGTCGTGGATCAGGGTCTGGCCCTGGGCGCTGGCCGCGATGGCGGCGAAGAAGGGGACGTTGTCGATGTTCAGGCCCGGGAAGGGCATCGGGTGGATCTTGTCCAGCGGGGCCTGGAGCTTGGAGGGGCGGACCGTCAGGTCGATCAGGCGGGTACGGCCGTTGTCGGCGCGGTACTCCGTGCTGCGCTCGTGGTCCAGCCCCATCTCCTCCAGGACGGCCAGCTCGATCTCCAGGAACTCCACCGGGACCCGACGGATGGTCAGTTCCGATTCGGTGACCACCGCGGCCGCCAGCAGGCTCATCGCCTCGACCGGGTCCTCGGACGGCGCGTAGTCCACGTCGCGGTCGATCTTCGCGACGCCGTGGACGGTGAGCGTGGTGGTGCCGATGCCGTCGACCCGGACGCCCAACTCCTCCAGGAAGAAGCAGAGGTCCTGGACCATGTAGTTGGAGGAGGCGTTGCGGATGACCGTGACGCCGTCGTGCCGGGCCGCGGCCAGCAGGGCGTTCTCGGTGACGGTGTCGCCGCGTTCGGTCAGGACGATGGCGCGCTTGGGGGCGACGGTCCGGTCGACCTCGGCGAGGTAGGTGCCGTCGGTCGCGGTGATCTCCAGGCCGAAGTGGCGCAGCGCCGTCATGTGCGGCGTGACGGTGCGGGTGCCGAGGTCGCAGCCGCCGGCGTACGGCAGCTTGAAGTGGTCCATCCGGTGCAGCAGCGGCCCGAGGAACATGATGACGCTGCGGGTCCGGCGCGCCGCCTCCAGGTCCATGGCGGCCAGGTCGAGTTGGGCCGGCGGCACGATCTCCAGGTCGTTGCCGTCGTTGATCCAGCGCGTGCGGACGCCGATGCTGCCCAGCACCTCCAGGATCCGGTAGACCTCCTCAATGCGGGCCACCCGGCGCAGAGTTGTCCGTCCGGCGTTGAGCAGCGTCGCGCACAGCAGCGCCACGCAGGCGTTCTTGCTCGTCTTGACGTCGATGCTGCCGGACAGCCGGCGCCCGCCGACCACCCGCAGATGCATCGGCCCGGCGTACCCGAGCGAGACGATTTCGCTGTCCAGGGCCTCGCCGATGCGGGCGATCATCTCAAGGCTGATGTTCTGGTTACCGCGCTCGATGCGGTTGACCGCACTCTGGCTGGTGCCCAGCGCGTCGGCCAGCTGCGTCTGTGTCCAGCCACGGTGCTGCCGTGCGTCACGGATGAGCCTGCCGATGCGTACGAGGTAGTCGTCTGCCATGGGGTGACCGTATCTCAGATATGAGATGCATGCGCCATCGCCAGTTGTTCTACTACTATGCAAACAACTGGAGGTTGCCATGAAGGTTGCCATGAACCGATCCGCGCCGTCCGGCCCACCGGCCAACGCCCGCCCACGGGGCTGGATCGCCGCCTTACCGTTCATCCTGACCACCGTGCTGCTGGGTGGCTGCTACGCCCTGCTCGCCGGCCGCCTGCCCGAACGGATGGCGACCCACTTCGCCTTCGACGGCCGGCCCGACGGCTACTCCTCGCCCCAGGTCTTCGTGTTGGCCTGCCTGGTGCCGCTGCTCGTCCTGGGGGCCGGCGTCGTCCTGCTCGTCCAACGGGAGCTGCCCGCGCGCAGCGTGCGCTGGACGATCGTGACGGGCTACTTCACCGCCGGGCTCCTCGGTTACCTCGGCGTCCTGACCCTGTTGCGCAACGCCGGCGCCGCCCCCGCCGGGGTCCGACTGTCGGGCTGGCAGCTCGCCGTGGCCCTGGCGGTGGGCGTCGCCGTCGGCTGGCTGGGCTGGTTGCTCGCCGGGGCCGACCCGGAGCCGCCCCGCCCGGAGGCCGGCACCGCGCGCCGCCTCCACCTCCCCGCCGGCACCCGCGCCGGTTGGACCCGCACCGTCAGCTCGCTGCCGCTGGCCGTGTTGGCGGGCGTCATGGCGTGTACCGGGATCGTGGTGGGCGCGTCCACCGGCTGGGTCGCCGGCGTCGTCACGGTCCTCGGCGGCCTGGCGGTCGCGGCCCACTGCTCCATGCGGGTGACCGTCGACCGGCGCGGGCTGACCCTGACCCCGACGCTGCTGCCGGTGCCGCTGCACCGCATACCGCTCGGCGAGGTGGCCGAGGCCACCAGCCGCCGGGTCTCGTCGCTCGCCGAGTACGGTGGCTGGGGGTACCGCATCCGGCCCGGCGGCAGCGGCCTGTTGCTCCGTTCGGGGGAGGGCGTGGTGCTGCGGCTCACCAGCGGCCGGGAGTTCGTGGTCACCATCGACGACTCGGCGACCGCCGCCGCCCTGCTCAACACCTATCTGGACCGCCGGCGTTCCGGCGAAGGAGGCTGACGTGCTGTTCCGCGTCGACCCCGGCTCGTCCGTGCCGCTCGGCGACCAGATCGCCGGCTCGGTCCGCGGCGCCATCGCCGACGGCTCGGTCCGCGCCGGGGAACGGCTGCCCGCCGCCCGCGCGCTCGCCACCTCCCTCGGCGTCAACGTCCACACCGTGCTGCGCGGCTACCAGCGGCTGAAGGAGGAGGGCCTGATCGAACTCCGCCGCGGCCGGGGCGCGGTGGTCACCGGAGCGGCCTCCCCGGCCCGGGCCCGCCTCGGCGAGACCACCGAACGCCTCATCGCCGAGGCCCGCGACCTGGGTCTCACCGACGAGGAGATCGTGCGGGTGGTGCGGTTGGGGTTGGGCGGTGGGTGAGCGCCAACGCCCGGGCGGTGGTGGGGCGTTGACGTAGGGGGAGACTGGCGTGTCGGCCGGGACGTCGCCGGCCGGTGAGCAAGTGCCCACCGCCCCCTCGTCCGTCCGCCCCCAACCGCCCGTGCCCTCACCCCTCCACGCCCGACAGGTCCAACCGCGCCAGCCGCACCGGGTCGGCCAGGACGTCGATCTCCACGATCTTCCCGTGCGCCACCGTGAAGCCCATCACGGAGAACAGGCGGCCGTTCCGCAGGGTGACCAGGCCCGGCGCCCCGTTGACCAGCGCCGGGCGCCCGGCCGGTACGAACCGGGCGTAGAACAGGGCCTGTTCGACGACCGCGGCGGCGCCGCGGACCAGCTTGGTCGCGCCCCGCGCCGCGGCGCCGCCGTCGACGCGCAGCACCACCTCCGGGTCCAGGACGGCCAGCAGGCCCTCGAAGTCGCCCGCGCGGGAGGCGGCGAGGAAGGCGTCGACCACCTCGTGCTGGCGGGCCGGGTCGGTGTCCGGCGGCGGCACGGCGTCCTGGACGCGGCGGCGGGCCCGGCTGGCGAGTTGCCGGGCGGCGGCCGGGGTGCGGCCGACGATCGGGGCGATCTCGTCGAAGGGGACGGCGAACATGTCGTGCAGGACGAAGGCGAGCCGCTCCGCCGGCGACAGCGCCTCCAGGACGACCAGCAACGCAAGCCCCACCGAGTCCGCCAGCAGCGCCTCCTGCTCCGGGTCGACCCCGGCCGCCGGGCCGACCACCGGCTCGGGCACGTGCACCGCCGGTTCGAGCGGGTCCTCGCGGCGCGCCCGCCGGGTGCGGAGCTGGTCCAGACACACCCGGCCGACGACCGTGGTCAGCCACCCGCCGAGGTTCTCCACCCCGTGCGCCCCGGACCGGTTCAGCCGGAGCCACGTCTCCTGGACCGCGTCGTCCGCCTCGCTGAGCGAGCCGAGCATCCGGTAGGCGACCGCGCGCAGTTGACCGCGCTCCTCCTCGAAGCGGGCGGTCAACCACTCCCGGTGGTCCCGTTCCTCCCGGCCACCCCCTTCTTCCGACCCGTCGCCGGTGGTTGGCCCGGTGCGCTTGTCGTTCATCACGTGCTCCTCCGTCGCGGGGCGTCGGCGCGACCCGGCCCACCCGGCGCGTCCCGTGCGCGGCCGATTCCCGCGCCGCGTCCCATGGTGATGACGGCGGGGAGGGCGCGGATGTGACACGCGCCGGCCGTCGCGCCGCGCCGGGGCCCGCGCGGCCGCTGTCGGGGGAGGCGGGACGGCGCGGTCGGGGCGGCCAGGGCATGACCCGGCAGCAGCGATGTACTAGAGTTATCTCGACATCGAGATATCTGCCGAGAGGCGTACTGCTGCCGTACTAGTGAGGCATACCTAACTTAGGTTCACCTTAGCGGATCGGCGATGAACCCGTGACGGCAGGATTGCGGTGGTACGCGAGAAATCATTGAAGGAGACTGTCGTGTCGGCGAACAGCTTCGACGCCCGTAGCGCGCTGCAGGTGGGCGACGAGTCGTACGAGATCTTCCGGCTGGACAAGGTGGAGGGCTCCGCCCGTCTGCCCTACAGCCTCAAGGTGCTGCTGGAGAACCTGCTCCGCACCGAGGACGGCGCCAACATCACCGCCGATCACATCCGCGCGCTCGGCAACTGGGACTCCCAGGCCCAGCCCAGCCAGGAGATCCAGTTCACGCCGGCCCGCGTGATCATGCAGGACTTCACCGGCGTCCCCTGCGTCGTGGACCTCGCGACCATGCGTGAGGCCGTGAAGGAACTGGGCGGCGACCCGGCGAAGATCAACCCGCTGGCGCCGGCCGAGCTGGTCATCGACCACTCCGTCATCGCCGACAAGTTCGGCACCAAGGACGCGTTCGGCCAGAACGTGGAGCTGGAGTACGGCCGCAACCGCGAGCGCTACCAGTTCCTGCGCTGGGGCCAGACCGCCTTCGACGAGTTCAAGGTCGTCCCGCCCGGCACCGGCATCGTCCACCAGGTCAACATCGAGCACCTGGCGCGCACGGTCATGGTCCGCAACGGCCAGGCGTACCCGGACACCCTCGTCGGCACCGACTCGCACACCACCATGGTCAACGGCCTGGGCGTGCTGGGCTGGGGCGTCGGCGGCATCGAGGCCGAGGCCGCGATGCTCGGCCAGCCGGTCTCGATGCTGATCCCGCGCGTGGTCGGCTTCAAGCTGACCGGCGAGCTGCGGCCCGGCACCACCGCCACCGACCTGGTGCTGACCATCACCGAGATGCTGCGCAAGCACGGTGTCGTCGGCAAGTTCGTGGAGTTCTACGGCGAGGGCGTGGCCGCCACCTCGCTGGCCAACCGCGCCACCATCGGCAACATGTCGCCGGAGTTCGGCTCCACCGCCGCGATCTTCCCGATCGACGGCGAGACCCTCAACTACCTGAAGCTGACCGGCCGCAGCGAGCAGCAGGTCGCGCTCGTCGAGGCGTACGCCAAGGAGCAGGGCCTCTGGCTGGACCCGGCCGCCGAGCCGGACTTCTCCGAGAAGCTGGAGCTGGACCTCGCCACGGTCGTCCCGTCGATCGCCGGTCCCAAGCGCCCGCAGGACCGCATCGTGCTGGCCAACGCCGCCGAGCAGTTCAAGCAGGACGTCCGCAACTACGTCGACACCGCCGACGAGGCGGGCAAGGAGTCCTTCCCGGCCTCCGACGCCCCGGCCTCCGTCGACGGCGTGCCGTCCAACCCGGTCACCGTCACCGCCCCCGACGGCTCCACCTACGAGCTGGACCACGGCGCGGTCACCGTCGCGGCCATCACCTCCTGCACCAACACCTCGAACCCGTACGTCATGGTCGCCGCCGCGCTGGTGGCCAAGAAGGCGGTCGAGAAGGGCCTGACCCGCAAGCCGTGGGTCAAGACCACCCTCGCCCCGGGCTCGAAGGTCGTCACCGACTACTTCGACAAGGCGGGCCTGACCCCCTACCTCGACAAGGTCGGCTTCAACCTCGTCGGTTACGGCTGCACCACCTGCATCGGCAACTCCGGCCCGCTGCCGGAGGAGGTCTCCAAGGCCGTCAACGACCACGACCTGGCCGTGACGTCGGTCCTCTCCGGCAACCGCAACTTCGAGGGCCGGATCAACCCCGACGTCAAGATGAACTACCTGGCGTCCCCGCCGCTGGTCGTCGCCTACGCCCTCGCGGGCTCCATGAAGGTGGACATCACCAAGGCGGCCCTGGGCACCGACCAGGACGGCAAGCCGGTCTACCTCAAGGACATCTGGCCGACCGAGGCCGAGGTCAACGACGTCGTCGCCAACGCCATCGGCGAGGACATGTTCAACAAGTCCTACAGCGACGTCTTCGCCGGCGACGCCCAGTGGCAGGCGCTGCCGATCCCGACCGGCAACACCTTCGAGTGGGACACCGAGTCCACCTACGTCCGCAAGCCCCCGTACTTCGAGGGCATGCAGATGGAGCCGGCGCCGGTGCAGGACATCGCCGGTGCCCGCGTGCTGGCCAAGCTGGGCGACTCGGTCACCACCGACCACATCTCCCCGGCCGGTGCGATCAAGGCCGACACCCCGGCCGGCACGTACCTGACCGAGCACGGCGTGGAGCGCCGCGACTTCAACTCCTACGGTTCCCGCCGCGGCAACCACGAGGTGATGATCCGCGGTACGTTCGCCAACATCCGCCTGCGCAACCAGATCGCGCCGGGCACCGAGGGCGGCTTCACCCGCGACTTCACCCAGGCCGACGCCCCGGTCTCGTTCATCTACGACGCGTCGCAGAACTACCAGGCCGCCGGCATCCCGCTGGTTGTCCTGGCCGGCAAGGAGTACGGCTCCGGCTCGTCCCGCGACTGGGCGGCCAAGGGCACCGCGCTGCTCGGCGTCAAGGCCGTCATCGCCGAGTCCTACGAGCGCATCCACCGCTCCAACCTGATCGGCATGGGCGTGCTGCCGCTCCAGTTCCCCGAGGGCGCCTCGGCGGAGTCCCTCGGCCTCACCGGTGAGGAGAGCTTCTCCTTCGCCGGTGTCACCGAGCTGAACAACGGCACCACCCCCCGCACGGTGAAGGTCACCACCGACTCCGGCGTGGAGTTCGACGCGGTGGTCCGCATCGACACCCCCGGCGAGGCGGACTACTACCGCAACGGCGGCATCATGCAGTACGTGCTGCGCAACCTGATCCGCAAGTAAGCGGTACGGCACGGCAGTAGACGAGGGCCGCACTCCCCGGAAGGGGGGTGCGGCCCTCGTGCTGTATGCCGTTGGCAGTGTCGCCGAGCCGGTCAGGTCAGCATGTACGGCGAAGATGGTCGCTCCATCGGCCTTCCGGTCGCCCGAAGTTCATTCCGCCTGATCTGAGGACGCCCGAGAACGATCAGCAGCGCCAGGCCGGCCGTGCCCGTACGAACAGCTCCAGCGACTCGGCCAGGCCGTAGTCACACGCGACGGACAACAGGCTTTGCCGCAAGGGCTGTTGCCGCAGGGGCTTTCGCCGTCACTCCGGCGAGCACAGTTGTCTGTTAGGCCGCCGAGGACGGTACGGCTCGACGCGGTCTTGCACTGCCTTGAGGCCACCACGCAGGAGAGGCACCTCGCCGGGGCAGTTCGGGCCCAGGATCATACGGCTCGTTCCCATCAGGACCGCGACCTGGTGATGGCCCTGGTCGAAGGGGCGCTTGGCTCCCCCGATCGCCGTCAGCGCCAACGCCCCCGCCAAAGGCGAGAAGCCGAGCGGAACCGGCTTCTGCCGGGCCAGGGAGGTCGAGCTGGTCGGCATCAACAGCCTGACCCGGCAGGGAGGTTGCTTCGGCGAGACGGAGACCCGCACCGGCGCGGTCAACCCCCGCGTGGACGACGTGAACAGCTGGATTCAGCAGATCCGGGCCGTCACCAAGGCCGGACACGTCATGGAGAACTCCGTCACCACGGCCGACTCCAACGGCGACAGCCGCACGGATGTCACCGCAATCCACCAGGACGGCACGCTGCACGCGTACTTCACGCAAGGACGACCTGATCGGCCGTTCGGACCCGGACAACCTCTCGGTGGATGAGCGGGCGGCGAAGGATCCGGTCCTCATCTTTTCTGGGCGAGGGCCGGATCCTGTCCGCTGTCCCTCCCTCAGACAGCGCCAACTCCACATCGGTTGCGACTACTTCGCCGCCCCACGCGTCCGCTGCGCGCTCCAGGAGGAAGCCCGTCGGTTTCGGTCCAATGGCACAGCCCTCTTGGGCGTGTGGACGGATGCACGCGATGGCGCGGGGCCGGCGAAGAAGCCGTTCAGATGAACCCTGCGGCGCGCACCAGGCCCCTTCGGGTCAACGCGCCCCGCGTCGGAGCTCGTTGTGGTCGGACACCGGGCGGGGGCGGTACGGCCGGCCGAGGGCGGGGACCGGTGGTCGCCCGGGCGTCGGTGACGGTCCCAGGTGCCTGCGACGGTGATGACCGCCACGCCCCGGCCCGACTCACCTCAGTTGATCTGCCGTCTCCCTTCGGGGAGTTGGCAGCTGGGCAGGCTCGGGTGGCGCGGGGAGCTTGAACACCAGAGTGCGGTAGGTCCAGAAGCGGAAGAGTGTGGCGATGCCGATGCCGAGGAACTTGAAGATGTTGTTCTGAAGCGGGCTGTTCCATTCCAAGGCGTAGGTCGCCGTGTAGAGCACGCCGTTCTCGATGACCAGGCCGACCGCGCTGAACGCGGCGAACAGCGTCAACTCCCTCGTCTGGCCGCCCTTTTGACGGTCGCGGTAGGTGAAGTACCGCAGCCCCAGGTAGTTGAAGGCGATGGCGACGACGGTGGCGATGACGCTGCATCGAACCACCGCGAGGTTGGTCGCTGCCCGGCACAGGTTGAAGACGCCCAGATTGACCAGGACGCCGAATCCGCCCACCGCGCCGAACTTTGCCAGTTCGCCGATCAGGCGGCGCACTCGCGTGCCGGCACGAGTGTGTGTGGAGGGGGTGGATCTCATGTGGCCTTACTTGCTACTTAAGAGCGATTTGCTGCACTTGATCGATTTACTGTAAAAAGAGCGCAAAGGTTGGTGAAACCAATATGACGTTAACTTATGTCATGAGGAGTAGCGAGTGACGGAAGCGGTACTGCTCGTAGGCGGCAAGGGGACGCGCCTGCGACCGCTGACGATGAACACCCCCAAGCCGATGGTTCCGGCGGCCGGTGTGCCGTTCCTGGCGCATCAGCTGGCCCGCCTCAAGGAGGCAGGGGTGGATCACGTGGTGCTCGCCACGTCCTACCTGGCTGAGGTCTTCGAGCCGTACTTCGGCGACGGCGCGGCGCTCGGAATGCGGCTGACCTACATCACCGAGAAGGAGCCGCTGGGCACGGGCGGGGCCATTCGATCCGCCGCCGACGCCCTGGAGTCCGGCCCGGCCGATCCCGTGCTCGTGCTGAACGGCGACATCCTCACCGGTCTCGACACCGCTGACCTGGTGCGCCGGCACCAAGCGGCCCAGGCGGCGGTCACCCTCCACCTGACCCGGGTCGAGGACCCGCGCGCCTTCGGCCTGGTGCCCACCGACAGCGCCGGCCGGGTGCTCGCCTTCACCGAGAAGCCCACCACCCCGGACGAGATCATCACCGACCAGATCAACGCCGGGTGCTATGTGTTCCGCCGGGATGTGATCGATGCCATCCCCGCGGGCCGGGCGGTCTCCGTGGAGCGCGAGGTCTTCCCCGGCCTGCTGGCCGACGGGGCCCATCTGCTGGGCGTCGTCGACCGCACCTACTGGCTGGACCTTGGCCGTCCCGACTCCTTCGTTCAGGCGTCCGCGGACCTCGTGCGCGGAGTGGTTCGCTCGGCCGCCCTGCCCGGTGTGCCCGACGAGTACCTGGTGCTGCCCGGGGCCAAGGTCGCCGACGGGGCCAAGCTCGGGGGTGGCACGGTCGTGGGCGCCGGCGCCGAGGTGGCTCCGGGCGCCGTGGTCGAGGGTTCGATCCTCCTCGACGGCGCGTGTGTCGAGGAGGGCGCGTGGATCGGCGAGAGCCTCGTCGGCGCGGGTGCCCGGATCGGCCCGCGCACGATCGTCGACGGAGCCGTGGTCGGTGACGGAGCCGTGGTCGGCGCGGACAACGAACTGCGCCAGGGAGTGCGGGTGTGGTGCGACACACACCTGCCGGACATCTCGGTGCGCTTCTCGGCCGACTGCTGAGACCGGCCGCCCGCACCGAGCCCCAGCGATCCTCTGCCTTCAACGAAAGCAACAAGCTAGTGCCTACCCCCTCCCTCTCCGCCGCCGCCCCGCACTCCGCGCGCGACACCGCCAGACTCCCCGACGCCTGGGCCCGCACCGCCCTGACCGTCGTGATGCCGACCTACAACGAGGCCGAGAACCTGCCCCGTATGGCCAAGGACCTGATGGACCTCGGCCTGGAGGGCCTGCGGCTCCTGGTCGTTGACGACAACAGCCCGGACGGCACCGGCCAGGTCGCCGAGCGGCTCGCCGAGCAGTACCCGGGCCGCATCGACGTACTGCACCGCACCGCGAAGGAGGGACTGGGCAAGGCTTACGCGGCCGGCATGAACAAGGCCGTCGAGGACGGCGCCGAGTACGTCCTGCAGATGGACGCGGACGGCAGCCACCCCGTCGAGTACGTGCCGCAGTTGCTGGGCGGTGCGCTGTCCGCCGGCGCGGGGCTGGCCATCGGTAGCCGTTATGTCTGCGGCGGGCGGCTCGCCCCCGAGTGGGGTCTGCACCGCAGGCTGCTCTCCCGCTGGGCGAACCGTTACGTCAGCGGCGTGCTGCGGACCGGGCTGCGGGACGCCACCGCCGGGTTCGTGCTGTGGCGCGCGGACGCGGTCCGCGCCGCCCGCCTGGACCAGGTCCGCTCCAGCGGCTACAGCTTCCAGGTCGAGCTGAAGTACCAGGCAGTCCGCAACGGGTTCACCGCCCTGGAGATACCCATCCACTTCGAGGAGCGCCAGATCGGTGCTTCCAAGATGTCGATGGCGGTACAGGTCGAGTCCGCGATCATGCCCTGGTGCATCCGGTTCGGCTCCCTGGGCACCCCCCGGCGGAGGGCCGGCCAGTGAGCGTCGGAACCGAGCACATACCCGACCGGGTCGAGGACCGGAAGCCCGGCCGGACCGCGCGCCCGGCGCCGGACCGGCCGTCCGCCGACCGGCAACGGTCCCGGCACCGCCGCGTGGACCGCCGGCTGGCCGGGCTCGCGATGCCCGGTCTGGTAGCCGTGCTCTTCGTCGTCCTGCACGTCTTCGCCTTCCCGGCCTCGCTCTTCTCCAACGACTCCTACCGCTACGCCCGCCAGGCGTACGAGTACCTCGGCGACACCCGCCCGGAGGCCCAGCACAAGGCGCTGGTGGCGTACTGCAAGGACGAGGCGAACCGCAAGTACCGCGCCCAGCTCCTCGACGAGATGAAGTTCAAGGGGCCGCGCGACCCCAAGGCGTACCAGCAGTGCATGAAGGCCACCGAGGCCACGGGGCTCAAGCCCAACGACCCGCGCTATGAGCGGATCTTCGAGACCCGGCCCCTCTACCCGCTGCTCGCGGCGCCCTTCGTCGGCGTGATGGGGGCCAAGTCCGGACTGAGCGCGGTATCCCTGATCTTCACCACCGCCGGCGGCTTCTTCCTTCTCGCCACCCTGCGCCGGGTCGGGCTCTCCCCTGGACTCGCCCTGCTCGGCCAAGTCCTCTACTACGCGACCCCACTGGCGACTTGGGGCACCCTCCCGCTGGCCGAAGGCCCGCTGCTCGCGATGCTGGCATCGATGCTGTACGGCGCGGTGTGCCTGCTCCAGGGCCGGATCCGTACGGGAGCACTGGTCTACACGGCGTCGCTGGCGGTGTCCGCGGGCGTGAAGTACTCCAGTGCCCAGATGGCCGCGGTCACCATGACCCTGGCCGCCGGCGCCATGCTTCTCTGTGTACGCCGCACACGGCACCGGGGCACCTGGTGGCTTTTCGGTCTGTCGGCCGGCACCGTGGCGGCCGTCACGTCGATCAGCAAACTCCTGGCGCTGCCCGGCACTTCGGCCACCCTCCAGGACACCTTCAGTAAGCACTGGACCAAGCCCGAGGTGGCTGCACCCTGGCACGACCTGGTGCACCTCAACGTCAACTTCTGGTGGCAGTGGGCCCAGCACCAGGCTCTCGCTCCCGTGCTCGTCCTCCCGCTGGGGCTGGCCCTGTGGGGACTGTGGCGGCGCTCCGTACCGCTCGCCTTGACGGTCGTCGGACTGGGCGCCACGGGCATCGCCACGGTCGTCGCCCACCCTGTCTACTTCCAGACGGAGCGCCTGTACGCGGCGGTTTGGCTGATCGTCGCCGCCGGACTGCCGGTTCTGGTGGACGTGGCCGTTCAACGCGCGGTCCGGCGTCGTTGCGGGGGCTCGGCCGAGACCCCCGGGCTCGACCGGGCCGACGCGCTGGAGACCGTCCGGGTGGCCAGCGGTGGTTCCCGCACGGCCTCGCCCTCGCCGGAGCGTTCAGCGCCGTAACCGGCCCCGCGGCCCGGCTGCCCCGTGCCCCGGCCCAGGCCGGCCCAACGGCACGGCGGTCAGCACCCGTTCGACGCCCCACACTTCAACCCCCCACAGACCTGGAAGACACCCCATGCCCGACTACTCCCGCCTCGTCAAGGCGTACGACATCCGCGGCGCAGTCCCCTCCGAGCTCAACACCGACATCGCCGCCAAGGCCGGTGCCGTGTTCATCCGCCTGACCGGTGCCGAACGGATCGTCACCGCACGGGACATGCGTGACACCTCGCCGGCGCTGGCGGAGGCGTTCGCGGCCGGGGCCAACCGCGCCGGGGCCGAGGTGATCGATGCGGGGCTCGGTTCCACCGACTACCTGTACTACTGCTCGGGCAGTTTGGACCTGCCGGGCGTGATGATCACCGCCAGCCACAACCCGGCCGGGGACAACGGCATCAAGCTCTGCCGGGCCGGCGCCGCCCCGATCGGTGAGGAGACCGGACTGGCGCAGATCCGTACCTGGCTGGAGGACGACGACATCCCGGAGCAGGCGCCGGTGCCCGGCACCACCGTCCGCCGCGAACTGCTCGCCGAGTACGCGGCCCACCTGAACTCCCTGGTCGGACTGGGCGGCATCCGCCGTCTGAAGGTCGCCGTCGACGCGGGCAACGGGATGGCCGGACACACCGTCCCCGCCGTTTTCGACGGCCTGCCGATCGACCTGGTGCCGCTCTACTTCGAACTGGACGGCACCTTCCCCCACCACGAGGCCAACCCCCTCGACCCCAAGAACCTCCTCGACCTCCAGGCACTGGTCAAGGAGTCCGGTGCCGACATCGGACTGGCCTTCGACGGCGACGCCGACCGCTGCTTCTTCATCGACGAGACCGGCGCGGCCGTTTCCCCCTCGGCGATCGTCGGCCTGGTCGCGGCTCGGGAACTGGCCAAGAGCCCCGGCTCGGCGATCATCCACAACGTCATCACCTCGGCCGCCGCAGTGGAGATCATCCGCGAACACGGCGGCATCCCTGTCCGCTCGCGCGTCGGACACTCCTTCATGAAGGCGCTGATGGCCGACCACGACGCGGTCTTCGGCGGCGAGCACTCCGGTCACTACTACTTCCGGGACTTCTGGAGGGCCGACACCGGCATGCTCACCGCCCTGCACGTCCTGGCCGCCCTCGGCGAACAGGACCGCCCGATGTCCGAACTGGTCGCCGACTACTCCCGTTACGCCGCCTCCGGCGAAATCAACTCCAGGGTCGCCGACACCACCGCCACCCTCAGCACGGTCGAGGCGGCGTACCGCGACCGCGACCAGGTCACCACCGACCGCATGGACGGCCTGACCGTCGCCTTCGGCGACGGCCGCTGGTACAACCTCCGCCCTTCCAACACCGAGCCGCTGCTGCGCCTGAACGTCGAGGCCCCCGACCCGACGTCGATGGCGACCCTGCGGGACGAGGTGCTGGGCCTGGTCCGGGAGCCCGACCGGACGTCTTGAGCGGTCCGCGACCCGGTAAGCGTCCGGTAGGCAGGAACCATGTCGGGGCGGCCGGGGTTGCCGCCCCGACACGGCCGGCGCTGAGTCTCACGGATCGTCAGGCAACGGCGATGCGGGTCAACCGGCCTGGCGGCTCCCCAGTAGCTCAATTTCCGACAGCGTGTGCCGGTCTTCGGGAGTGTCCAGGACGAGTCGGTAGTGCCGGTAGCTGGCCGGGTGGGGGAGGCTGAAGGGGCGGGTCTGGCGGTCCCAGGCGAAGGACTGGCCGGTCCGGCGGTCCAGCGCCGTCCAGGACCTGCCGTCCTGGGAGCCCTCAAGTACCCATCCCGTCGGCGCCCGTTCCCGGTCCGCCGAGGTGAGGGTGTACTGCACCGCCCGCACCGGCCCCGCCACCGGTAGTTCCACGGAGCTGAACTCCGCGGAGGTGGCGGAGGAGTCGTCGAACAGCGGACCCGTGGGCGTCGTCACGTCGCGGGGCGGGGACGGCGCCCGGTCGCCCCGTGTGAGCGAAGTGGGCCCCGCGTCAGGGCCGTTGGCCCAGGGGGAGGGGCGGGGGCCCATGGTGAAGTCGAGGGTGGCGCCGTGGGCGAGGAGGGCGTGGGGGAGGGCGGTGGAGTTCCAGGGTCTGCCGTTCACCCGGAGGTCTTGGACGTAGACGTTCCGGGGGCTGTTGTGGGGCGCGTTGATCACCAGGTCGCGGCCGTTCTCCAGGTGGACGACGGCCTTGGTGAACAGCGGTGAGCCCACCGCGTACTCGCCCTGGCCCATCACCAACGGGTAGAAGCCCAGGGCGCTGAAGACGTACCACGCGGACATCTCGCCGTTGTCCTCGTCGCCCGGGTACCCCTGGCCGATCTCGCTGCCGAGGTAGAGCCGGGAGAGCGCCTCGCGGACCTTTGCCTGGGTCTTGTACGGCTGGCCGGCCGCGTCGTAGAGGTACGCGATGTGGTGCGCGGGCTGGTTGCTGTGCCCGTACATCCCCATCCGGACGTCGCGGGCCTCGGTCATCTCGTGGATGACGTCGCCGTAGGAGCCGGCGAACCGCTTGGCGGCGGTCTCCGGGGTGCCGAAGTAGGCGTCCAACTTCCCGGCCAGGCCGGCCCGTCCGCCGTAGAGGTCGGCCAGCCCGCGGGTGTCCTGCGGGGCGGCGAAGGCGAACGTCCAGGCGTTGGTCTCGGTGTAGTCGTAGCCCCAGACCCGGGGGTCGAAGCGGTCCGGGGGCAGTCGCCAGGCACCCTTGGCGTCCCGGCCCTGGAAGAAGCCGACGCGGTCGTCGAAGAGCCGGACGTAGTTCTGGGCCCGGCCCAGGAAGTACGTCGACTCCTCCTTGTAGCGGGGGTTGTGGGTTCTGGCGTAGAGGGCCTGCCCCATCCGGGAGATGCCGAAGTCGTTGAGGTAGCCCTCCAGCGCCCAGGACGCGCCCTCGCGGGTGTCGGTGCTGGTATAGCCGAGGAACGGCGCGGTGGTCATGCCCTTGCGGCCGACGCCGGCGGAGGGCGGGGCGACGGTGGCGTTCTTCACGGCCGCGTCGTAGGCCGCGGCGGCGTCGAACTTCACGCCCTTGACGTAGGCGTCGGCGAACGCGACGTCCGAACTGGTGCCGGTCATCAGGTCCGCGTAACCGGGCGAGGACCAACGGGAGATCCAGCCGCCGTCCTTGTACTGCTGGACGAAGCCGTCGACCATCTTCCCGGCCCGCCCGGGGGTGAGCAGGGAGTAGGCGGGCCAGGTGGTGCGGTAGGTGTCCCAGAAGCCGTTGTTGACGTACACCGTGCCGTCGACGATCTTCGCGCCGGTGTGCGTGGGGGTGTCCGGGCCGGCCGGCGGGGAGAACGGGCTGGCGTAGCGGACCCGCGAACCGACCTGCTCCGAGCCGGAGTTGGGGTAGAGGTAGAGCCGGTAGAGGTTGGAGTAGAGGGTGGTCAGCTGGTCCTGGGTGGCGCCCTGCACCTCGACGCGGCCCAGGAGGGCGTCCCATTGGGCGCGGGCGCGGTCCCGGACGGTGGCGAAGGAGGTGCCGCCGGGGATCTCCCGGGCCAGGTTGGCCTTCGCCTGGTCGACGCCGATCAGCGAGGTGGCCAGGCGCAGCGTCACGGTCCGGTCGGCGCCCGGTCGCAGCTTCAGATAGCCGGTGACGTTCTTGCCGCCTCCCCCCGTGAGCCGCCCGCTCGCGGTGACCGGCGCGTCCACCACGCCGTAGACGAACAGCCGGGTGGCGCCGACCGAGAGCCCGCTGCGGACGTCGGAGTAGCCGCTGACGACGCCGTGTCGGGCGTCCAGGGTGAGCCCGCCCTTGTCGTTGACGTTGTCGAAGAGCAGGTTGGCGTCCGAGCGGGGGAAGGTGAACCGCATCATCGCGGCGTGGTCGCTCGGCGCGACCTCGGCCCGCAGTCCGTTGTCGAAGGTCACCGCGTACCGGTACGGGCGCGCGGACTCGCGCTCGTGGTGGAAGGGCAGCGCGCGCCCGGTGCGCGAGGCGTCCGGGGTGCCGGCCGCGGTGGACGGCATCACCTGGAAGGTCTGCCGGTCGCCCATCCAGGGGCTCGGCTCGTGACTGGCGCCGAACGCCTGGAGGGTGGGCAGGTTGTCGGCGTTGTTCTTGCGCGCGTACTCGTAGAGCCAGTCCGTGGAGCCGGCGTTGGTCACCGGCGTCCAGAACGTGAAGCCGTTGGGGACCGCGGTGGCGGGGAAGGTGTTACCGCGCGAGAAGCTGCCGCTGGAGAGGGTGCCGCGGGTGGTGACGGCGTAGTCGGAGAGGTGCGCGAGCGGCTTCTCGGGCGCCTTGGGCGCGATCACGAGGTCGTCGAGCCAGCCGCGGAAGGCGGGCGCGGTGCGCGGCGCCCGGGGCGCGTCGTAGGCGAGCAGGATCCGGGCGATGGTCTTGCCGGCGGCGACCGCGCCGATCCGGGCCTCGCGGTTGTTCCACTGGTTGACGTAGAGCGTCTTGGCGGCCGCCTGGCCCTGCGGGGTCAGCGGCGCCCCGTACTGGTCGGTCGCGGCCAGCTCGCTCAGATACGTCCCGTCGGTGAAGGCCAGGTCGACCGCGACATGGGTGGCGGGGTAGTCCAGGTCGGTCTCCGCCAACTCCGGGAAGAGCTTGTACGACAGCGTGGTGGCGGGGGTGACGGGCAGGTGGACCGCGAACAGCTTGTTGTACGAGGAGGCCCGGCCGGCGGCGGTGTGGGTGCCGGCGTAGCGCAGGGCGTGGCCGCCGGTGAAGCCGGCGTGCGGTTTCGCGGTGGGGGAGTCGGCCGGGCCGGTCCCGGTGGCGGTGTTCATCCCGGGCGCGCCGGGAGTCTTCTCCGGGGTGACGCCGGAGGTCTTCGGGCGGCCGTCCGGGCCGGTCTCGACGGTGTCGGTCCAGTCCGGCGCCGGCTGGCCGGGCTCGAAGGAGGACCGGAACTCCGCCGTTCCGCGCGGTGGTTGGGGCGTCACGGCCCGCGCCGGGCCGGTCGTGCCCGGCGCGGTCAGGGCGAGCAGGGCGGCCGCCACGAGGGCGGCGGGGCGGGCGATTCCCCGCAGTGGACTGTGCCGGTGTCTGTGCCGGTGCCGCACGCGAGACCCTCTCAACGGGATTGACATCGTTGTCAGTTGCGTAGTGCAGAGATAAGTAAGGTGCGCGCGGAGGTGGGTGTCAAGGGTGCGGCGGGAGCCGGTGCGGCCGTGTCGCGCCCGGCTCCCGCCACCGGCGCCTTTTCCTCGCCGATGCCCCCGGACGGGGCGCCGAAGGCGCATACCGACGAGGTCTCAACTAGAGAAAGACTGCCGGCCAACTCGGTATCCGATCTTGCCTGTTCGGCCGGAAGTGGACTATACCTATCGGCGTCCGAACCCGGCCGTACGACTGTCGGCACGGAATCCGGGGGGAAAGCGGGGGAACGGAGAATTCCCCTGCCTGTCCCTAGCTCGCCCGGTTGCACATCCCGCACGACTCAGCTTCAACTGACCCGCGGTGCCGGGGTGGCTCCGGTACACCGCGTTCAGTCCCGGAGAAGGCGAGGACTTGAGCATGGGCTCCACCTTTGAAGTCAACCGTCGCGATCTGGTCAAGAGAGCCGCCGCACTGGGAATTCTCGCGGTACCGGCCATGGGGGCCCTCTCGTCCTGTGCCACCGGAGGCGGCGGCGGTTCCGACGAGGGCACCAAGAACAAGGGCGCCACCTCCGCCAAGAATCCGCTCGGCGTGAAGAACGGCGTACCGCTGGAGGCGTTCATCTTCAAGGGCGGGCTGGGCGACCAGTACGCCAAGGACGCCGAGGCGGACTACCACAAGACCTACGGCACCACGGTCAAGCACACCGGCACCCAACAGATCGGTCCCAAACTCCAGCCGCGCTTCGCCGGCGGCAATCCGCCCGACGTGATCGACAACTCCGGCGCCGACCACCTCGACATGAACAAGCTGTCCGCACAGGGGCAGTTGCAGGACCTCACGCCGCTGCTCGACGCCCCGTCGGTGGACGATCCGAAGAAGAAGGTCCGGGACACGCTCTACCCCAGCACCATCGAAAAGGGCAAGCACAAGGACGCCTTCGACGTCTTCTACTACGCCTTCACGGTGTACGGCACCTGGTATTCCAACAAGCTGCTGAAGGACCGGGGTTGGCAGTACCCCACCTCCTTCGACGAGATGATCAGCCTCTGCGCCGAGATCAAGAAGGCCGGAATCGCGCCCTGGACGTATCCGGGGCACTATCCCTACTACGTCCACTTCAACATGTTCGCCCAGATCGCCAAGATCGGCGGGCTGGACAAGTGGATCGCCATCGACAACCTCGAACCCCGCGCCTGGACCTCCAACGACGCGGTCAGGCAGGTCATCGGGCACTACGAGGAACTGGCCGCCAAGGGGTACTTCCTGGCCGGCAGTCAGGGCATGACGCACATCCAGTCGCAGACCGCCTGGACCCGCGGCAAGGCCGCCTTCATCCCCAACGGCTCCTGGGTGGAGAACGAGGCCGCGCCCACCACCCCGGCCGACTTCGACATGGCCGTCGGCCCGCTGTTCAACGGCGGCAGCGGCGACAAGATGCCGCACGGCACGCTGCGCGCCGAGCCCAGCGAGCCGTTCATCGTCGCCAAGGGCGGCAAGAACCCCGTCGGCGGCATGGAACTGCTGCGCATCATGCTCTCCAAGAAGCACGCGCAGAATTTCGCCACCAAGGTCAAGTCGCTGACCTCCGTCCGCGACGCGACCGACGGAATGCAGCTCTCGCCGGGCCTCGCCTCCGCCGCCAAGGCGGTCAAGGCCGGCGGGCAGAACCTGCTGATGATCCAGCTCCAGGAGTGGTATCCGCAGCTCACCGACGAAAAGCTCGGCGGTATCACCAGCCAGTTGCTCACCGGCGACCTCAAGGCCGCCGACTGGATCAAGAAGGCGCAGGCGTACGCGGACGCCATCGCCAAGGACGATTCCGTCACCAAGTTCCACCGCTCCGCCTGACCGGGCTTCCCGACCGGGACGCAAGTCCACGCACCACCGCTGACGAGGGAGGGCCGGGGAGCGCATGCGACACGGCAAGTACCGATTCATCGTGGGGTTCCTGGCCCTGCCCCTACTGCTCTACGGCATCTTCGTGATCTCGCCGTTCGTCCAGGCATTCCAGATTTCCACCACGGAATGGAGCGGACTGCGCGGCACCGCCAAGAGCGTCGGGCTGGCCAACTACACGAAACTGCTGCACAGCGACGAATTCTGGAACGCGCTCAAGCACAACGTCGTCATGTTGGTGCTGGTGCCGATCGTGACGCTGGCGCTGGGGCTGTTCTTCGCGTTCATGCTGAACGTCGGCGGCCGGTCCCGGCGCGGCGCGGTCATCACCGGCGTCCGCGGCGCGCGGTTCTACAAATTCGTCTACTTCTTCCCGCAGGTCATCTCGATCACCATCATCTCGGTGATCTGGTTCAACATCTACAATCCCGATCCGCACGACGGCATGCTCAACTCGCTGCTGGGCGCGGTGGGTTTGGGCTCTTTCCAGAGCGCCTGGCTGGGGGAGGGGAGCCTGGCCCTGGCCTGCATCATGGTCGTGATGGTCTGGGCGAACGTCGGCTTCTACGTCGTGCTGTTCTCCGCCGCCATGGCCTCCATTCCCCGGGAGATCTACGAGGCCGCGCTGTTGGACGGCGCCAGCCGCTTCCACACCTTCTTCCGGATCACCCTCCCGCTGCTGTGGGACACCGTGCAGACCGGCTGGGTCTACATGGGCATCATCGCGATGGACGCGTTCGCGCTGGTGCAGATCATGTCCGTCAACATGGGCGGCCCGGACGGCGCGACCGACGTCGTCCCGCTCCGCCTCTACCTGACCGCCTTCCGCGACAGTCAGTTCGGCTACGCGGCGGCGATGGGCGTCGCCATGCTCGTCGTCACGCTGCTGTTCGCCGCCCTCACGATGCGCTTCGCGCGCCGTGAGCGGATCGAGTTCTAGGGACAGGGCGCATGACGACTTCAACCACGCCGGCGCGGGCGCGCCGGACCGCCGAGGGCGGCACGCTCAACGTCTTCTCGCACGGCATCCTCGTGGTGTGGGCGCTGATGGTGGGCCTGCCGCTGCTGTGGGTGCTGTGGAGCTCCTTCAAGAGCAGCGGTGACATCCTCACCGCCCCCTGGTCGCTGCCGGGCAAGCTGCACTTCGAGAACTGGGTCAACGCCTGGCAGAAGGCGAACATCGGCCGGATGTTCCTCAACACCCTGATCGTGGTGGGCGGTTCGCTCACCGGCACGATGGTGCTGGGGTCCATGGCCGGCTACGTCCTGGCCCGCTTCGACTTCCCCGGCAACCGCCTCATCTACTACCTCTTCGTCGCCGGCATGTCCTTCCCGGTCTTCATGCTGGTGATCCCGCTCTTCTTCGTGCTGCGGGACTTCCCCGGCGTCCCGCTGCTGGCGACGTACCAGGGCCTGATCGCCGTCTACATCGCCTACTCGCTGCCGTTCACGGTCTTCTTCATGACGGCGTTCTTCCGCACCCTGCCGACGTCCATCGCGGAGGCGGCGATGATCGACGGTGCCTCGCACGTGCGGACGTTCTTCCAGGTCATGCTGCCGATGGCCAAGCCGGGCCTGATCAGCGTGGGGATCTTCAACTTCCTGGGCCAGTGGAACCAGTACCTGCTGCCGATGGTCCTCAACCAGGACGAGAGCAAGTACGTACTCACCCAGGGCCTGGCCAACCTCGCGCTCCAGCAGGGCTACCAGGGCGACTGGGGCGGACTGATGGCCGGCATGATGATCGCGATGCTGCCGGTGCTGCTCGTCTACGTCATCTTCCAGCGGCAGGTACAGGCCGGGCTGACGGCCGGCGCGCTGAAGTAGCGCCGACCGCCGCGTCGGAAGGGCGGTTCCGCACCCGGCGGAACCGCCCTGTCCGCCTGCCCCACCGCCTCCCGGTTGCCCCCGGACTCAACGCCTTGACGTAACTTCCTCCCTGGAGTTCTGCTTAGAGTTCACATGTTGAAATCGGTTGCCGCCCCTCCGACGACGTGGGTGCGGCCGGCGGGCAGTCGTCGCACTGCCCACCCCAGGCGGGAGTGGATGAGTCGATGGAGACTCCGGGGTCGCAGTCCTCGCTGCACCGGGCCAATCTGGAGCGGGTCGTCCGGGCGGTGCGCATGGCGGGCTCGCTCACCCAGGCGGAGATCGCCCGGAGCACGGGGCTGTCCGCGGCCACCGTCTCGAACATCGTTCGCGAGTTGAAGGACGGCGGGACGGTCGAGGTGACGCCCACCTCCGCGGGCGGTCGCCGGGCACGCAGCGTCTCGCTCTCCGGCGACGCCGGCATCGTCGTCGGCGTCGACTTCGGCCACTCCCACCTGAGGGTGGCGGTCGGCAACCTCGCCCACGAGGTGCTCGCCGAGGAGGCCGAGCCGTTCGACGTGGACGCCTCCGCGGCCGAGGGCTTCGACCGGGCGGAACGGCTGGTCAGCCGGCTGATCGAGCGGACCGCCGTCACTCCGGGCAAGGTCATCGGCGTGGGCCTGGGCGTCCCCGGCCCGATCGACGTGGAGTCCGGCACCCTCGGTTCGACCGCGATCCTGCCGGGCTGGGCGGGCACCAAGCCCGGCGAGGAGCTCTCCGAGCGGCTCGGCGTGCCCGTCTACGTCGACAACGACGCCAACCTCGGCGCGCTCGGCGAGTTGGTGTGGGGCGGCGGCCGCGGCGCGGCGGACCTGGCGTACATCAAGGTCGCCAGCGGCGTCGGCGCCGGGCTGGTGATCAGTGGCCAGATCTACCGCGGCCCGGGCGGCACGGCCGGCGAGATCGGCCACATCACCCTGGACGAGACCGGCCCGGTCTGCCGCTGCGGCAACCGCGGCTGCCTGGAGACCTTCACCGCCGCCCGCTACGTCCTGCCGCTGCTCCAGCCCGGTCACGGACCGGACTTGACCATGGCGGGGGTGGTCCAACTGGCCCGTGAGGGCGACCCCGGCTGCCGGCGGGTCATCGCGGACGTCGGCCGGCACATCGGCAGCGGCGTGGCGAACCTCTGCAACCTCCTCAACCCCAGCCGGGTGGTGCTGGGCGGCGACCTCGCCGAGGCCGGCGAGCTGGTGCTCGGCCCGATCCGGGAGTCGGTGTCGCGGTACGCGATCCCCAGCGCCGCACGGCAGTTGAGCATCGTGCCGGGCACCCTCGGGGGTCGCGCCGAGGTGTTGGGGGCGCTGGCCCTGGTGCTGAGCGAGATGGGCGATTCGAGCCTGCTCGACGGGGTGCGGGACGCGGACGCGGCCGCCATAGCGCGACCGGCATAGGTTCACCTCCAGAACGCATGGCACCGTTGTCATCTCGTTAAGGATTTACTCCTTGACGGTCGGCTGGCGGCCGAGTTGACTTCCAGCCACCTCGGCCGCAACGACGCGGCCACGTCTGGAGGCTCCCCATGAACGTGTGGACGCGTCGCGTCGTCATAGGCACCGCAGCCGTCTCGATGGCGCTCTCCGTGGCCGCCTGTGGCAAGGCCGGCGACGGTGGCAAGAGCGGCGGTGACGGCAAGACCATCGGTCTGCTGTTGCCGGAGAACAAGACCACCAGATACGAGACCTTCGACCGCCCGCTGATCACCAGGAAGATCGAGGCGCTCTGCCCCGACTGCAAGGTCAAGTACAACAACGCCGACCAGGACACCCAGCAGCAGAAGAAGCAGTTCGACGCCCTGATCACGCAGGGCGTCAAGGTGATCGTCCTGGACCCGGTCGACTACAAGGCCACCAAGTCCTGGATCGACCAGGCCGCCAAGAAGGGCGTCAAGGTCGTCGCCTACGACCGGCTGGCCGAGGGGAAGATCTCCGCCTACGTCTCCTACGACAACGAGAAGATCGGCCGCCTCCAGGGCCAGGCGCTGGTCAAGGCGCTCGGCGACAAGGCCAAGGACAGCAATGTCGTCATGATCAACGGCTCGCCGACCGACCCCAACGCCCCGCTCTACAAGCGCGGCGCGCACAGCGTCCTCGACAAGCAGGTCAAGAAGGTCGTCTACGAGCAGGACATCCCGGACTGGTCGCCGGACGAGGCCAACAAGAAGATGGGCGCCGCCATCAACTCCCTGGGCAAGGACGGCTTCCAGGGCGTCTACTCGGCCAACGACGGCATGGCCGGCGGCATCATCACCGCCCTCAAGCAGCAGGGCATCTCCGTGCCGGTCGGCGGCCAGGACTCCGAACTCGCGGGCCTCCAGCGGGTTCTGAAGGGTGATCAGGCGTTCACCATCTACAAGCAGATCCAGCCGCAGGCCGACACCAGCGCCGAGATCGCGGTCCGGCTGCTCAAGGGCGAGAGCATCGACTCCCTGGCCCCCACCAAGGTCGACAGCATCAGCGGCGAGGTCAAGGGCATCCCCGCCAAGCTCTACGACGCCCAGATCGTGACCAAGGACAACATCGAGGGCACGATCATCAAGGACAAGGTCTACAAGGCCGGCCAGATCTGCACCGCCGACGTCAAGGCGGCCTGTGCGGCGGCGGGCATCAAGTAGTCCGCGCCGCGGGCCCGTTGCGGCCCGCGCCGCCCCACCCCCGGCACGGCCGCCGACCGGTCGCCGCGCCGGGGCCCGCACCCCGCACCCGCACCACCGTTTTCCCCGCCGCAGCGACGGCGGTGAAGGAGATGATTCACGTGTCCGCTCCGCCCGTGCTGGCGTTGCGCGGGGTCTCCAAGCGGTTCGGCGCCGTCCAGGCGCTCACCGACGTCACGTTGGAGATCCACGCCGGTGAGGTGGTCGCCCTCGTCGGCGACAACGGCGCCGGCAAGTCCACCCTGGTCAAGACCATTTCGGGCGTCCACCCCGTCGACGACGGCGGCATCGAGTGGCAGGGCGCCCCGGTCCGCATCGGCAAGCCGCACGACGCCCAACAGCTCGGCGTCGCCACCGTCTACCAGGACCTCGCGCTCTGCGACAACCTCGACGTGGTCGCCAACCTCTACCTCGGCAGCGAACTCCGCACCGCCGGCGTCCTCGACGAGATCGCCATGGAGAAGCGGGCCAAGGAACTGCTCGACACCCTGTCCATCCGGATACCCAGCGTCCGGATCCCGGTCGCCTCGCTCTCCGGCGGCCAGCGGCAGGTCGTCGCCATCGCCCGTGCCCTGATCGGCGAGCCGAAGGTGGTCATCCTCGACGAGCCGACCGCCGCCCTCGGCGTCGAGCAGACCGCCCAGGTCCTCGACCTCGTCGAGCGGCTCCGCGAGCGGGACCTCGGCGTCATCCTGATCAGCCACAACATGGCCGACGTGCTGGCCGTCGCGGACCGGGTCGCGGTGCTCCGACTGGGCCGCAACAACGGCGTCTTCGACGTCGCGGAGACCAGCCACGAAGAGATCATCGCCGCCATCACCGGCGCCTCGGACAACGCCGTCACCCGCCGCCGGGCGCGCACCGACCAGGCGTGCACCGACCTGACGAAGAAGGAGGCCGGGGCGTGAGTGAGCAGCAGACCACCGAGACCGCGCCGCAGCCGCAGCAACCGGCCGCCGTCGATCCCCGCCTGCTGGTCAGGGAGAAAGGATTCGCCGGCTATCTCGACGAGTTCACCCGCCGGATCCGCGGTGGCGAGCTGGGCTCCCTGCCGGTCATCGTCGGCCTGGTCGTCATCGCGGTCGTCTTCCAGTTCAAGAACAGCAGCTTCCTGTCCGCGGACAGCCTCGCCAACATCGGCGTCTACACGTCCGGCCTGGGCATCATGGCGGTCGGCATCGTCTTCGTCCTGCTGCTCGGCGAGATCGACCTCTCGGTCGGCTCGGTCGCCGGCGTGGGGGCGGCCGTCTGGGCGGTGCTGAGCGTCAGCCACGGCGTCAACGACTGGCTGGCGGTCGTGCTCGCGGTGGTCGCCGGCGCCGCCATCGGCGCCCTCCACGGGTTCTTTTTCGCCAAGATCGGGGTGCCCGCCTTCGTCGTCACCCTGGCCGGATTCCTCGGCTGGAGCGGCCTCCAGATCTGGTTGATGGGCAAGGAAGGCTCCATCAACACGCCCAGCGGCAGCGTGGTCGAGAGCCTCACCGGCTACTACTTCGACGACAAGGCCGCCGCCTACGGCCTGGCGCTGGTCGCGGTCCTCGCCTACGCGGGCTCGCTGCTGCTGGACACCCGGCGCCGCAAGGCCGCCGCCCTGCCGGCGCGGCCGCTCAGCGAGGTCCTGCTGCGCACCGGCGTGGTCGCGGTGATCGCCTTCGCTGTCGCCTACGTCCTCAACGAGCCGGCCGGCGCCCGCGGCCTGCCGCTGGCCCTGGTGCTCTTCCTCGCCGTCCTGGTCCTCGCCGACTTCGTGGTGCGCCGCACCGCCTACGGCCGGCAGATCTTCGCGGTCGGCGGCAACGCCGAGGCGGCCCGCCGGGCCGGCATCAACGTGGCCCGGGTCCGGATCACCGTCTTCGCGATCTCCGGGATGCTCGCCGCCTTCGGCGGCCTGTTCATCGCCAGCCTCTCCGGCGGCGCCACCAAGAACCTCGGCGCCGGCAACACCCTGATGAACGTGATCGCGGCGGCGGTCATCGGCGGCACCAGCCTCTTCGGCGGCCGCGGCAAGATCTGGTCCGCGCTGCTGGGCATGCTGGTCATCCAGTCGATCCAGCAGGGCCTGAACCTGCTCGGCATGGCCAGCGAGATCCAGTACATGATCACCGGCGCGGTCCTGCTGGCCGCCGTGGTCATCGACTCCCTCTCCCGCCGCACCCAGAAGACCGCGGGGCGCACGTGAGCGCGCGGGTGGTGAGGTATCCGCGGCAGCGCCTCTGGCGCACGTAGGCGCGTGCGGCGGTGCGCCTGCGGGAGTGCCCTGGCGCGCGTAGGCACGGGCGGTGGTGCGTCCGCGGCAGCGCCCCCGGCGCACACAAGTGCGCAACGTCGCAGTGCAAAACGGTAGGAAACGGCCCTCATCGGGCGCTCGCCAGAGGCGCCCCGGTGGGGGCCGCGCCATGCCCCGTCCCCTGCACAGCGCCACGTCACGCCCCGGACCCCGGCCGGAAATCGCCGCCCGACGCGGTTGTCACCCGAGTGGCATGCATCGCGAGGCCCGGCCGCGCCGGCGGCGGACGCAACATTAGACTCATCTGATCGGCAAGCTCGACCTACGGCAGCAAGGAGGCATGGGGTGGCATTGCTGACCCGTATCAAGGGGCCGCGCGATCTGGACCGGCTCTCGCCGGAGCAGCTCGCGCAGTTGGCCGGGGAGATCCGCAGCTTCCTCGTCGACGCGGTCTCCAAGACCGGCGGACACCTCGGCCCGAACCTCGGCGTGGTCGAACTGACCATCGCCCTGCACCGCGTCTTCCATTCCCCCAAGGACAAGGTCCTGTGGGACACCGGACACCAGTCCTACGTCCACAAGCTGCTGACCGGCCGCCAGGACTTCTCCAAGCTCAAGGCCAAGGGCGGCCTCTCCGGCTACCCCTCGCGCGCCGAATCCGACCACGACGTCATCGAGAACAGCCACGCCTCCACCGTGCTCGGCTGGGCCGAGGGCATCGCCAAGGCCCATGAGGTCCGCGGCACCGACGACCGCGTGGTGGCCGTCATCGGCGACGGCGCGCTCACCGGCGGCATGGCCTGGGAGGCGCTGAACAACATCGCCGCCGCCAAGGACCGCCCGCTGGTCATCGTCGTCAACGACAACGAGCGCTCCTACGCCCCGACCATCGGCGGCCTGGCCAACCACCTCGCCACCCTCCGCACCACCGACGGCTACGAGCGCTTCCTGGCCCGCGGGAAGGACATCCTGGAGCGCACCCCGGTCGTCGGCAAGCCGCTCTACGAGACCCTGCACGGCGCCAAGAAGGGCCTGAAGGACTTCATCGCGCCGCAGGGCATGTTCGAGGACCTGGGCCTGAAGTACGTCGGCCCGATCGACGGCCACGACATCGAGGCGCTGGAGTCCGCGCTGGCCCGTGCCAAGCGCTTCGGCGGCCCGGTGATCGTCCACTGCCTCACCGAGAAGGGTCGCGGCTACAAGCCCGCCGAGCAGGACGAGGCCGACCGCTTCCACGGCATCGGCCCGATCCACCCGGACACCGGCCTGCCGATCTCCTCCGGCGGCAAGGACTGGACCGGTGTCTTCGGCGACGAGATGGTCGCGCTGGGCACGGAGCGCGAGGACATCGTCGCCATCACGGCGGCCATGCTCCAGCCGGTCGGCCTGGAGAAGTTCGCCAAGCAGTTCCCGGACCGGGTCTACGACGTCGGCATCGCCGAGCAGCACGCCGCGGTCTCCGCCGCCGGCATGGCCACCGCCGGACTGCACCCGGTCTTCGCGGTCTACGCCACCTTCCTCAACCGCGCCTTCGACCAGGTGCTGATGGACGTCGCGCTGCACAAGTGCGGCGTCACCTTCGTCCTGGACCGGGCCGGCGTCACCGGCACCGACGGCGCCTCGCACAACGGCATGTGGGACATGTCGCTCCTCCAGGTCGTCCCCGGCCTGCGGCTCGCCGCGCCGCGCGACGCCGACCAGGTACGCGCCCAGCTGCGCGAGGCCGTCGAGGTCGACGACGCACCCACCGTGGTGCGCTACTCCAAGGGCGCGGTCGGCCCGGCCGTCGAGGCGGTCGGACGGGTCGGCGGGATGGACGTGCTGCGCGAGGCCGGCACCGAGGGCCGCCCCGACGTCCTGCTGGTGTCGGTCGGCGCGCTCGCCCCGATGTGCCTGGAGGTCGCCGACCTGCTCGACAAGCAGGGCATCTCCACCACCGTCGTCGACCCCCGTTGGGTCAAGCCGGTCGACGAGGCGCTGCCGGGCCTGGCCGCCGGGCACCGACTGGTGGTCACCGTCGAGGACAACATCCGTACCGGCGGCGTCGGTTCGGCGATCGCGCAGGCGCTCCGGGACGCCGGCGTAGACGTCCCGCTGCGCGACTTCGGCATCCCCGAGCGCTTCCTGGACCACGCCTCGCGCAAGGAGGTCATGGCGGAGATCGGGCTGACCGCACCGGACATCGCCCGCCAGGTGACCGGCCTGGTCGCCAAGATGGACAACCGCGACGAGGACGCCGGCCGCACCGCCGGCGCCGGCGCGGCCACCGGCGGCGCGGCCGCGACCGCGTCCGCCGAGGCGGCGCGCGACTGACCGCGCCCCGCACCGCCGACGATGGGCCGGCCGGACGTCCCCAGGGATGTTCCGGCCGGCCCATCGGCCTCTTCGCGGTTCCCACCCCATCTGGTGCCCACCCCATCGGGTGAATCCCCGACCCCGGAGGGCCCGCCGCCGCAGCCCCATTAGGGACATTGCAGACACTCGGGCAGTTCAGGAGAGTCGCGAGGGCCGTCCAGGCGGAGGTTCGCCCATGAGCACACAGCAGGGACCACGGGGAGAGGGGCCCGGAAACGGGCCGCTCGCGCCCCGCAACCGCACGCGCCGTGACCGCGGCGTCCTGCGGACGAAGAGCGTCGAGCAGTCGATCCGGGACACCGAGGAGCCGGAGCACGCCCTCAAGAAGTCCCTCTCGGCGCTGGACCTGACCGTCTTCGGCGTCGGTGTGGTCATCGGCACCGGCATCTTCGTCCTCACCGGGAAGATCGCCAAGGAGCAGGCCGGGCCCTCGGTCGCCCTCTCCTTCGTCGTCGCCGGCGTGGTCTGCGCGCTGGCGGCGCTGTGCTACGCGGAGTTCGCCTCCACCGTGCCGGTCGCCGGCTCCGCCTACACCTTCGCCTACGCGTCCCTCGGCGAACTGCCCGCCTGGATCATCGGCTGGGACCTGATCCTCGAACTCGCCCTGGGCTGCGCGGTGGTGGCCGTCGGCTGGTCCGGCTACGTGCGCTCGCTGCTGGACTCCGCGGGGCTGCACGTGCCGCCGGCGCTCTCCGGAAGCCACGGCGGGCACTTCGGCTTCGACCTGCTTGCCTGCATCCTCGTCCTGGTCATCACGGCCGTCCTGGTGCTCGGCATGAAGCTCTCCTCCCGGGTGACGACGGTGGTCGTCGGCGTCAAGGTGACCGTGGTGCTGCTGGTGATCATCGCCGGTTCGTTCTTCATCACCGGGGCCAACTACCGGCCCTTCATCCCGCCGAGCAAGCCCACCCCCGCCGGCGGCGGACTGGCCGCGCCGCTCTCCCAGTTGCTCTTCGGCTTCACCCCGTCCCACTTCGGCGTGATGGGCATCTTCGCCGCGGCCGCGGTGGTCTTCTTCGCCTTCATCGGCTTCGACATCGTGGCGACCGCGGCCGAGGAGACCCGCGTCCCGCAGCGCGACGTGCCGCGCGGCATCCTCGGCTCACTGGCCATCTGCACCCTGCTCTACGTCGCCGTCTCCATCGTCGTCACCGGCATGGAGAAGTACGACCGGCTCTCCGTCGACGCCCCGCTCGCCGACGCCTTCAAGCACGTCGGCCACCCCTTCTACGCGGGCCTGATCAGCTTCGGCGCGGCGGTCGGCCTGACGTCGGTCTGCATGATCCTGCTGCTCGGCCAGAGCCGGGTGTTCTTCGCGATGAGCCGGGACGGGCTGCTGCCCCAGGTCTTCTCCCGCGTGCACCCGAGGTTCGGCACCCCGCACCGGTCGACCATCGCCCTCGGCGTCGTGGTCGCGGTGGTCGCCGGCTTCACCTCGATCGACGTGCTGGCCGAACTCGTCAACATCGGGACGCTGTTCGCCTTCGCCGTGGTCGCCATCGGCGTGGTCCTGCTCCGCCGCTCCCGCCCGGACCTGCCGCGCGCCTTCCGCACCCCGTTCGTCCCGGCGGTGCCGCTGCTGTCGGTGCTCGCCTCGTTCTGGCTGATGCTCAACCTGCCCGCCGAGACCTGGATCCGCTTCGCGATCTGGATGGCGGCCGGCTTCGTCCTCTACGCCGTCTACGGGCAGCGCCACAGCCGCCTCGCCATCCGCCAGCGACAGCGGGACGCGGCCGGCGCCCGGCCGTAGCCCCTCGCCGACCAAGGCCGGCGGTACGGACCCCCGCCGGCCCCGCGCGGCCGCAGGCGCCGTGCTACGCGGCTACGAGGCGCCGGGCCGTCCCGAGCCGCCCCGGACCGCCCGCGGGCCCGTCACGCGGGCGCCCAGCGCCTGTACGCGCTGACGCAGCCCGCGGTCCGCGGTCACCACCAGACAGTCCCGCCCCGCGCCCTCGTCGGCCACCAGCGCCACGATCGCGTCGTCGCCGCTGCCGTCCGCGGACACCGCCCGGACGCCCGGCACGGACGCCACCCCGCGCGCCGCGCCCTCCACGACCAGGACCAGCTCCAGCGGCGGCTCGACCAGCCCGGGCAGCCCCGTCGCGGCGTACCCGACCAGCGCGTCCCGCAGCCGCTCGGCGGCCCCGCGCCGGTCCCGCCACCAGCCGTCCGGCACCGAACCGACGACGTTCGCGGCATCGACGACGACCAAGGAATCCATACCGCCAGCCTGCCACGCGCGGCGCCGCCGACCGCCCCGCGCCCGGGACGCGAACGACGCGCGGACCGGCTCCACCGAGCCGGTCCGCGCGCCAACTTCCCTGCTGTGGCGGTCCGTTACGCCGGAACGCTCGCGACCCCCGGGGCCAGGAACTTCTTCCCGGTCACCCGCTCGGAGACGCCCTCACGGTCCAGGTACGGCGTGATGCCGCCCAGGTGGAAGGGCCAGCCGGCGCCGGTGATCAGGCACAGGTCGATGTCCTGCGCCTCGGCCACCACGCCCTCGTCCAGCATCAGGCCGATCTCCTGCGCGACGGCGTCCAGCACCCGGTCGCGGACCTGCTCCTCGGTCAGCACCGCGTCGCCCTGCTTGAGCAGCGCGGCGACCTCCGGGTCCAACTCCGGCTTGCCGGAGTCGTAGACGTAGAAGCCGCGCTTGCCGGCCTCGACGACGGCCTTGAGGTTCGGGGAGACCGTGAAGCGCTCCGGGAAGGCGCCGTGCAGCGTCTCGGAGACGTGCAGGCCGATCGCCGGACCGACCAGCTCCAGCAGCACCAGCGGGGACATCGGCAGCCCGAGCGGCTCGACGGCCTTCTCGGCGGTGGCGACCGGGGTGCCCTCGTCGATGACGTTCTGGATCTCGCCCATGAAGCGGGTCAGGATGCGGTTGACGACGAACGCCGGGGCGTCCTTCACCAACACCGCCGTCTTCTTCAGCGACTTGGCCACGGAGAAGGCGGTGGCCAGCGACGCGTCGTCGGTCTTCTCGGCCCGGACGATCTCCAGCAGCGGCAGGATCGCGACCGGGTTGAAGAAGTGGAAGCCCACGACCCGCTCGGGGTGCTTGAGCTTCGAGGCCATCTCGGTGACCGACAGCGAGGAGGTGTTGGTGGCGAGCACGGCGTGCTCCGGCACCACCGCCTCGACCTCCGCGAACACCTGCTGCTTGACGCCCATCTCCTCGAAGACGGCCTCGATGACGAAGTCCGCGTCGCCGAACGCGGCGGCCTTGTCGAGGTGTCCGGAGACCAGGCCCTTGAGGCGGTTCGCCTTGTCCTGGTTGACCCGGCCCTTGAGCAGCAGCTTGTCGATCTCGCCGTGGACGTACGCCACGCCCTTGTCGATCCGGGCCTGGTCGATGTCGGTGAGGACGACCGGGACCTCCAGGCGGCGGGCGAACAGCAGCGCCAACTGGGAGGCCATCAGGCCCGCGCCGACCACGCCGACCTTGGTGACGGGACGGGCCAGCGACTTGTCCGGCGCACCGGCGGGCCGCTTGGCGCGCTTCTGCACCAGGTTGAACGCGTAGATGCCGGAGCGCAGTTCGCCGCCCATGATGAGGTCGGCGAGCGCCTGGTCCTCGGCGTCGAAGCCCTGCCGCAGGTCGCCGTTCTTGGCGGCCGCGATGATGTCCAGCGCGCGGTAGGCGGCCGGGGCGGCGCCGTGCACCTTGCCGTCCGCGATCTCCTTGCCGCGCTGCACGGCCGCGTCCCACGCCTCGCCGCGGTCCACCTCGGTCCGGCTGACCTCGGTCCGGCCGGTCAGCACCGACGCGGTCCAGTCCAGCGACCGCTCCAGGAAGTCCGCGCCCTCGAACAGCGCGTCCGCGATGCCGAGGTCGAAGACCTGCTGGCCCTTGAGCTGCTTGTTCTGGTTGAGCGAGTTCTCGATGATCACCGAGATCGCCTTGTCCGCGCCGATGAGGTTCGGCAGCAGCGCGCAGCCGCCCCAGCCGGGCACCAGGCCGAGGAAGACCTCGGGCAGCGAGAAGGCCGGCAGCGCCTTGGAGACGGTGCGGTAGGTGCAGTGCAGACCGACCTCGACACCGCCGCCCATGGCCGCGCCGTTGTAGTACGCGAAGGTCGGCACGGCCAGCGCGGAGAGCCGCTTGAAGACGTCGTGGCCGCCCTTGCCGATGGCCAGCGCGTCCTCGTGCCGCTTGAGGAGCTCGACGCCCTTGAGGTCGGCGCCCACGGCGAAGATGAACGGCTTGCCGGTGATGCCGACGCCGACGATCGCGCCGTCCGCGGCCTCCTTCTCGACCTGGTCGATGGCGACGTTGAGGTTCGCCAGCGACTGCGGTCCGAAGGTGGTCGGCTTGGTGTGGTCCAGGCCGTTGTCCAGCGTGATGAGCGCGAACCGGCCCGCGCCCTTGGGGAGGTCGAGGTGGCGCACGTGCGCCTGCGTCACGACCTCGTCCGGGAACAGCTCGGCCGCGCCCTTCAACAGCTCAGCGGTGGTGCTCACTTGCCTGCCCCCTCGAAGTGCGGGTTCTCCCAGATGACCGTGCCGCCCATGCCGAAGCCGACGCACATGGTGGTGATGCCGTAGCGGACCTCCGGCTGCTCCTCGAACTGTCGCGCGAGCTGCGTCATCAGGCGCACGCCGGACGAGGCCAGCGGGTGGCCGAAGGCGATGGCGCCGCCGTACTGGTTGACGCGCGGGTCGTCGTCGTCGATGCCGTAGTGGTCGAGCAGCGAGAGCACCTGGACGGCGAACGCCTCGTTGATCTCGAACAGGCCGATGTCGTCGATCGTCAGACCGGCCTTGGCCAGCGCCTTCTGGGTCGCCGGGACCGGGCCGATGCCCATCACCTCGGGCTCGACGCCGGCGAACGCGTAGTCCACCAGGCGCATCTTGACCGGCAGGCCCAGCTCGCGGGCGACGTCCTCGGCGGCGATGAGCGAGGCGGTGGCGCCGTCGTTGAGGCCGGCGGCGTTGCCCGCGGTGACCCGGCCGTGCGGGCGGAACGGGGTCTTCAGACCGGCGAGGTTCTCCAGCGTGGTGCCCGGGCGCATCGGCTCGTCGGCGGTGGCCAGGCCCCAACCGGTCTCGCCGCCCTCGGCGTTGGTGCGGCGCACCGAGATCGGCACCAGGTCGGCCTGGATCTTGCCGTCGGCGTACGCCTTCGCGGCCTTCTCCTGGCTGCGCACCGCGTACTCGTCGGCGCGCTGCTTGGTGATCTGCGGCAGCCGGTCGTGGAGGTTCTCCGCCGTCATGCCCATGAACAGGGCGGACTGGTCGACCAACTTCTCGCTCACGAACCGCGGGTTGGGGTCCACACCCTCGCCCATCGGGTGCCGTCCCATGTGCTCGACACCGCCGGCCACCGCGACGTCGTACGCACCGAAGGCCACCCCGCCGGCGATGCTGGTCACCGCGGTCATCGCGCCGGCGCACATCCGGTCGACGGAGAAACCGGGCACCGACTGCGGCAGCCCCGCCAGGATGGCGGCGGTGCGGCCCAGGGTCAGGCCCTGGTCGCCGATCTGGGTGGTGGCGGCGAGGGCGACCTCGTCGATCTTGGCCGGGTCCAGGTCCGGGTTGCGGCGCAGCAGCTCCCGGATGCACTTGACGACCATGTCGTCGGCGCGGGTCTCGTGGTAGATGCCCTTCGGGCCCGCCTTGCCGAACGGGGTGCGGACGCCGTCGACGAAGACGACGTCCCTAGCGGTACGAGGCACGTTGGCTCTCCTCCAGGTGCGGGATGGCACTGCTGCGGGCGCGCCCGGAGGACGCGTCACACCCACATGCTACTTACGGGTAACCATGCTGCACACCCCCCTCGCCGGGAGCGGCGAACGTCACACCGCCCACCGGCCGGAACCCTCCGGGCCCGGTACACCGCGCGCGGCGGACTCCGCACCGGGGGCACGCCGGGAACGCCGACGGCCCCGGTCGCGCCGTGGGAGCGCGACCGGGGCCGTCGGTCGGGGGCGTCGGGGCCCGGGTCAGGAGTCGTTGCCCAGCAGTGCCTCGGCGAGGAGCGGCGCGACCAGCTCGATCTGCCAGGGACGGGCGCCGTGTCCGGTGAGGACTTCGGCGACCGTCTCCGGGGTCGGGCCGGCCGGCGGCTCCCAGCACACCCGGCGCACGGTGTCCGGGGTGATGAGGTTCTCCTGAGGGAGGTTCAACTGCTCGGCGAGCGCCGTCACGGACGCGCGGGCGGCGGTCAGCCGGGCCGCCGCGGCGGGGTCCTTGTCGGCCCACGAGCGGGGCGGCGGCGGGCCGTTGAGCGGTTGGCCGGGCTGCGGAAGCTCGCTCTCCGGCAGCGCCCGGGCGCGGTCGACGGCGGCCTGCCACTGTTCAAGCTGACGCCGGCCCATCCGGTGCCCGAAGCCGGAGAGCGCGGCCAGCGCATGGGCGTTGGGCGGGAGTTGGAGCGCGGCCTCGACGATCGCGGCGTCGCCGAGCACCTTGCCGGGCGAGACGTCGCGCCGCTGGGCGACCTGGTCGCGCAGCGTCCACAGCTCCCGCACGACCGCCATCTGCCGGCGCCTGCGCACCTTGTGCATCCCGGACGTGCGGCGCCAGGGGTCCTTGCGGGGCGGCGCCGGGGGAGCGGCCGCGATCGCCGCGAACTCCTGCCGGGCCCACTCCAACTTGCCCTGCCGGTCCAGCTCCTCCTCCAGCGCGTCGCGCAGGTCCACCAGCAGCTCGACGTCGAGCGCGGCGTAGCGCAGCCAGGGCTCGGGCAGCGGGCGGGTGGACCAGTCGACGGCGGAGTGGCCCTTCTCCAGGGCGTAGCCGAGGACGTTCTCGACCATGGCGCCCAGGCCGACCCGGGCGAAGCCGGCCAGCCGCCCGGCCAGCTCGGTGTCGAAGATCCGGGCGGGGACCATCCCTATGTCGCGCAGACAGGGCAGGTCCTGGGTGGCGGCGTGCAGCACCCACTCGGCGTCGGTGATCACCTGCCCCAGCGCGGCCAGGTCGGGACAACCGACCGGGTCGATCAGCACGCTGCCGGCGCCCTCACGGCGAAGCTGGACGAGATAGGCGCGCTGTCCGTAGCGGTAGCCGGAGGCGCGCTCGGCGTCCACCGCGACCGGTCCGCGGCCGGCGGCGAAGGCGGCGACGATGTCGGCGAGCGCCTCGCCGCTGGCGGTCACCGGGGGGATGCCCTCACGGGGTTCCAGTAGGGGTACCGGCGCCGGTCGGGAATCCGGAGGCGATTCTCCGGGTGCTCGCAGTGTCATGTCTGCTGCGGTCTTTTGGGCGTCGGTCACCAGTCAAGGGTATCTGTGGATGCACGTCGCCCGTCGGGGGAATGTTCCCTCGACGGGCGAGACGGGTCGGGCGGCGGTTTTTCAGTGGATGATGCCGGTGCGCAGGGCGACCGCCACCATGCCGGCGCGGTCGCCGGTGCCCAGCTTGCGTGCGATGCGGGCGAGGTGGCTCTTCACGGTCAGCGCCGACAGCCCCATCGAGACGCCGATGGCCTTGTTGGACTGACCCTCCGCCACCAGCCGCAACACCTCCACCTCGCGCCCGGAGAGCTCGCGGTAGCCGCCGGGGTGCCCCGGGGCGCCGGGCGGACGGCGCTGCATCCGGGCCGCGTTGGCGCCGATCGGCGTGGCGCCCGGCCGGCCCGGCAGGCCCAGGTTGGTGCGGGTGCCGGTGACGACGTAGCCCTTGACGCCGCCGGCGAGCGCGTTGCGCACCGCGCCGATGTCGTCGGCGGCGGACAGCGCCAGGCCGTTGGGCCAGCCGGCCGCCCGGGTCTCGGACAGCAGGGTCAGGCCGGAGCCGTCGGGAAGGTGGACGTCGGCCACGCAGATGTCGCGCGGGTTGCCGACGCGGGGACGGGCCTCCGCGATGGACGACGCCTCGATCACGTCACGCACGCCGAGGGCCCACAGGTGACGGGTGACGGTGGAGCGGACGCGAGGGTCGGCCACGACGACCATGGCGGTCGGCTTGTTCGGGCGGTAGGCGACCAGGCTCGAAGGCTGCTCAAGGAGAACTGACACCGGGCCTCCTGGGGAGTGGCGGGGACGGAAGCCGACTGGGGAAAGCCGGAATGATCCGTGTTTGAAGGGTCACTGACCTCTTCGGCAGCAATCCGGCGGGACTTTAGACTTTGATCACGATTTAGTTAGGGGCAATTCGGGCAAATCGGATGCGTGAGCGATCAAGGTGGGCACGAGTGCGCATCGAGGTGATCACAGGCGTACGCGATGCCGTCCGGAAGCGGAAGCGACGAACGACAAGGTGCCGCGCACCCGGACCGTCCGGGTGCGCGGCACCTTGTCGTTCGTCGTCGGGTCGCCCCGTCAGCGGGGCTGCGGGCCGCGGCGCTGCGGCAGCGCCACCACCCCGCCCCGCGGCGCCGGCTCCGAGGCCGGCGGCAACCCCGCCACCTGGCACAGCAGGTCGCACCACGCCGCCAGGTGCGCCGCGAGGTCGGGCACCCCGCCCGGCCCCTCGGCCGGCGTCCACGACGCCCGGATCTCGATCTGGGTCGCCGGCTCCCGCGCCGCCAGCTCGCCGAAGTAGTGCGAACCGGCCCGGGTGACCGTGCCGCTCGGCGCGCCGTAGTGGACCCCGCGCGCCTCCAGCGCCCCCGTCAGCCAGGACCAGGACACCTCCGGCAGCAGCGGGTCGGTGCCCATCTCCGGCTCCAGCTCCGCGCGGGCCAGCGTCACCACCCGGAACGTGCCGTGCCAGGTCTCGTCGCCGGCCGGCTGGTGCAGTACCACCAACCGGCCGTCCGCCAGGTCCCGGTCCTCGCCGTCCGGGCCCGCCCCGCGCTCGACGACCGCGGCCTCCAGCGCGTAGGCATACGGGGCGAGCCGTTTCGGTGCGGGTGTCGGGCCGGTCTCGATCTCCGGCCGCAGTCGTGCCGCGCGGAGCGCCTCGACCGCCTGACGGAAGGGGATCGGGGTCTCGTCCGCGCTGTCCGCGAGGTGTTCTTGAGCCGCAGCCATGCCCGGAAGGGTAGGCGGAAGACGGCGCTCATACGGGGAGGACACCCGGTGCGCGCGTCGCCCATTCGGAGGTGTCCCGGGGCGCGTGCGAAGATTTGCCGCGTGAGTGCCAACGACGCCCTTACGGGCCACCCGCAGACCGCGACGTACGACTCGGCCTTCCTCAAGGCGTGCCGGCGCGAGCCGGTGCCGCACACGCCGGTGTGGTTCATGCGTCAGGCCGGGCGCTCGCTCCCCGAGTACCGCAAGGTCCGCGAGGGCATCGCGATGCTGGACTCCTGCACGCGGCCCGAGTTGATCACCGAGATCACGCTCCAGCCCGTGCGCCGGCACGGCGTCGACGCCGCCATCTACTTCAGCGACATCGTGGTGCCGCTGAAGGCCATCGGCATCGACCTCGACATCAAGCCGGGCGTCGGCCCGGTCGTCGAGAACCCCATCCGCAGCCGGGCCGACCTGGAGCGGCTGCGCCCGTTGGAGCCCGGCGACGTCCCCTACGTCACCGAGGCCATCGGCCTGCTCACCCGCGAACTCGGCGGCACCCCGCTGATCGGCTTCGCCGGCGCCCCGTTCACGCTCGCCAGCTACCTCGTCGAGGGCGGCCCGTCCCGCAACCACGAGCACACCAAGGCCCTGATGTACGGCGACCCGCAGTTGTGGGCCGACCTCCTGGACCGGCTCGCGGACATCACCGCCGCCTTCCTCAAGGTGCAGATCGAGGCCGGCGCCAGCGCCGTCCAGCTCTTCGACTCCTGGGTCGGCGCGCTCGCCCCGGCCGACTACCGGCGCTCCGTCATGCCCGCCTCCGCCAAGGTCTTCGACGCGGTCGCCTCCTACGGCGTCCCGCGGATCCACTTCGGCGTCGGCACCGGCGAACTCCTCGGCCTGCTGGGCGAGGCCGGCGCGGACGTGGTCGGCGTCGACTGGCGGGTCCCGCTGGACGAGGCGGCCCGCCGGGTCGGCCCCGGCAAGGCGCTCCAGGGCAACATCGACCCGGCGGTGCTCTTCGCCCCCCGCGAGGCCGTCGAGACCAAGGCCCGCGAGGTCCTGGACGCCGCCGCCGGCCTGGAAGGCCACGTCTTCAACCTCGGCCACGGCGTGCTGCCCACCACCGACCCGGACGCCCTGACCCGGCTCGTGGAGTACGTCCACACCCAGACCGGGCGCTGAGGCGGGCCGCGGCCGGGCCCGTCAGGCGGTCCCGGCCGCCCGCACCGCCGCGTCCGCCTTGCGGGCCGCGACCAGCACCGGGTCCCAGACCGGCGAGAACGGCGGGGCGTAGCCCAGGTCCAGGGCGGTCATCTGAGCAACCGTCATCCCCGCGGTGAGCGCCACGGCGGCGATGTCCACCCGCTTCCCGGCGCCCTCGCGCCCGACGATCTGCACCCCGAGCAGCCGCCCGGTGCGGCGCTCGGCGAGCATCTTGACGTGCATCGGGCGGGCGCCGGGGTAGTAGCCGGCGCGGCTGGTGGACTCGATGGTGACGGTGACGTACCGCAGCCCCGCGGCCCGGGCCTGGCTCTCCAGCAGCCCGGTGCGGGCGATCTCCAGGTCGCAGACCTTGCTGACGGCGGTGCCGACGACGCCCGGGAACGTCGCATAGCCGCCGGCCACGTTGGCGCCGATGACCTGGCCGTGCTTGTTGGCGTGGGTGCCCAGCGCGATGTGCCGGTACTCGCCGGTGAGCAGATCGCGTACCTCGATGCAGTCACCGCCCGCCCAGATGTGGTCCTGGCCGGACACCCGTAGCGCCAGATCCGTGCGCAGGCCCCCGGACGCGCCCAGCGGCAGCCCGGCCGCCTCGGCCAGAGTGGTCTCCGGGCGGACGCCGAGGCCCAGCACGACCACGTCCGCCGGGTACTCGGCGTCCTCCGTCACCACCGCGCGGGCCCGGCCGTCCGCGCCGGTCAGCACCCCGGTGACCCGCGCGCCGGTCACCACCTCGACGCCCATCTCGCACATCGCGGCGCGCACCAGGGCGCCCATGTCCGGGTCGAGCGTGGACATCGGCTGGGCGGCCTGGTCCAGCACCGTCACCTCGAAGCCGCGGTGGATCAGGGCCTCGGCCATCTCCACGCCGATGTAGCCGGCGCCGATCACCACCGCCCGCGGGCCCGGGGCCCCCTGGAGGCCCCGCAGCAGCGCCTGCCCGTCGTCCAGCGTCTGCACCCCGTACACGCCCGGCGCGTCGACGCCCGGAAGCGGCGGGCGGATCGGGCGCGCCCCGGTGGCCAGCACCAGTGCGTCGAAGCCGGTCCACGACTCGCGGCCGCCGTCCTCCAGGTCCCGGCAGCGCACCCGGCCGCGGTCCAGGTCGAGTTCGGTGACCTCGGTGCGCATCCGGAGGTCGATGTCCCGGGCCCGGTGCTCCTTGGCCGTCCGGGCGATCAGCGCGTCCGGCCCCGCCACCTCGCCGCCCACCCAATACGGGATGCCGCAGGCGGAGTACGAGGTGAAGTGGCCGCGCTCGAAGGCCGTGATGGTGAGCTCGTCCGGGCCCTTCAGCCGACGCGCCTGCGAGGCGGCGGACATTCCCGCCGCATCGCCGCCGACGACCACCAGTCGCTCCGCCATCCTCACCACGTCCTCTCGCTCGCCCTCGTCGGCGTTGTCGTCCTCGGCCCATGATCGTGCGGCGGCGCTCCGGGGCGCGGGACCGGCGCCGCTGGCCGGTTCAGAACGGGTACGGGGCCGGGGTCGCGCGCACCGTCGTCCAGCGGGTCTCGGTGAACGCGTCGAGGTTGGCCTCGCCGCCGAAGCGGGAGCCGGTCCCGGAGTCGGCCAACCCGCCGAAGGCGGCCACCGGTTCGTCGTTGACGGTCTGGTCGTTGATGTGCAACAGGCCGGTGGGGATCCGGTAGGCGAGCTCCAGGGCGCGGGCCACGTCGCGGGTGACGATGCCCAGCGCCAGCCCGTAGGAGGACTCGTTCGCCAGCGCCACCGCCTCGTCGAGGGAGCCGAAGGCGCGGACCGGGGCCACCGGGCCGAACACCTCCTGGCCGTACGCGGGGGAGGCGCCCACCAGGCTCGGCCCGGCCGACGCGCCCGTGTCGGCGAGGACCGTCGGCCGGTAGAACAGTTCCTGGTGGGTGCCGCCGGCGGCGATCCGCACACCGGCCGCGGCGCTCTCCCGGACCAGCGCGTCGATCTTGTCGAGCTGCCCGCGGTCGATGACCGGGCCGAGGTGGACCTGCGCGCGGAACGGGTCGCCGACGGTCAGCTCGTCCGCCTTCGCGGCCAGCCGCGCCACGTACTCGTCGTAGAGCGAGGCGTGCACGAGGTGCCGGCCGGCGGTCATGCAGACCTGGCCCTGGTGGAAGAACGAGGCCCAGGCGGCGGTGGGCATCGCGGCGTCCAGATCGGCGTCGTCCAGCACCAAGAAGGCGCTGTTGCCGCCCAGTTCGAGATGGGCGCGCTTGAGGTGCCGCGCGGCCAGCGCGCCGACGCTGCGGCCGGCCGCGGTCGAGCCGGTGAACGAGACGATCCGCACCCGCGGGTCCTCGACCAGCGCCCGCCCGGCGTCCGCGCCCCCGGGCAGCACGTGCAACAGTCCCGCCGGCAGCCCGGCCTCGGCGAACACCGCCGCCAGGACGTGGCCGCCGCACACCGCCGTCCGCGGGTCGGGCTTGAGCACCACCGCGTTGCCGAGCGCCAGCGCCGGGGCGACGGACCGGGCGGCGAGCACCAACGGGACGTTGAACGGGGCGATCACGCCGACCACGCCGGCCGGGACCCGCGTGGTGTACGACAGCCGCGGCGCGGCCGAGGGCAGCACCTGGCCGAGCGGGCGGTGGGCCAGCGCCGCGGCCTCGTAGCACTCCTCGGCCGTGGTGCGGATCTCGAACTCCGCCTTGCCCCGGACGCTGCCGGCCTCCCGGACCAGCCACTCGGTGATCTCCGCGGCGTGCCGGTGGACGAGGTCGCCGGCCCGCCGCAGCACCGCGGCCCGCTCCGCGTACGGTCTGCGCGCCCAGTCCCGCTGGGCCGCCGCGGCGGCCTCGGCGGCGTCCGCGACATCGACGGGCGCGGCCAGTGTCAGCTCCGCCAGCGCCCGGCCCGTCGCGGGCTCCACCGCCTCGGCCGGGCCGCCGCGCAGGGAGCGCCAGTCCTTGGAATCGAGCAGGGCCATCGCGCCAACCTCCGGGAGAACGAAGACTGTTGAGTGGTCAACGAGTGTGCCCCATGGCGGCGGAGCGCGCCCGCCGGACGGCGATCCGGGCGGGCGGCCCGACCCGTCAGCGCTCCAGCACCATCGCCAACCCCTGCCCCACGCCGATGCAGAGCGCGGCCAGGCCGGTGCCCGAGCCCCGCGCGGCGAGCTGGTGGGCGACCGCGCCGGCGAGCCGGGCCCCGGAGGCGCCCAGCGGGTGTCCGATGGCGATCGCTCCGCCGCGCGGATTGACCACTGTGGGGTCGAGGTCCGGCCACTGGGCGAGGCAGCCCAACGCCTGGGCCGCGAACGCCTCGTTGAGCTCGCAGACCGCCAGCTCACCGAAGCCCCGCCCGGCCCGGCCCAGCGCCCGCCGGACCGCCTCCACCGGGCCGAGCCCGAACAACTGCGGCTCGATGCCGGACACCGCGCTCGCCCGGATACGGGCCAGCGGCTCCCGCCCGGTGGCCCGCAGCCCCTCCTCGCTGACCAACAGGAGCGCGGCCGCGCCGTCGTTCAACGGGGAGGAGTTCCCGGCGGTGACCGTGCCTCGCCCGGCGCGGAAGGCCGGCTTCAGCTTGGAGAGCGCCTCCAGGGAGGAGTTCTCCCGGATCGTCTCGTCCCGGGCCAGCTCCACCCCCGGCAGCGGCACCACCTCGGCGTCGTAGTCGCCCGCCGCCCAGGCCCGCACCGCCTTCTGGTGACTGGCCAGCGCGAACACGTCCTGCTGTTCCCGGCTGAGGCCGTGCCGGTCGGCGATCAGCTCGGCGCCCTCGCCCAGCGACACCGTCCACTCCGGCGCCATCTTGGGGTTGACCATCCGCCAGCCCAGCGTCGAGGAGAACATCTCCTGATGGCCCGCGGGAAAGGCCCGGTCCGGCTTGCGCAGCACGTACGGAGCGCGGCTCATCGACTCCACGCCGCCGGCCACCGCGATCTCGGCGTCGCCGTGCGCGACGGCCCGGGACGCCTGGATGACGGCCTCCAGCCCGGACCCGCACAGCCGGTTGACGGTCACGCCCGGCACGCTCACCGGGAGCCCCGCCAACAGCCCCGCCATACGGGCCACGTTGCGGTTGTCCTCGCCCGCGCCGTTGGCGTCGCCGAAGTAGACGTCGTCGATCCGCGCCGGATCGAGGTCCGGGGTGCGGTCCACCAGGGCGCGCACCACGTGGGCGGCGAGGTCGTCGGGGCGCACCCCGGCGAGCGCGCCCCCGTACTTGCCGACGGGGGTCCGCACCGCGTCGACGACGTAGACGTCCCGCACGGCGTCCGGTAGGTGTGGCTCGGTCATCAGGCTGTGTCCTCGCTGTCGTCGCTCATCCTCGCGGTACCGGCTCGGCGGCCGGGCGGTACGAAGATCGCCACCCGCCGCACCGAGTCTTTGCCCGGCACCGCCCGCTGTCAACGGGGTGACCGGCCAGCCTCGGGGGAGCGGGCGGGGGGCCTGCCCGGCGTTGACCGGGGGAGGGGAGTGCCGGCTGGATTCCGTAGGAGCATGACCGACCTCCCTCCCCGTAGGAGCGTGCCGTAACCGGGCGGCCCCAAGTGGCCTGAACGCGACGCCGGTTGGACGGGTGCGCCGGAGCCGGGCTGCCGTTCGGGGGCTGGAAGGGGGCGCGGTCCGGAGGTCCGGCAGGGGCGTCCGAACGGCCCGGCTCCGGGAGGGCCGAACGGCCTCTGAGAGAGTGGAGGACATGAGCACAGCGCACAGCGGTACGGACCGGGCGCCCGGTCATGTCCTGGTCGTCGGCGGCGGGATCGCGGGCCTGGCCGCCGCGCACCGGCTGCTCCAGGGCGGGGCCCGGGTGACCCTGCTGGAGGCGTCCGAGCGGCTCGGCGGCAAGCTGCTGGCCGGCGAGATCGCCGGCGTCCCGGTCGATCTCGGCGCCGAGTCGATGCTGGCCCGGCGCCCGGAGGCGGTCGACCTGGCGCGGGCCGTGGGACTGGGCGACCGGCTCCAGCCGCCCGGCACCGCCACCGCCTCCCTGTGGACCCGCGGTGCGCTGCGCCCCATGCCCAAGGGCCACGTGATGGGCGTCCCCGGCGACCTGGCGCGGCTGACCGCCTCCGGCGTGCTCTCCCCGGAGGGACTGGCCCGCATCGAGGAGGACCGGACGCTGCCGACGACCGACGCCGGCGCCGACGTCGGGGTCGGCGAGTACGTCGCCGCCCGGCTCGGCCGCGAGGTCGTCGACCGGCTCGTCGAGCCGCTGCTCGGCGGGGTCTACGCGGGCGACGCGTACCGCATCTCGATGCGCGCCGCCGTCCCGCAGCTCTTCGACGCGGCGCGGCGCGGCGGCTCGCTGATCGAGGGCGTGCGGGCCCTCCAGGAGCGCGCCGCGGCCGCCGTCCCCGGGGGACCCGCCGCGACCGGCCCGGTCTTCATGGGCATCGCCGGCGGCATCGGGACCCTCCCCGGCGCGGTCGCCGACGCGGTCCGCCGCGCCGGCGGCGAGATCCTGCTGGACACGCCCGTGCACGAGCTGCGTTGGACCGGGCCGGACGGCTGGTGCGTCCGGGCCGGGGACCGCACGCTCACCGCCGACGCGGTGGTCCTGGCCGCGCCCGCGCCGGCCGCGGCCCGCCTGCTCCGTGCCGACTGCCCGGCCGCCGCCGACGCCCTGGACCCCGTCGAGTACGCCTCGATGGCGCTGGTCACCATGGCCTTCCGGCGCGCCGACCTGGCCGCCGTCCCCAGTGGCAGCGGCTTCCTCGTCCCGCCCGTCGACGGCCACCGCATCAAGGCGTCCACCTTCGCCAGCCACAAGTGGAACTGGATCGCCGAGGCCGACCCGGACCTCTTCGTGCTCCGCACCTCCCTGGGCCGCCACGGCGACGAGGCCGACCTGGCCCGCGACGACGACGACCTGGTCAAGCTCTCCCTGACCGACCTCGGCGAGGCGGTCGGCCTGGCCGCCCGCCCGGTGGCCACCGCCGTCACCCGTTGGACCGGCGGGCTGCCGCAGTACGTCGTCGGCCACGTGGACCGCGTCGCGCGCATCCGCACCGCGGTCGCCGGCCTGCCCGGCCCGCTGCGGGTCTGCGGCGCGCTCTACGACGGCGTCGGCATCCCGGCCTGCATCTCCTCCGCCCACCGGGCCGCCGACGAGCTCCTCCCGACCCTGACGCCGGGTCCCGCCGGCCGCGAGTGAGAATGGACGACATGACAGACGTTTCCGCCCCCGCCTCCGACAAGATCCCCAACGCCGGCAAGAAGGCCAAGGACCTCAACGAGGTCATCCGCTACACCCTCTGGTCGGTCTTCAAGCTGCGCGACGTCCTCCCCGAGGACCGGTCCGGCTACGCCGACGAGGTCGAGGAGCTGTTCGCCCAGCTCGCCGCCAAGGACGTGGTCATCCGCGGCACCTACGACCTCTCCGGCCTGCGCGCCGACGCCGACGTGATGATCTGGTGGCACGCGGAGAACTCCGACGACCTCCAGGAGGCGTACAACCGCTTCCGCCGCACCCGTCTGGGCCGCGCGTTGGAGCCGGTGTGGTCGAACATGGCGCTGCACCGCCCCGCCGAGTTCAACAAGTCGCACATCCCGGCCTTCCTGGCCGACGAGCACGCCCGCGACTACGTGAGCGTCTACCCCTTCGTGCGCTCCTACGACTGGTACCTCCTCCCCGACGAGGACCGCCGCCGGATGCTCGCCGACCACGGCAAGATGGCCCGCGGCTTCCCCGACGTCCGCGCCAACACCGTCGCCTCCTTCTCGCTCGGCGACTACGAGTGGATCCTCGCCTTCGAGGCCGACGAACTGCACCGCATCGTCGACCTGATGCGCCACCTGCGCGCCTCCGAGGCCCGCCGGCACGTCCGCGAGGAGATCCCCTTCTACACGGGCCGCCGCAAGCCGGTCGCCGAGCTGATCGCCGGCCTGGCCTGACCGACCGCACGCCCCTGAACACGGCCGCACGGGCCGCCCCTTGACGAGGGGGCGGCCCGTGCGGCCGTGGCCTTCCCGGGTGCCGGCTACTTCTTCCCCTTGACCTGCTGCACCAGCGCCTGCCGGGAGCGCCGCAGCCCCTGCCCCGGCACCGGCTCGGCCCGCGGGCCGCAGTACACCCGGTGCCCGGGGACCTTCCCGCGCAGCAGGTACGTCTCGACGTAGGTGTTCACGCAGGCGTTGTCGCCGAGCGCGATGCCGTGGGTGCCCGCGCCCCGCTCGGTGACCAACGACGAGCCCGGCAGCCGCCGTTGGAGCTCCAGCGCGCCCGTGTACGGCGTGGCCGCGTCCCGCTCGGCGGCCAGCAGCAGTACCGGCGGCAGCGCGCCCGGCTCGGTGTGGATGTCGAGCGGGCCGCGCCGGCCCTGCAGCGCGTCGTCCAGGTCGGTGGCGGCGACCTGCTGGGAGGCGTCGGCCAGTTCGCTGTCCGACGGGGAGCCCTTGGCGGCCTGGTCGGCCGCGTTGTGGGCCGCGTCCTCGATGCCCCGGGCCGCCGACTCCCGGCGGTCCGGCCAGAACGCGCACGGCAGGTTCATCCAGACGTTGTCCCAGGTCTCGAACGGCGCGGTGCGGGCCAGCAGGGTGTTGTCCCGGTCCCAGGTGCGCCAGTCGCGCGGCCAGGCCGCGTCGTTGCACTCGACGGCCGTGTAGACGGCGTTGGAGTTCTCCTCGGCCTTGGCGTCGCCGCCGGGCAGGGCCTGGGCGATCAGCGGCTTGGCGTCGCCGTGCAGGTACTTCGACAGCGCGTCGGCGCGCATCGGCCAGAACGCGTCGTTGTAGCCGGTCTTGAGGAACGCCGACTGGAGCTGGCCCGGGCCGATCTTGCCGTTGGCCGGCTTGTCGCGCAGCCGCGCGGTGGCGCTGTCGTAGGAGCGCTGCACGGCCTGCGGGGTGTCGCCCAGGCGGTAGGTGGCGTGGTGCTTGGCGACCCAGCGCAGCCAGTCGCCCCAGCGCCGCTCGAAGGCGCTGCTCTGGTCGAGGTTGTTGCGGTACCAGATCTGCCGGGGCTCGGGGTTGACCACGCTGTCGAAGATCATCCGACGGACGTGGCCGGGGAAGAGCGTCGCGTAGATCGCCCCGAAGTACGTCCCGTAGGACGCGCCCATGAACGTCAGCTTCTTCTCACCGAGCGCCGCCCGCAGCATGTCCAGGTCCCGGGCGTTGTTGACCGAGTTGTAGAACGGCAGGTCGGCGCCGGCCCGTTGGGCGCAGCCGCGGGCGTACGCCTTCGCCTCCGCGATCTTCTTCTGCTTGAAGGTGGCGCTGGGGAAGCGCGGGCTGTCGGTGGGTGCCAGGGTGTACTTCTCCGGGTCCTGGCAGGACAGCTGATCGCTGGGCGCCACCCCGCGCGGCGCATAGCCGACGAAGTCGTAGGCGCGGGCGGACCGGCGCCAGGTCGGCAGCGCCCCGTAGAGCGGGAACTGCATGCTGGAGGCGCCCGGGCCACCGGGGTTGAAGACCAGCGCGCCCTGCCGCTCGTTGGGCGCGGCGGCCCGGGCCCGGCTGACCATCAGCCTGATCTTCTTGCCGTTGGGGCGCGCGTAGTCGAGCGGCACGGTGAGGGTGGCGCACTCGACGGAGGACGGGAGGTGCTCCCCGGCGGCGCACCGGCCGAAGGCCAGGGGGTGGACGGGGGCGGGGGGCGCCGCCGGGTCGTGGACGGCACCGCCGGCCGGTGGGGCGGCGAGGCCGGTCAGGACCAGCGACCCGAGGGCGCCGTACAACGCAAGTGCTCTCACGAGCCGTCCCTTCGTATGGTGCGCGGTGCGCGCGGGGTCCGCCGCAGCGGGCCGCACGGTGGGCATACAAAAGGGATAGTTGGGCCGATTGGTGGCGAAGTAAAGCACCGTACGGCGGTGTCGGGCGCTATGCCCCGGAAGAGTGGAGGGCCGCGCGCAAACCCGGATCCGCGAGCGCGTCGGGCCCATGGAGCGCCAACCCGGTCAGCCCGCCCGAAGTCGCCCCCGGGAGCCTGCCCCGAAGAGCCCGACGCGCGCGCCGCAACACCGCCTCGCCGGCCTCGGTCGCCCAGCCGGTGGACGGCTGGACCTCGAAGCGGGCGATGGCCCAGGTGCCCAGGGTGAGGACCAGCGGGAGCGCGAACCAGGCCAGCACCGGCCCCGCTTGCGCGCCGGAGGGCACCATCCAGTAGGCCGCGCCGGCGGCCAGCGCCACCAGAAGGGCGGCGCCCTGTACCTGGCGGACCGCGGCGCCGATCTCCTTACGGGCCGCGGCGGGTGCCGCGAGGCCGGCGAGGGTCAGCCGGTCGGCCAGCCCGTGGACCGCCTGGGCGCCGGACAGGGCGTGCCGCACGGCCGGTATCTCGCACTGCCCCTCCGGGCCGATGGCGGTGAGGGCGGCGCGCTCGACCGGGTCCAGGCCGACCGGGTCGACGACCGTGGCCCAGCCGGTGTGGGCCAGATGCAGTCGCCGCTGCTGGGCCATCAGGACCAGGACCACGTCGGCGAGGCGGTGCGGGCCGCCGGAGAGGTAGGCGGTCTCGTAGAGGGAGAGCCCGCCGTCGCCGGCGGCCGGGGTGCCGTCCGCGGGCGCGTCGTCCGCCGGTGCGGACGGCCCGCCGTGCCGGGGCCGGCCGGCGGCGGCGACCGCGGTGCGGCACACGCGGGCGCAGGAGACGACCGCCGCACCCCAGGCGAGGAGGAGGAAGGGAAGCCACATGAGCGAGGTTCTACGGGACGGCGGACGCTTTCTGCTACAGCTTTCGCGTAACGTGGACATGACGTTCCGTGGGGCTGTAGTGGTGGCGAACTCCCTTTGATCGGTGGTCACTTCGGGGTGGCCGGCGGGGCGCGCCTCGCTGCGGATCGCCCCGCGCTGCTCATCTACGACGCAGGGCGAGCCACAGGGTGCGGGAGCGGCGGGCGGCGGTGCGGGCGAGGCGGGCCGCGGGGCGATCGGACGGCGGGCGGGGGCCGGCCCGGTCGCGCCACCAGTGCGTCAGCCGCTGCCGTGCCAACGCATCGGCCAGGCGGTCGCGTTCCAGGAGGAACGCCGCGAAGTCCAGGGCGTCCCGGCGGTAGCCGCCGCGCAGGGGGCGCTGTTGGGCGTAGTCGAGGAAGGCCGGCCGGTAGGCGTCCCCGAGGAGCTCCGGGAGTTCGGGGGCGACCTTGCCCACGACCGCGGCCCGTTTGGCGGCCAACGCCCGGCTCTGCACCCGGAGTCGGGCCCGGTCGAAGCCCTCCGGCGCGGGCGTCCCGGCCACCAGCGCCGACAGCAGCGCGGCCTGCGCCAGCGCCAGCCGTTCGCGGGCCGCGGTGGTGTCCACCGCCGGCTCAAGCCGCCCGGACACGGCGCGCTCCCTCCACCACGGCGCGGATCGCGTCGAGTTCGGCGGCCAGCTCGCCGCCCTCGGGGAAGTCGTCGTCCCGCTCCAACAGCACCCCGGGCGGATCGGTGCGGGCGCACAGCTCCGCCAGCACGTCCAGCACCGGCCGGCTCACCGGGTGCGCGTGGCTGTCGTGCCACACCCCGTCGCGCTCGACGCCACCCGCGACGTGGACGTAGGCGATCGCCTCGACGGGCAGCGCGTCCAGGGCCGCGGCCGGGTCCTCGCCGCGGTTGACGTGGTTGGTGTGGAGGTTGGCGACGTTGATGAGGAGCCGGACACCGGTCCGCTCGACCAGTTCCGACAGGAACTGCCCCTCGGTCAACTCCTCGCCGGGCCAGGAGAACAGCGCGGCGATGTTCTCCAGGGCCAGCGGCACCGGGAGCGCGTCCTGGGCGATCCGGACGTTCTCGCACAGCACGTCGAGCGCGTCGCGGGTGCGCGGCACCGGCAGCAGGTGGCCGGCCTCCAGAACGGGCGACGCGGTCAGCGGGCCGCCGGCCCGGACGAACGCGATGTGCTCGGTGACCAACGGGGCGGACAGCGCGGTGGCCCGTTCGGCGAGCGCCGTCAGCCGCCCGGCGTCCGGGCGGTCCGCGCCGCCGAGACCGAGTGAGACGCCGTGCGGGATCACCGGGGTCCCGCGCTCCCGCAACTCCCCCAGGGCGTCCGGGAGATGGCCGGGGCAGACGTTCTCGGCGACCACCTCCACCCAGTCGATCCCGGGCAGCGCGGCGATCTCCGCGGCGATCTCCGGCCGCCAGCCGATACCCGTGCCCAAGTGCGCCATGGTTTCCCCCTGTTGTCCGCGGTGTTCACGGTGTTCGTGTGGGCCGCGGGGCTTGCGCGGTCCGTGTCCCGTGGTCATCCGTGCCCCGTGTTCAGCTACTCCCCGTGGTCTCGGGGGACTTCCCTGGCCCTGCGGTACTTCTCACCACGTGCGGGCGGTCCAAGCGTCCTGGCGGGTGGTTCAGAGGGCGAGTTGAGCTTCGGGTGCCGTCGCGGGTACCGAGGAGGGGCGGGGTGGGGCGGGCGTTGGCGGGCCGTCTGCCCGGTTTGCCTGATCCGCCCGGTCGTGGCTCGGCGGTGTGGCTCAGCGGGCGACCTCGAAGCCGACCGCCGCACCCAGTGCCACCAGCACGCCGCCGGTGGCCTGGTCCAACCGCCGCCGCACCCGCGGCCGTTGCAGGACTCCGCGCGCCCGGTGCACCGCCAGCGTGACGCCGCCCAGCCACAGCAGGCCCAGCGCCGCGTGCACGCCCACCAGGAGCAGCGTCGTGCCGACCACCGGGGCGCCGTGCGGGATGAACTGCGGCAGCAGGGAGAGGTAGACCACGCCCACCTTGGGGTTGAGGACGTTCGTCAGCAGTCCGGTGCGGAACGCCCGCCAGGGGCTTACCGGGACGGCGGGCGCGCCCTCGGCCGCCGGGGCCTCCCCGGCGCCGGACCCCGCCTCGCCCGCGCCGCGCCGGCGCCGGGCGCTGCGCAGCGCCTGCACCCCGAGCCACACCAGATACAACGCACCGGCGACCCGCAGCGCGTCGTACGCCGCCTGCGAGGCGGCCAGCATCGCGGTCAGCCCGACCGCCCCGGCCAGCCCCCACACGAAGCAGCCGGCGGCTATCCCGAGCGCGCTGCAGAGCGCGGCGCGCCGCCCGGAACCGAGCGCGGTCCGCAGGACCACTGCGAAGTCCGGGCCGGGGGAGACGGTCAGCAGGGCGGCCACCACGGTGAAGCCGATGACGGAGGTCAGCATGGGCACACGGTACGTCCCGCCTCCGGTGGGTCCGGCGGCGGGGAGCGGGCGCGGGGCCGGCGGCCGTCGGCGGGTGCGGAGGGCCGGCTCGCCGCGGTCGGCCACCGGCCACCGGCCGCCGACCTCGGCCGTCGGGGTCAGCCGTACGGCAGGGCCAGACGTCCGTCGGTCGGCGATCAGCCGGAGACCAGTCGGTGATCAACTGGCGGACGGCAGCGGTGCGTCGCGCAGCGCCGGGTGGTCGGCGACGACCGTGCAGGAGCCCGGGGCGATCTCGGTGAAGCCGGCGTCCCGCACCACCGGCAGTCCGCCGCCGGTCAACGAGGCCCAGGCCGACGGCTCCGCGGTCCGCACCGCCAACGGGAAGTCGGCCGCGCGCCAGGCGTCCCGCTGTGCCGCGGACAGCGCCCACCACGCCAACTGCGCGCCGTGCCCGGCCTGTGCCATCGCCTTGCCCGCCGACATCTCCAGCTCGGGGTTGAGCCACAGCACCGGGGTGCCGGCCGGCGGCTCTCCGGGCGCCCGGGGGTCGTCCAGCTCGGTGCCCGAGACCTGGAGGCGGGCCAGGTCCTTGGGCCAGCCGTCCAGCGGCACCGGCGGGAAGACCCGCACCTCGGCCTCCCGGCCGGTGACCGTGATGCCCGACAGGGCCTCGGCCCGCCGCCACTCCGCGCCGCGCGCCCGCCGCACCACCTTGCGTATCCGGGAGTCCTGCCAGTCCCGCACCGCCTGGGCCCACGCGCCGGCTCCGGCGGCCCGCTCGTCGGAGAGCAGCGTGAGCACCGCCCGCGCCGCGGTCTCCAGCGCGTCGGTGCGCGGCGGCGGGGCGGTCCGCTCCAGGCGCACGACGAGCGGCAGCACGTACTCCGGTGCCGGCGCCGGCTGCGCGCGCTCCTCGCAGTCGGCGGGCTGCGCGTCGTCGGCCGGCGTCCGGCCGGCGGGCGTCTGGTCGGTCCGGTCGGGCCGGCTGTGCGCGCCGGATCGGCCGGCGGTCTCGGTACTGGTCACATCGCTCAGTCTGCCAGCCGCCACTGACAGCGCCCCGCGGCCGCCCGCGGTCGTCGCACCCGCCCCCGCCGCCACCCCGCGCCCCGCCCCCGGCTACCGTCAGCGCCAACGGCCAACGGCCAACGGGCCAACGGACAAGCGGGCGGCCGGGCCGACGGGGAAGCGGGCCAGGGGGAGGTGCGGCCGATGCCGCGGCGGACGGCACAGCGGATGCGGCTGGACGGGGTCGGGCGACGCTACGGGCTGCGCGGGCCCTGGGTGCTGCGCGAGGTGCGGCTCGACGTGCCACCGGGCGTGCTGTTGCGTGTCGAGGGGGCCAACGGCAGTGGGAAGTCCACCCTGTTGCGGCTGCTCGCCGGGATCGACCGGCCCACCACCGGGCGGATCACCGGGCGCCCGCGCACCGCCTACGTTCCCGAACGCTTCCCGCCCGCCCTCCCGTTCACCGCCGTCGGCTACCTCACCCACCTCGGCCGGGTCCACGGCCTGCGGACGCCGGAGGCGGCCCGCCGGGCGGCCGAGTGGCTCGAACGCTTCGGGGCCGCCGGGCACGCCCGCACCCCGCTGGCCGAGCTGTCCAAGGGGACGAGCCAGAAGGTCGCGGTCGCCCAGGCGCTGCTCGCCGAGCCCGAACTCCTCGTCCTGGACGAGGCGTGGACCGGCCTGGACCCGGCCGCCCGCGACCTCCTCGACCGGGCGGTCGCCGAACGGGTCGCCGCCGGCGGCACCGTCGTCTTCGTCGACCACGACCCGCGCCGACTGGCCGGGGCCGCGGACGCCCGCTACCGGGTCGCGGACGGACTGCTGCGGCAACCGGGCCCGGACGACGCCCCGGCGCAACCTGGTGCGCACGCCCCCGTCCCGCGCACCGTCGTCGAGGCCGAGGGCCCACCGGGGTGTGAGGTCCCGTCGGCCCTCCCCGGGGCACCCGACATCGCCCCGGGGCTCGACGGCACCTTCCGGCTGACGGTGCCGGCCGTCCACTCCGACGCCCTGCTGCGCGCCCTGCTCACCGCGCGCCCGCCCTGGCACGTCCGCGCCGTCACCGCCGCCGGGCCGCCCGGTGCCACGCCCCCCGCTCCCGGAGAGAACTCCCGCCCATGACTGCCCCGTTGACCGCCCTGGTCCGCTACCAGGCGGCGCTGTTCGCCGGCTCGTACCGTTGGCTGCCGCCGCTCCTGGTCTACGCGGCGTTCCTCGCCATCGGCGTCCAGACCGGCGGCCCGATCCTGGACGCGTACGGCTACGCCGCCGGCGGGCTGCTGCCCGTCGCCGTGTGGCTGACCCGGGTCTGCGTGGCCAACGAGCCGCCGGCCGCCCGCAGTTGTACCGCGGCCGCCGCCGGGCCCGCCCGTGCGCACTGCGCGGCGCTGCTGACCGCGGCCGGCGCCGCGCTGCTCCTGGCGCTCGCCGGCACCGCCTTCGTCGCCCTGCTCTCCGACCCGCGCTCGACCGACCACCAGGTCGCCGTCCCGGTCCTGCCCGCGGCCGGCGCCGGGCTGCTGACCGCCCTGGTCTGCCTGCTGTTGGGCACCGCGCTCGGCGCGCTGTGCTCCTGGCCGGTGTTGCGCCGCCCCGGCTGGGGCGTCCCGGCCGGGCTGATCGCCGCGCTGCTGGTCCTCGTCCTGGGCGCCTCGCCCGCCAACGCCGCGCTGACCGGCATGATCACCGGCTCCGAACACGGCACGGTCACCGCTCCCTGGCTGCCCCTGGCCGCCGCGGCGCTGCTCGCCTCCGGGGCCACGGCCCTGGCCTGCGCCCTCACGGGACGCCGCGGCTGACCACGGGGCCGACGGAGAGCCAGGGAACCGCGGGGCATGCGGCCACTCGCCGCCCGGCCTGTCCGGCGGCCCCGACCGGCCCGTCCCGGCCAGCGCCGCCGCGGCGTAGGCTCGCCCCATGCCGTCCACCGACCCGACGCCGCCCGCACCGTCCGACGGGAGCCCGGCCGCCACCGGCCCCACCGCGGGCCCGCCGTACGCCGACTGCGTCGAGTGCGGCCGGCCCACCGAGTACCCGGCGTCCACCCCCGGCATCGTCCACTGTCCGGTCTGCGCCTGGCAGGAGGCCCAGCGCACGGCCTGCTCGGGCTGACCGACCGGGCCGCGCGGCCCCCGCCCACGGCACCGGCCGGCTACGCCACCAGCGCCTTGGCGTCCCGGGCCAGCGCGGTCAGGCGGGAGATGGCGCGGAAGTACTTCTTGCGGTAGCCGCCGCGCAGCATCTCGTCGCTGAACAGCCCGTCGAAGGGCTTGCCGGCGGCCAGTACCGGCACCTCGCGGTCGTAGAGCCGGTCGGCGAGCACCACCAGGCGCAGCGCGGTGGACTGGTCCGGCACCGCCTGGACGTCGGTGAGGCAGACCGCCCGGATGCCGTCGCACATCGCGCCGTACCGACTGGGGTGCACCGTCGACAGGTGGGCCAGGAGGGAGGGGAAGTCGTCGAGCGAGGCACCGGGGGTGCGGTGCGCGACGCCGACCACGGTCTCGTCGTCGAACGGCGCGGGCGCCTCCGGCAGGCCGCGGTGGCGGTAGTCCTCGCCGTCGATGCGCAGGGCGCGGAAGTGGGCGCTCAGGCCCTGGATCTCGCGCAGGAAGTCGGCGGCGGCGAACCGGCCCTCGCCCAGCTTGCCGGGCAGCGTGTTGGAGGTGGCGGCCAGTCCGACGCCGGCCTCGACCAGCTTGCCCAGGAGGGTGGAGACCAGCACCGTGTCCCCGGGGTCGTCCAGCTCGAACTCGTCGATGCACAGCAGCCGGTGGCCGCTCAGCGTGCGCACGGTCTGCTGGAAGCCGAGCGCGCCGACCAGGTTGGTCAGCTCGACGAAGGTGCCGAACGCCTTGAGCTCGGGGGCCGCCGGGGTGGCGTGCCAGAGGGAGGCGAGCAGGTGCGTCTTGCCGACGCCGTAGCCGCCGTCGAGGTAGACACCGCGCGGCCCCTTGGGGGCGGTGGGCTTCTTCGAACTCCTGGAGAACCAGCGGCGCTTGCCGCCGTCGGCCTCCGCCCCGACGCCGAGGCCCGAGGCGAACGTCCGCAGGACCTGCACGGCCTCGGCCTGGCTCGACTGTCCCGGTTGGGGTATGTACGTGTCGAAGCGGGCGCCCTGGAAGCGCGGCGGCGGCACCATCTCGGCGACCAGGCGCTCGGCTGGCACGTGCGGCGTGCGGGAGGTCAAGGCGGTGGGGGCCGCGGCACCGTCCCCGTTGGCCGGGGGCGCGGCTATCGGGGAGGGCGCGGGGGAGGACGAGGGTTGCGAAGGTGACACAGCTCTCCAGCCTAGTGGCTCCGAGGCACCACCCGGCCCGGTGAGCGAGGCATGTCACACTGCGCCCATGCGACGCCTGTTCCCCCTTCCCCTCCCGGCCACCCCGGACGCCGCCCGGGCCGCCGGCCCTGACTGGACCACCGACCGCGAGTGGACCCTGGACGAGCTGGCCGCGGCCTACGCGTACCCGGCGGCGGACGACCCGGTGCGGTCCGGCCGCCCCGGTTGGCTGCGCGCCAACATGGTCTCCTCCCTGGACGGCGCGGCCCACCACGAGGGGCGTTCGCAGCCACTCTCCGGGGACGCCGACATGCGGATCTTCGGGGTGCTGCGGGCGCTGTCGGACGCGGTGGTGGTCGGCGCAGAGACGGTCCGGCGGGAGGGCTACCGACCGGCCCGCGCCCGGGCCGCGTTCGCCGCCCGGCGGGCCGCCGCGGGGCAGGGGCCGGCGCCCGCCATCGCGGTGGTCAGCGCGGGCCTGGCGCTGGACTTCACGTTGCCGCTGTTCACCGAGCCGCTGGTGCCCACCCTGGTGCTGACCGGCGCCGACGCTCCCGAGGAGCGGGTGCGCGCGGCCCGCGCGGCCGGTGTCGAGGTGCTCTTCGCGGGCGAGGGGCTCGGCGTCGACCCGGTACGGGTGGCGGGGGCGCTGGCCGAACGGGGACGCACTCGGCTGCTCACCGAGGGCGGGCCGCGGCTGTTGGGGCAGTTCGCGGCGGCCGGGGCGCTGGACGAGATGTGCCTGTCGCTGTCCCCGCTGGTGGCGGTGGGCGACGCGCAGCGGATCATGGACGGGCCCGCCGTGGCGGTTCCCGAGCGGTTCGCGCTTTTGTCGGTGCTGGAGGAGTCCGGGTTCCTGTTCACCCGTTACCGCCGGTTCTGATTTCAGCGGAATTATCTGTTCCGCTTAGCTTCCGTTGGGCACACTAAAAGCCGACAGGCCCCGTGTGGCGACGGGGCAGGATGGTTTCTGTGGGCACCGTGGCATACGGTGCCCGGAAGAGAAGAAGGGCGTCCGTCGTGTTCACGAGCGTATTGATGATCGAGAAGCCTCTGACGCCCGCGGACGTGGAGTTCGTCACCACCCTGCACGGCGACGACCGGGTCTCCTTCGTGGTCCTCATGCAGCCGCGCGGCAAGCAGGACGTCCTGTTGCGGGCCATCGACGACGTCGCGCTCGGGGAGTTCGAGGACGCCGTGCGGGAGGGTGAGGAGCCCGGCGGGGCGAGTGCCGTGCTCCCCGCCGAGCAGGGGCTCTCGCACACCCTCCAGGCGCTGCGCGCCGCCGGCGCCGAGGCGGTCGGGCAGGTGGTCGAGGACCACCCGCTGGACCTGCTGAAGTCGGTCGTCGACGAGACCGGCGCGGACGAGGTGATCGTGCTGACCACCCCGCACTTCGTCGAGGAGTTCTTCCACCGGGACTGGGCCTCGCGGGCCCGCCACAAGGTCGGCGTCCCCGTTCTGAAGCTGTTCTCGCACGCCGCCGACGAGCCCAACGGCGGCTGAACCGGCGCCGCTTCGGCCGGCGCGTCAACGTCACGCCGTTTCCATACCCGAACGGGTCATCTGTAGCTCACCGCTGTCCCGAATCGGTGCGTTCCTGGTCAGGAAGCGGCCCGCAGCGGGCCGAATCCAGCACAGCCGAGACCGGAGCATCGAGAAAGGGGCCGTCATGGCGGACCAGCGGGAACCGGACGCGGAACGGGAGCGCGGCCGGAACGAGGACCGGACCCGGGACGAGGAGCGTGGCGCGGACCCGACCGTCCCGGAGGCCGACGACTCCGAGCCCGGAGCGCACGGCCCGCACCAGGGCCGCAAGGCCGCCAGGTCCAACCTGTTCCCCACCTTCTCCCACCGCGACGACTAGCCGTCGCGGCTGTACGGGACGGGCGGCGCCCGCCCGTCCCGTAGGGGCTCACACTCCCGCTCCCGCCCCCAACGTCAGCCGGCCGTCCAGGACTTCCGCCACCGCGTCGACCGCGGCCAGATGGGAACGGTCGTGGGTGACCAACACCGTGGCGGTGCCGCGCTGGTGGGTCAGCTCGGTCAGCAGGTCCAGCACCGCGGCGCCGCGCTCGTGGTCCAGCGCGCTGGTCGGCTCGTCCACCAGCAGCACCGCGGGCTCGTTCATCAGCGCCCGGGCGATGTTCACCCGTTGCCGCTGACCGCCCGACAACTGGTGCGGCCGCCGGTCCGCCTGGCCCGACAGGCCCACCGCCGCCAGCAGTTCGAGGGCCCGGGAGCGGGCCGCGCGGGGCGAGCGGCCCGCCAGATGGGCCATCACCTGGAGCTGCTCGGCCGCGGTCAGCGACGGCAGCAGGTTCGGCTGCTGGAAGACCGTTCCCACAGTGGTCCGGCGCAGCGCGGTCAGGTCGGCGCGGCGTAGCCCCGTGGTGTCCGTGCCGTCGAGCACCACCCGCCCGCGGTCCGGCCGGATCAGCGTCGCGGCGACTGCCAGCAGGCTGGACTTGCCGGAGCCGGACGGGCCGACCACCGCCGTCACGGTGCCCGCCGGCACGGTCAGCGACACCGCGTCCAGCGCGGTCAGGCGGGCGTCGCCGTCGGGGTAGGTGAGGGTGACATCGGTCAGTTCGAGGCTCATCGGGCACTTCCCAGGGCGGTCAGCGGGTCGACGGAGGTGAGGCGGCGGATGGACAGCGCGGCGCCCACGGCACCCAGCGCGATCATGATCAGGGCCGGGATCAGCACGGTGGTGGCGTCGAGCACGAACGGCACGGTGCCGCCCACCGCGGCGCCCACCCCGGCCGCCACCGCGGTCCCCAGGCCGGTGCCGACCACCAGCAGGACGACGGCCTGGCCGAGCGCGTCCCGCAGCAGATAGCGGGTGGAGGCGCCGAGCGCCTTGAGGACCGCCACGTCGCCGCTGCGCTGGATCGTCCAGACCGTGAAGAACGCCCCGATGACCAGCGCGGAGATGGCGAACAGGAAGCCGCGCATCAGTTGCAGGGAGCCGTTCTCGGCGCTGTAGGAGCCGATCGCGGTCAGGGCGTCGGCGGCCGTGACCGTGCGGGTGCCGAGCCGGCGGTCCGCGGTGGCCAGACCGTCCGTCCCGGTGGTGGACAGGGCGACGACGGTGGCGCCCCCGGAGGTCGCGCCGCCGGGGCTCCCGGACAGCCGCTGCCAGTCGCCGAGCGTGGCCCACACCACCGGCGTGTGGCTGAACATCGCCGCGCCCGAGACCGCCGTCACCGTCACCTGGCGGCCGCCCAGCGCGAGCCGGTCACCGGCCCGTGCGCCGAGCTTGTCGGCGGCCTTCTCCGACAACACCACCGTGCCGTCACCGGCCGGCCCGGAGGACGGCGCCAGTCGGGAACCGGGCCGCACCCCGAACACCGAGACCGCCGCGGTCTTCCCGCCGGCCCCCTCGACCTTCGCGGGGGAGATCCCCAACGGGTCGGCGCTGCGCACCCCGGGCACCTGGGCCCACTGGTGCACCGTCCGCTCCGGCAGCCGGGAGTCGGTGAACGACGGCTTGCCGTCCCCGGCGGGGGCGGCGAAGACCAGGTGGTCGGCGGGCAGCCCGGTGATGGCCGAGGTGTTCTCCCGGCCCAGCCCCGCGGTCAGCCCGGACAGCAGCCCCACCAACACCGTGATCAGCGTGACGACGGTCCCCATCAGGGCGAACCGCCCCTTGGCGAATCTCAGGTCTCTGAAGGCGACGAACACCGGCTCGGCCATCCTCGGATCGATGCCGGGCCCACTGCCCGGCGGTTGCCCCCACCGTCGCCCGCCACCGGGACGCGCGGCATCGCGCCCGGGAGTGGTTCGCCGGAGCCGAACGGTGCGGTCCCGGCTCCACCTTTCGATTGATGCCGGGGTCGCCACCGGCCCGTAGCCTGAAGGGGCCGTGATCGAACAAGCCAGGACCGACCTCTCCCTCGCCCCCGTCGTGCGCGTGCTGCGCCTGTGCCTCCACCTGATGGTGGCCGGGCTGCTGGCGCTCGCCGCCGTACGCGCCCTGGCCGACGGGGCCCCCGCCGCCCCGGGCGTGCTCGCCACCGCGGTGGTCCTCCTGGCGCTCTACGTCCTGGGGCCCGCGCTGCTCCGGGCCCGCAGTTCGGCCGCCGCCGTCCTCTGGCTCGCCACCGTGGTCGCGGTGTGGCTGGTGCTGTTGGCGCTCACCCCGGACGGCGTCTGGCTGGCCTTCCCGCTGTTCTTCGTCGAACTGCACCTGCTGCCGCCCCGTTGGGCGCTGCCCGTCGTCGCCGCCAGTACGGCCGCCGCCATCGCCGGCTTCGCCTGGCACACCCACACCCTCAGCGTCGGCACGGTCATCGGCCCCGTCCTGGGCGCCGCGGTCGCCGTCGCCGTCGTCTTCGGCTACCAGGCCCTCTACCGGGAGAGCGAGCAGCGCCGCCGCCTCATCGAGGAGCTCACCGCGGCCCGCAGCGAGTTGGCCGCCGCGGAACGGGCCGCCGGCGTCCTCGCCGAACGGGAGCGGCTGGCCCGCGAGATCCACGACACCCTCGCCCAGGGGCTCTCCAGCATCCAACTGCTTCTGAGGGCCGCCGAACGCGCCGTACCGGGGCGGCCGGAGACCGCCCTCGGGCACATCCGGCAGGCCCGCACCGCCGCCGTCGACAACCTCGCCGAGGCGCGCCGCTTCGTCCGCGCCCTGAGCCCGCCCGACCTGGAAGCCGACTCGCTGCCGGCCGCCCTGGAGCGGCTGTGCGCCGCCACCGCCCGCACCTCCGGGCTGGCCGTGCACTGCCAGGTCTCCGGTGCGCCCACGCCGCTGCCCACCCCGCACGAGGTCGCCCTGTTGCGGATCGCCCAGTCCGCGCTCGCCAACACCGTCCAGCACGCCGCCGCCGACCGCGTCGAGCTGACCCTCAGCTACATGGACACCGAGGTCGCCCTGGACGTCGTCGACGACGGCAGCGGGTTCGTGCCCGCCGAGGTGCCGCCGCCCGGCTCCGCGGCCGCCGGCGGCTCCGGCTTCGGGCTGGCCGCGATGCGCGCCCGGGCCCGCGCTCTCCACGGGACCCTCGCCGTCGAGTCCGCCCCGGGGGAGGGCACCGCCCTCGCCGTCACCCTGCCCTGTCCCGACCCGTCCGCCGTCCCCGAGACCGCCCAGGGGGCCGCCCCGTGACCGCACCCGCCGCCCCCGTCCGACTACTGCTCGCCGACGACCACCCCGTCGTACGGGCCGGGCTCCGCGCCGTCCTGGAGACGGAGCCGGACTTCGAGATCGCCGCCGACGTCCCCACTTCCGAGGAGGCCGTGGCGCTGGCGGCCAGCCTGGACGTCGACGTGGTCCTCATGGACCTCCAGTTCGGCGGCCGGATGCTGGGGTCCCGGGCCACCGCGGAGATCACCGCCCGCCCCGGGGCGCCCCGCGTGCTGATCCTGACCACCTACGACAGCGACGCCGACATCCTCGCCGCCATCGAGGCCGGCGCCACCGGCTACCTCCTCAAGGACGCCCCGCCCGACGAACTGGCCGCCGCGGTGCGCACCGCCGCGGCCGGGAAGTCCGCGCTCGCCCCCACCGTCGCGCACCGGCTGATGGACCGGATGCGGACGCCCGCCGCCGCCCTCTCCCGCCGCGAGACCGAGGTCCTCCAGCTCGTCGCCGACGGCCTGTCCAACGCGGCGATCAGCAAGCGGCTCTTCCTCAGCCAGGCGACCGTCAAGTCCCATCTCGTCCACATCTACGCCAAATTGGGTGTCGACTCCCGCACGGCCGCGGTCGCCGCCGCCACCGCCCAGGGCCTGATCCGCCGCTGACCGCCGCACCGGGTCGGGGCCCCGTGGTGCGCCCCGGCGCGGGGTCGCGGGCCGGCGCTGTCAGTGCCGGGTGCGAGAATCGTCGGCAAGCACACGCAGGACCGCACGCCCGCTCGACGATCAGGGAGACCCATCCATGGCACCCGCCATCCCAGCCTCGATGGAACGGCCGCACTTCATCGGCATCGGCGGCGCCGGCATGTCGGGCATCGCCAAGATCCTCGCGCAGCGCGGCGCCGCGGTGGCGGGCAGCGACGCCAAGGACTCCGCAACGGCCCAGGCCCTGCGTACCCTCGGCGCCACGGTCCACATCGGCCACGCCGCCGAGCACCTGGCGGCCGACGCCACCAGCGTCGTGGTCTCCTCCGCGATCCGCGACGACAACCCGGAGCTGACCGCCGCCCGCGAGCGCGGCCTCCCCGTCGTCCACCGCTCCGACGCCCTCGCCGCCCTCATGGACGGCCTGCGCCCCATCGCCGTCGCCGGCACCCACGGCAAGACCACCACCACGTCCATGCTCGCCGTCTCCCTCGGCGCCCTGGGCCTCAAGCCGTCCTACGCCATCGGCGGCGACCTGGACGCCCCCGGTTCCAACGCCGAGCACGGCACCGGCCGGATCTTCGTCGCCGAGGCCGACGAGAGCGACCGCAGCTTCCACAAGTACGCCCCCGAGGTCGCCATCGTCCTCAACGTCGAGCTGGACCACCACGCCAACTACGCCTCGATGGACGAGATCTACGAGTCCTTCGAGACCTTCGTGGACCGCGTCCGCCCCGGCGGCACCCTGGTCATCTCCGCCGACCACCCCGGCGCCCGCGAGCTGACCGGCCGGCTCGGCCGCGACGACATCGAGGTCGTCACCTACGGCGAGGCCAAGGACGCCGACGTCCGGATCCTCCAGATCACCCCGCACGGCCTGGCCAGCGACGTCACGGTCACCCTCACCAGCGGCAAGATCCTCACCTTCACCGTCTCCGTCCCCGGCCGGCACTACGCCCACAACGCCGTCGCCGCCCTGGCCGCCGGCGTCGCCCTGGACCTCCCGCCGCACCAACTCGCCGACGCCCTCGGCAAGTACACCGGCGTCAAGCGCCGCCTCCAACTCAAGGGCGAGGCCGCCGGCGTCCAGGTCATCGACTCCTACGCGCACCACCCCACCGAGATGTCCGCCGACCTGGAGGCGATCCGCAGCGCCACCGAGGAGACCGGCGGCCGCATCCTGGTGGTCTTCCAGCCGCACCTGTACTCCCGCACCCAGGAGCTCGGCGCCGAGATGGGCCAGGCCCTCGCCCTCGCCGACGCCTCCGTCGTCCTGGACATCTACCCGGCCCGCGAGGACCCGATCCCGGGCGTCACCAGCGCCCTGATCACCGACGCCGCCCGGGACGCCGGCGCCCAGGTGACTCCCGAGGCCGACAAGGGCGCGATCCCGGAGCTGATCGCCGGAATGAGCCGCCCCGGTGACCTTGTTCTCACCATGGGCGCGGGCGATGTGACCGACCTCGGCCCCGCCATCCTGTCCCGCCTGGGCGCATGAGCTGAGGAGCCCCGCATGACGTACGAGATCGACAAGCCCGACGAGCAGTGGCGCGCCGAGCTGACCCCGGCCGAGTACCAGGTCCTCCGCCAGGGCGGCACCGAGCCCGCCTTCGTCGGCGAGTACACCGACACCAAGACCACCGGCGTCTACTCCTGCCGCGCCTGCGGCGCCGAGCTCTTCCGCTCGGACACCAAGTTCGAGAGCCACTGCGGCTGGCCGTCCTTCTACGACCCCAAGGACGGCGCCGCCGTCGAGCTGTTGGAGGACCGCAGCCACGGCATGGTCCGCACCGAGGTGCGCTGCGCCCGGTGCGGTTCGCACCTCGGCCACGTCTTCGAGGGCGAGGGCTACCCGACGCCGACGGACCAGCGGTACTGCATCAACTCGATCTCGCTGCGACTGGCCCCGGGCGAGGGCTGAGCCGCCCCCTCCGCCGCCAACGGGCGTGCGGAGCGGGCGAGTTGGACGCACGCGGGAGCGGGCACGGCCGTGGTGGCCGTGCCCGCTCCCGTTGTTGCCGTCGACATCGCGTCGGGTTCGTCGCCGATCGTCCCCGTTGCGCCTGTTTGTCCCCGCGAAGGGGGAGGGTCAGGCGTCGCTCCCCGGGGTCCCCACGCGGGGGGTGGTGAGGATGCGGTGGACGAGGCGGGCGCCGGCGCGGGCGGTGCGGTTGTCGATGTCGAGGTCCGGGTTGAGCTCGGCGACGTCGACGACGGCCAGCTTCCCGCTCGCCGCGACCCGGGCGCAGACGTGCTCGACGATCTCCATCGGGACGCCGTAGGCGGCCGGGGCGCTGACGCCGGGGGCCGCCGCGGCGGGCAGCACGTCGAGGTCGATGGAGAGGTGGACCACCTCGCAGCTCGTCAGGAACGCGTCGACGAAGAGGTCGACGCCGCCGAGGTGCAGCGGGCCGCACTCGGTGTCCGGGAGGTGGCGGACGCCCAGCTTGTCGGCGGTGTGGAACAGCCGTTGGGTGTTGCTGGGTTGGCTCACGCCGAGGACCGCGTAGTTCAGCCGCCGGCCCCGCCGCTCCTCCGCCCGCGCCATCTGCAGGAACGGCGTGCCGGAGCTGGGCCGGTCGTCGTCGCGCAGGTCGAAGTGGGCGTCGAGGTTGAGCACCCCGAGCCGGGCCCCGTCGCGCAGGGCGCGGCTGTCGGCCAGCCCGAGGTAACTGCCGTAGGCGACCTCGTGGCCGCCGCCGAGCACCACCACGGGTCGCCGCCGGTCCAGGAGCGCGGTGACGGCCGCGCCGAGGCGCCGCTGGCCGGCCTCCAGATCGCCGTCGGCGACGGCGATGTCGCCGGCGTCGAACGCCCGCAGCGGTGCGGGCAGCGCCATGGAGGCCAGGGCGGCGCGCAGGGCCGCCGGGCCGCCGGCCGCGCCCTGCCGTCCCTGGTTGCGCCGCACGCCCTCGTCGCTGCGGAAGCCGACGAACGCGGCGTCCCAGTCGGCCCGTTCGGCGTCGCGGGCGACGGCGTGGTGCCAGCGCAGGGTGTCCTCGCCGGGTCCGTCGTCCCGGCCCGTCCACGGCGCGGACGGTGCGTCCACGGGAACCGTCATCGCTGCGTGCCCTTCCCTCGGTTGCGGTCGGTTCGGTTCATCGCTCGACCGCGTTCACTCGGACTCGTTCATCGGCACCCGCACGCCGCGCTCGCGGGCCACGTCGGCGGCGTGCTCGTAGCCGGCGTCGACGTGCCGGATGACGCCCATGCCGGGGTCGTTGGTCAGCACCCGCGCCAGCTTCTGGGCGGCGAGTTCGGTGCCGTCGGCGATGCACACCTGGCCGGCGTGGATCGAGCGGCCCATGCCGACGCCGCCGCCGTGGTGCAGGGAGACCCAGGAGGCACCGGAGGAGGTGTTGACCAGGGCGTTGAGCAGCGGCCAGTCGGCGATGGCGTCGGAGCCGTCCTTCATCGCCTCGGTCTCGCGGTAGGGGGAGGCGACGGAGCCGGAGTCGAGGTGGTCGCGGCCGATGGCGACCGGGGCGGAGAGTTCGCCGTTGGCGACCATCTCGTTGAACCTCAGGCCGGCGCGGTGCCGTTCGCCGTAGCCGAGCCAGCAGATGCGCGCGGGCAGCCCCTCGAACTCCACGCGCTCGCCGGCCATCTTCAGCCAGCGGTGCAGGTGCTCGTTCTCCGGGAACAGCTCCATGATCGCCCTGTCGGTGGCCTCGATGTCCTTCGGGTCACCGGACAGCGCCGCCCAGCGGAACGGGCCGAGGCCCTCCTCGAACAGCGGCCGGATGTGCGCCGGGACGAAGCCGGGGAAGTCGAAGGCCCGCCCGTAACCGGCCTTGCGGGCCTCGTCGCGGATGGAGTTGCCGTAGTCGAAGACCTCGGCGCCGGCGTCCAGGAAGCCGACCATGGCCTCGACGTGCTGGGCCATGGCGGCGCGGGACCGCTCGGTGAAGCCCTCCGGGTCCTTGGCGGCCAGCTCGTGCCACTCCTCGACGGAGACGCCGACCGGGAGGTAGGCGAGCGGGTCGTGGGCCGAGGTCTGGTCGGTGACGATGTCGATCGGCGCGCCGCGGCGCAGCAGTTCGGGGAAGACCTCGGCGGCGTTGCCGGTCACGCCGATGGACAGCGGGCGGCGCGCGTCGCGGGCCTCGACGGCGAGTTGCAGCGCGTGGTCGAGGTCGTCGGCGGCGACGTCGAGGTAGCGGTGGGCGATCCGGCGCTCGATGCGGGTCGGGTCGCAGTCGACGCAGAGCGCGACGCCGTCGTTCATGGTGACGGCGAGCGGCTGGGCGCCGCCCATGCCGCCGAGGCCGGCGGTGAGGGTGATGGTCCCGGCCAGGCTGCCGCCGAACTTCTTGCGGGCCACCGCGCCGAAGGTCTCGTAGGTGCCCTGGAGGATGCCCTGGCTGCCGATGTAGATCCACGAACCGGCCGTCATCTGGCCGTACATGATCAGGCCGCGGGCCTCCAGGGAGCGGAACTCCTCCCAACTGGCCCAGTCACCCACCAGGTTGGAGTTGGCGATCAGCACCCGCGGGGCCCACTCGTTGGTCCGCATCACGCCGACCGGCTTGCCGGACTGCACCAGCAGCGTCTCGTCGTCCTCCAGCGTCCGCAGGGTGCGGACGATGGCGTCGAAGGCGGGCCAGTTGCGGGCGGCCTTGCCGGTGCCGCCGTAGACGACCAGTTCCTCCGGGTGCTCGGCGACCTCGGGGTCGAGGTTGTTCATGAGCATCCGCAGGGCCCCTTCCTGCTGCCAGCCGCGGCAGGTCAACTCGGTGCCGCGGGGGGCCCGAACGGTTCGGGCCTGCGGAGAGACGCTGGTCATGGTGCCTCCTGGAGGGGGTGGGTGGATGCCGCGCCGTGCGCCGGGCGGCGGCCCGGCGCACGGCGTCCCGCCGGTGAGGGCCGGCGGTGCGGCGTGCGTCCCATGACAGGCGGTCGGAACCGCCGGTGCCAGCAGCCGAGTTGCGGATTCTCGGATCCGAGAACGGACTTGGCACTCACATAGAATCGCCAGGGCGCAACCGCAGCACCGGTCCGAGCCGGTGGGAGGGGGGACGTCTTGACCACGGAGATCACGGATCTCGCACGGCTCTTCCAGGAGCGCGCCTCCGGTGCCGTGCCGGCGTATCGGCGGGTGAAGGACCTGGTGTCCGAGCAGATCGCCGGCGGCCGGTGGCGGGAGGGCGACGCGCTGCCGTCGGAGAGCCAGTTCGTGGCGTCGTTGGGGCTGTCCCGGATGACGGTCAACCGCGCGCTGCGCGAGCTGGCGGCGGAGGGGCTGATCCGCCGCGTGATGGGCGTGGGCAGTTTCGTGGCGGTGGCCAAGGGCAGTTCGTGCCTGGTCGAGGTGCACAACATCGCCGAGGAGGTGCGGCGGCGCGGCCACCGCTACGAGGCCCGGGTGCTGGCGCTGGGGGAGGAGCCGGCCGGGGCCAAGACGGCCGCGGAGATCGGGGTCGTCGAGGGGCGGCCGGTCTTCCGCTCCCGCATCGTGCACAGCGAGAACGGCGCGGTGATCCAGATAGAGGACCGCTACGTCAACCCGGCCTTCGCACCTGGGTATTTGGCGCAGGACTTCACCGTGCGCACCCCGTTCACCTTCCTCTCCGAGGTCGCGCCCCTGGACCGGGGCGAGCACATCGTGGAGGCGGTCCTGCCGTCGCCGGAGGAGTCCGCGCTGCTGGGCGTCGACGGCGCGGAGCCGTGCCTGTTGATCCACCGCCGGACGTGGTCGCGGGGCGCGCCGGTGAGCGTGGCGCGGCTGCTGCACCCTGGGTCGCGCTACCGCCTGGAGGGCGCCTTCGAGGCGGGGAACCCGCCGGGCTGACCGGTGGCCGGGGTGACCGGCGGGTGGCCGGAGACGGCCGAGGTCAGCCGGGCCGCGCCGTCCCACAGGGCGTTCCGCACGGCGTCCGGCTCGTGTGTGCTGCGGTGGGTGTGCCAGGTGCTGCTGAGCGCGGCGACCGGCCGCCCGTGGTGGTCGAAGGCGGCGACGCCCAGGGAGCGGAAGCCCTTGGAGACCAGCTCGGACTCCTCGGACCAGCCGCGCTCCCGGTCCCGGGCGAGCAGGGCCAGCAGCTCGGCCAGGGACCGCGGGCCTCTGCCGGTGCGCGTGATGAGGTCGCCGGGCCTGGGGAAGAGGGCCCGTACCTGCGCCTCGGTGGAGTGTGCGAGGATGGCGCGCCCGTTGGCGGTGAGATGTGCCGGCAGTCGGACGCCGATGTCGGTCACCAGAGCGGCCTCGACGTCGCCGGACCGTCCGCTGCGCGGGCGCTCCTTGAGGAGGTAGACCGACTCGGCGCCGTGCAGGATGCCGAGGTGTACGGTCTGGCCGAGGTTTCCGGCGAGGCCGCGCAGGATGGGTCGCGCCAGCCGCTCCAGGGGTTCGTGCCGCAGATAGGCGGAGCCGATCTCGAAGGCGGCGACGCCCAGGCCGTACGCCTGCTCCTTCGGGAGGTAGGTGACGAAGCCGCGCTCGGCCAGGACCGTGAGGATGTGGTACGCCGACGAGCGGGGGATGCCGAGGTCACGGGCGAGGGCTGCGGTCTTCACCGGTCCGGAGCGGCCCGCGAGGTGCACCAGGATGTCCAGGGCGCGACCGACTGCGGGGGACGTGCTCGACGTCGATCTCCGTTCATTCACCGGTTCACCTCTTGACAATGCCTGTCTATACAGGAATATACAGGGTGCTTTCGCGGTGCACGGCAACCCCCATTCCGGGGTCCTCGTTCCATCACCCGGCTCGCCGGCATCTCCGTGAACACCCCGGCACCCCACCACCACTGGTCCCAAGGGAGGACGCAGTTGGCAACTGAAAAGGCGACGCTGAGCAGAGGGCTCCGTCCGCGGCACATCCGCTTCATCGCATTGGGCTCCGCGATCGGCACCGGTCTCTTCTACGGTTCGTCAGAATCCATCAGGGCGGCCGGACCGGCCGTACTCCTCGCCTATCTGATCGGGGGCGCGGCCGTCTTCCTGGTCCTGCGCTCGCTCGGCGAGATGGCCGTCCGGTCGCCGAGCGCCGGCTCGTTCGGCGAGTACGCGACCAGACACCTCGGCCCGCTCGCGGGCTTCACCACCGGCTGGACCTATGCCTTCGAGATGGTCATCGTCTGCCTCGCGGACATCACCGCCCTCGGCGTCTACATGGGCTTCTGGTTCCCCGATGTGCCGCGCTGGACATGGCTGTTGGCCGCCATCCTCATCATCGGCGCGATCAACCTCTTCAGCGTGAAGGCGTTCGGCGAGCTTGAGTTCTGGCTCTCCCTGGTGAAGATCGTCGCCATCGTGGCGATGATCATCGGTGGTGCCGCGATCCTGTTCTTCGGGCTCAGCCACGGTGGTGGGCACCACGTCAGCGTCGCCAACCTCTGGAGCAACGGCGGCTTCTTCCCGCACGGCGTCCACGGCTTCATCCTCTCCTTCGCCGTGGTGATGTTCGCCTTCGGCGGTACCGAGGTCATCGGCGTCACCGCCGGCGAGGCGGAGAACCCGGAGAAGACGATCCCGAGCGCCGTGAACTCCATTCCGATCCGGGTGGTGCTCTTCTACGTCCTCACCCTCGCCGTGCTGATGTCGCTCAACCCCTGGCAGGAGGTCGGCACTTCCGGCAGCCCGTTCGTGCAGATCTTCGCGAGCCTGGGCATCAAGTCCGCGGCGACCCTGCTCAACGTCGTGGTCATCGTCGCCGCGCTGTCCGCGATCAACAGCGACATCTTCGCCGCCGGCCGGATGATGTACGGCATGGCCCAGCGCGGCCAGGCACCCGCCGCCATGCGACGGCTCTCCCGCAACGGCGTGCCGTGGCTGACCGTCGTGATCATGATCGTGGCCCTGCTGGTCGGGGTGGTGCTGAACTACCTCATGCCCGAGAAGATCTTCCTGGTCATCGCCTCGATAGCGACCTTCGCCACCGTCTGGGTGTGGCTGATGATCCTGCTCAGCCAGCTCGGCGCGCGCCGGAAGATGTCGTCCGAGGAGGTCGCCGCGCTGCGCTACCCGGTGCCGTTGTGGCCGGGGGCCCAGATCGCCGCCACCGTCTTCATGGTCGGCGTGATGGTCCTGCTCGCCTTCTCCGGTGACACCCGCATCGCCCTCGTCGTCGGCGCGGCCTGGCTCGCTCTGCTCGGCGGGGTGTACGCGCTGTGGGTGCGGCCACGGCTGGCCGTCGCCGAACCGCCGGGCGCGCAGGCGCCGGAGGCGGTCGCGGAGACGGTCCCGGCCGGCCGGGGATAGCCCCGCGCCACTGCCTGTGTCCGGGATCCCAGACGGGACGACCTGTCTGGGATCCCGGACACATGTCGTTCCAGGGCTCTCGTACACCCGCTCTGACATGCGGCTTCATGGGCTCATGACTGTTGTTGACATCGGCCCGCTGACTGCCGAAGACGTCGTCTCCGTCGCCCGCCACGACGCCGCGGTGGAGCTCTCCCAGGACGCCCTGAAGGAGATCGCGCGCAGCCGCGAGGTCATCGAGGGCCTCGCCGACGATGTGGTCCCGCACTACGGCGTCTCCACCGGATTCGGCGCCCTCGCCACCCGCCACATCCCGCACGCCCTGCGTGCCCAGCTCCAGCGCAGCCTGGTCCGCTCGCACGCCGCCGGCTCGGGCGAGGAGGTGGAGCGCGAGGTCGTCCGCGCGCTCCTCCTGCTCCGGCTCTCCACCCTCGCCACCGGTCGCACCGGCGTCCGCACCGAGACCGCGCAGACCTATGCCGCGCTGCTCAACGCCGGTATCACCCCCGTTGTTCACGAGTACGGCTCGCTCGGTTGTTCCGGCGACCTCGCACCGCTGGCGCACTGCGCGCTGGCCGTCATGGGCGAGGGCGAGGTGCGGGACGCCAAGGGCGAGCGCAAGCCGGCCGCCGAGGCGCTGGCCGAGGCCGGCATCACCCCCGTCGTGCTCCAGGAGAAGGAGGGCCTGGCCCTCATCAACGGCACCGACGGCATGCTCGGCATGCTCGTCCTGGCCGCCCACGACCTGCGGAAGCTGCTGCGCACCGCCGACCTCGCGGCCGCCATGAGCGTCGAGGGCCAGCTCGGCACCGACGCGGTCTTCGCCGCCGACCTCCAGGCCCTGCGCCCGCACCCGGGCCAGGCCGACAGCGCCGCCAACCTGCGTGCGCTGATGAAGGATTCGGGGATCGTCGCCAGCCACCGCGGCCCCGACTGCCCCCGCGTGCAGGACGCCTATTCGCTGCGTTGCTCGCCCCAGGTGCACGGCGCGGCGCGGGACACGCTGGGCCACGCCGAGACGGTCGCGGGCCGCGAGCTGGCGGCGGCCGTCGACAACCCCGTGGTCACGCCGGACGGCCGGGTGGAGTCCAACGGCAACTTCCACGGGGCGCCGGTCGCCTGCGTGTTGGACTTCCTCGCGGTCTCCGTCGCCGATGTGGCCTCGATCTCCGAGCGGCGCACCGACCGCTTCCTGGACGCGGCCCGCAACCACGGCCTGAACCCGTTCCTCGCCGACGACCCCGGCGTGGACTCCGGCCACATGATCGCGCAGTACACCCAGGCGGCGATCGTCTCCGAGCTCAAGCGGCTGGCCGCGCCCGCCTCCGTCGACTCCATCCCCTCCAGCGCCATGCAGGAGGACCACGTCTCGATGGGCTGGGCCGCCGCGCGCAAGCTGCGCCGCGCCGTGGACGGGCTCACCCGGGTCCTCGCCATCGAGCTCTACACCGCCGCCCGCGCACTCGACCTGCGCGCGCCGCTGACGCCGGCCCCGGCCACCGCGGCCGTGCGCGACGGCCTGCGCAAGACCGTCCAAGGGCCGGGCCCGGACCGCTGGTTGGCGCCCGAGATCGAGGCGTCCGTCCAGTACGTGGCGCGCGGCGAGGCGCTGGCCGTGGCCGAGGCGGTGGTCGGCGCGCTGCGCTAGCCGACCGGTTCCGTCGCGGTGGCTCTCCTCCCCGCCGCGACGGAGCTCAGGGACGCCGGTCGCCGACCTGCCGGCGACCGGCCTCGGGCGGCCCGCCGGCCGCCGCGCCCGGATCGACGACCCCGCCCACCCGACGGGTCAACTCGCGCGCCGTCCACGCCACTTGCCCGGCGAGCCGGTGCCGCTCCTCCGCGCCGACGTCCACGGTGGGGAACGTCACCGCCACGCCCGCGATCGGATGGGCGCGGTGGTCGAGGACGGCGGCGGCGAGCGACGAGAAGCCGTGGGTCACCTCGCCCTCCTCCGTCGCATGGCCGCGCCGCCGCACCTCGACCAGCAGCTCGTGCAGCGCGGACAGCGAGCCCGGCCCGGTCTCGTTGCGGGTGACGAACGCCGAGGGGTCGGGGAAGAGCGCGCGCACCTGCGCCCGGGACAGCCGCGCCAGCACCGCCCGCCCGCTGGCGGTGAGTTGGGCCGGCAGCCGGACCCCGACGTCGCTGACCAGCGGCGCCCGGCCCGGCGCGCGCTCCTCGATGACGTAGAGCACCTCGCGGCCGTGCAACACCGCGAGGTGCGCGTTGTACCCGGTGCGGTCGACGAGTTGGGCCAGCGGCAGTCGCGCCAGCCGCTCGAAGGGGGCCTGCCGGCTGTAGCCCGAGGCGAGCTCGAAGGCGCTGACGCCCAGCCCGTAGCGCCGCTCCTCCGGCAGGTGGACCACGAAGTCCTGCCGGGCGAGGGTGTCGAGCAGGTGGTACGTGGTGGACCGGGGCAGCCCGATGTCGCGACTGATCGCGGCGGCCGGTACCGGCCCGGCCTGGCGGGCAAGGTACCGCAAAATAGAAAGAACCTGGTCGGCGGCGGGCACAGTGGACATGGGACGAGCGTAAGGAGTGCGACCGGCTCGGCACAGGCGCCGCGACGGTACGTCTCGGATGCCAGACAGTACGCCGCCACGCCCGGTAGTCCGACCGCCCCGACCTGCGGCTACATGGTGGCATGGCACCAGCGCACCCCACCACGACCACCCTCGTCACCCACATCGGCAACCTCGTGACGAACGACCTCGCCCTCGGCGCCGGCCCCTTGGGTCAACTCCGCGACGCCGCCCTCCTCATGGAGGGCGCGAAGATCGCCTGGGTGGGGCCCGCCCGCCACGCGCCGGCCGCCGACCACGTCTACGACGCCGGCGGCCGGGCCGTCGTCCCCGGCTTCGTCGACTCCCACAACCACCTGGTCTTCGCCGGCGACCGCACCGAGGAGTTCAACGCCCGGATGTCCGGCCGCTCGTACACCGCCGGCGGCATCCGCACCACCGTCGCCGCCACCCGCGCGGCCAGCGACGAGGAGTTGGGCGCCAACCTCGCGCGCCACGTGACCGAGGCGCTCCGCCAGGGCACCACCACCCTGGAGGCCAAGTCCGGCTACGGCCTCACTCCCGACCAGGAGGCCCGCGCCCTGCGGATCGCCGGCCAGTACACCGACGAGGTCACGTTCCTGGGCGCGCACATCGTCGCGCCCGAATATGCCGACGACCCGGCGGGCTACGTCGACCTGGTCACCGGGCCGATGCTCGACGCCTGCGCCCCGCACGCCCGTTGGATCGACGTCTTCTGCGAGAAGGGCGCCTTCGACGGCGACCAGGCCCGGGCGATCCTCGCCGCCGGCCGGGACGCCGGCCTGCTGCCCCGGGTGCACGCCAACCAGCTCTCCCACGGCCCCGGCGTGCAACTCGCCGTCGAGTTCGCGGCGGCCTCCGCCGACCACTGCACGCACCTCACCGACGCCGACGTCGACGCCCTCGCGCACAGCGACACCGTCGCCACCCTGCTGCCGGGCTGCGAGTTCTCCACCCGCGCGCCCTACCCCGACGCCCGTCGCCTGCTGGACGCGGGCGCCACCGTGGCGCTGTCCACCGACTGCAACCCCGGCTCGTCCTTCACCAGTTCCATGGCGTTCTGCATCGCCATCGCCGTGCGCGAGATGGGCATGACGCCCGACGACGCCCTCTGGTCGGCCACTGCCGGCGGGGCCCGCGCGCTGCGCCGCACCGACGTCGGCCGCCTCGCGCCCGGCGCCCGCGCCGACCTCGTCGTGCTGGACGCCCCGTCGCACGTGCACCTCGCCTACCGGCCGGGTGTGCCCCTGGTGTCGGCCGTGTGGCGGGCCGGCCAGCGGGCGGGCACGGGGCGCATGACGCCCTGACCACCGGGCGGTTGCGACCGCGGCGCGTAGCGGGGCTCGCCCGAGGGGCGACACCGCGCGAGATGACGCACCGTCATATACGGGTGAGGGGGCTGCCGATGGTGGCCCCCTCACCCCGTTTCCGGGCGCTCGGCCCCCTCAGAGCCGGGCCACCATGTGCGTGGTGAAGGTGACTTGGCCGTTCTGCGTGCCGGTGATGTCGCTGCTGACGAGGCCGGGCTCCGGCCGCTCCAGCGGCGTCGCCTCGATCCAGCAGGGCGCATCCAGTTCGGTGTAGCGCGTGAAGTGCGTGCGCAGCGTCACCGGATTGGTGCGCTCGGGCCCCGCGAGGTACTGCACGGCCTGGCTGGCGGCCTCCAGCAGCACCATGCCGGGCAGGTGGTCGTGGGCGTGGTCGAAGAGTACGGAGTGCCCGGTGTCCACCCGTAGTTGCCAGCGCCGCGGCTGGCCCGTCGGGCAGAGCACCACGTCGCGTTCGGCGGTGCGGCCCACCTGTCCGGGCGGCACCGGTGTGCCGGGCGGCGGGGCGAGCGAGGTGGCGGTCTTGGCATCGGCGTGCCGACCGCGCAACCGGTCGTAGAGGGCGGGCGGGTGGCAGGTGTAACGCAGGTGTGCGGTGCCTAACAGCTCCCCCTCGCGGACCGCGCTGATCTCCGCCTCCAGGCGCACCGGACCGGACCTGCGGCGGGTGGTGGGCAGGGTGTGCGTGATGGTCAGCTCGACGGCGGCCCCGCTGTCCTCCGGCCGGATGCCGAGCATCGCCGGGGTGATGGTGCACGAGCAGTAGTCCCAGCCCAACCGGTACTCCAGCGGCACCTCGTAGGCCGCGTTGGAGAGCAGGGCGAGCGCCTGACGGATGGTCTCGATCAGCAGCAGGGGGCTGTAGCGGTCGACGTGCGAGGCGTAGAAGTCGTGCCGCTGCGGCCAGTGCGCGGTGACGCGGTGAGTGGTGCCGGAGACCGGGCGCCAGTCGGTGATCAGGACCTCGTCGTCGAGGTGCTTGCGGACCAGGCGGCCCGGTACCGGGGCCGACCCGGGGACCGCCGGGACGGCGGCTAGGGGGGCGGGCATACGACTTCTCCTCACGCTGGTGATCGTCGTGTGCGGCAACTGGTGTGACTGGGGATGGAGTTGAACCAGCCACCTGCCGTAACATAGAGAACGTTATTTATTCTGTCGAGAGCGGACCGGAAAACACCATGCCACGACAGCGACAGGACCGTGCCCTCCGGACCCGGGCCGCCATAGTGCGGGCGGCGGCTGAGGTCTTCGCCGAGCAGGGTTATGCGGGTGCGAGTGTCACCAAGATCACCGACCGCGCGGGCCTGACGATGGGGGCGATGTACTTCCATTTCAAGAACAAGGCGGCGCTGGCCCGCGAGATCGTCGTGGGTCAGCCGGACCGGGTGCTGCCTGCGCGCCCCTCTGCCGGCCTCCAACGCGTCGTCGACATCACCCTGACCTGGGCCCATCAGCTCCTGGAGGACCCGGTGTTGCTGGCCGGTGCCCGACTTGTCATGGAGCAGGAGGAGTTTATCGGCTCTGAGCAGAACTCCCACCAGCAGTGGGCGGGGATCTTCGAGCGGGAGCTGGGCCGGGCCCGGGAGCGCGGCGAACTCCTCCCCGGCTGCGACACGGCGGCCACCGCCCGCCTGATAGTCAACGCCTGCACGGGCGCGCAGATGCACGCCCAGATGGCGAGCGGCCACCGCGATCTGCCCGACCGCGTGGTGGAGATGTGGCGTTGTCTGCTGCCGGCGCTGGCCGCGCCGGAGGCGGCGGCCGCGATCGAGCTCGACGTCGAGCGCGGAAAGGTGGCCGGAATCGCCTCGTGACGATCGGCCAGTCACGTTCCGTATAGCGGATATTGACCGGATCGGCGGGATACGAGTACGCCACAGTGGCACACCGCGATTCTGAGACGCGCACCAGTGACTGTCCACACGCGGGGGGATGGCATGACGCCGCCGATTCCGGTATGGGCGACAGGGTTCACGTAGGCCCCCCGGGGAGGGCGCGGCCGTATGCGTGCAACGCCGTGGCCGGGCCCGGACTTTGGAGACACCGGCGGGGGCGTCGGGGCACGCGAGTGTGCGTCCGGTGGCCGGATCGCGGGTCTGCCAAGAGGAAATGAGCGTCCGTCAACGCGCCCTACCCAACCCACATAAAGAGCCCTATCTTTTGTTCTGCGCGTGCCTGAAGGGAGGCGTGTGAGCGGCGGGCACCCAAATCCCCCGCCGCCGCACTGCCGTTGGGTTCCGCTGTGCCCGAGCGCGTGCCGTACCACGCATGCGGTGCGTGCCGTTCCGAACATCCCCGTGACCGCGGGCGACGACCACCGACGACACCACCCGCGCCGTACGCGCGGTCCTTGTGAAAGGAGGCGAGCACCCGAGATGAACCTGGCCACCTCGGTCCACACCCACTGGGACGGCCCCGGAGTCCCGAGCATCGACCCCGGGCGCGGCATCCCCTTCGGCAGCAGCAGCGTCCAGCACGGCACCGCCGTCTTCGAGGGCATCCGCTGCTACGCCACGCCGGAGGGGCCCGCGATCTTCCGCCTCGACGACCACCTGGAGCGGATGCTCGACTCGGCCCGGCTGTTGGGCATCCGCCACGCGTACGACCTGCCCCGGTTACGCCGGTCGACGCTGCGCGCCACGGCCGACAGCGGCTGCGCCGACGGCTATGTACGTCCCGGGCTCTTCGCCGCCGACCCGGTGGTGAGCATCGGCCTGACCACCGTGCCGTTCACCCTGGGCGTGGAGGTCTGGCCGGTGACCACGCCGCCGCCCGAGCCGCCCGCCATACCGGGCGTCCGGCTGACCGTCTCGCCGTGGCGCCGCCCCTCGCCGCAGTCCTTCCCGCGGCGCGCCAAGGCCGTCGGCACCTACGTCACCTCGGCGCTGGCCAAGACCGCGGCGCAGGCCGCCGGCTTCGACGACGCGCTCCAACTCGACTGCGACACCGGCCGGGTGGCGGAGGCCACCACCGCCAACGTCTTCCTCGTCACCGGGGGCCGGCTGAGCACCCCGTGGCTCACCGACAACCTGCTCGCCGGCATCACCCGCGACTCCGTGCTGACCCTCGCCCGCGACCTGGGGCTGGAGGTGACGGAGGGACCGGTGGAGGTCGCGGAGGTGCACGCGGCGCAGGAGGTCTTCCTGACCGGCACCGCCGGCGAGTTGCTGCCGGTCGCCTCGCTGGACGGCCGGCCGTTCGCGGCGGAGCGCCCGGTGTTCGACGCGATCGCGACGGCCTTCCGGGCGACGGTGACGGGCCGTGCCGGGCACCCGGAGTGGCGGACGCCGGTACCGCGGTCCGAGCCGGAACCCGCGGCGGGCCCGGCCACGCCCTGAGGCCGACCGCCGAACCGACCGAACTCCCCGCGGCCAGGCCGGGGGACCCGAAGAACGGCACCACCGAACGTACGCGCCTGCACCGACCCGGCGGTCGAGCGGCGTCCGGAGCGTCGGGGTCGCGCCCCGCACACCGCTCCGTGCGCCGCTCGCGGCGCCCCGGCACCGGCGGGCCGGCAGCCGAGCAAGAAAGGCACGCGGTGACCCAGCAACGAGCCGCACGGACGCGGCGACGCGTCCTGGAGGCGGGCGCGGCGGAGTTCGCCCGCCGGGGCTATGCCGCCACCACCCTCACCCACATCGCACACGCGGCGGGGGTGACGATGGGGTCGATCACCTTCCACTTCGCCTCGAAGCGCGAACTGGCCGACGCCGTCCGCGAACTGGGCCACCAGGCCACCCGCGAGGCCGTGGCGCTCGGCGTCGAGCGTGCGGCCGGCCCGCTCCAGGCGGTCATCGACCTCACCCACCTCCTGGTGCGGCTGCTCGGCGAGGACGACCTCGTGCGCGCGGCGAGCCGGTTGGGCGGCGAGGACGGGGGCCGGGACGGCTGGTACGGGACGTGGCTGCCGGAGTTGCACGCGGCGAGCACCCGGGCCGACGAGGACGGTGCGCTGCGGGCGGAGGCGGACCCGGCAACGGTGACCGCGCTGGCGGTCGGCCTCGTCGCCGCGGCGGAGACCGCCGCCCTCCAGGCGGCCTGCGCCCACACCGGCACCACGGACGCGGCACAACTCGCCCGCGCCTGGCGGACGTTGCTGCACGCCGTAGCCTCCCCGGAGGCCGCCCGGGGTCTCAGCCCCACCGGTCCCGAGAGCCCCGAGTACCCCAAGGACCCTGAGAACCCGTAGGGTCCGGCGACCCCGAGGGGTCGGCCACATGTCGGCGGGCGCGGTGCTCGGCGGCGAGGCGCAACGCCGGATCCGGAGCGTCCGCCGCACGCCCAGGAGCCCGGCGCCGATCGGGCCCCGCTCGCCGCGCTGACGCTCCCCGCCGGTGCCCCTCACCACCGCCCGTCGCCCCAACGCGGGCCGTCCTTCGCCCAGGCTCGTTCCCACTGGACGGCGCGCCGGCGTCGTAGCCATGCCCGGAGGCCCCAGACGGCGCCGGCCACCGCGGCGCACCAGGCGACCGCCGCCAACGCGCCGACCATTGTGGCCGCGACGGCGCCACCGGCCGGGTCGAGCGGCTCATGGGCGAGCCGCCCGGTGCCGTCCAGCCACACCGTGATCCCCGAGCCCGCCTTGCGCCCCGCCTCGACCTGGGTGGTGCCCCGGTGGGTGGAGCGCTGCGCGTCGTGCCAACGGATGGCGGCGCGCACGGTGTTGTCGCCCCCGTTGCCGGCGAAGGCGCCCGGCGACCGTTCGGGCGCGTCGTCCACGAGGAAGGCGGTGGCGGGGTAACGCTCCCGGCGCTGCTGCCGGAAGGCGTCCTGCGCCGCCAGCCCCGAGCCGACCCCCACCGCGGGTCCGCCGACGACCACCAGTGCCGAGGCGACGAGCAGGGCGGCCGCCTCCAGGACGTCCGACGGCCGCCTGAGCGGATTCCTCCGCCAGCGCCACAGCGTCTTCCCCGGCTTCATGCACACGCCTCCCCGCACCCGCCCGGCCGCCCCGCACCGCGGAGCGGCCGGCACCGCCCTTGACCCGTCCGAAAGGGACTTTAGTGACGAGCCGTTGGCTCACCCAGCGGCCAACACGGTGGTGATGGCGGGAAGTTGCGTGGTTGACGGGGCGGCGGCGAGGGCCGGCCCGCTACCGACGCTCCGGCGTGACCGTCACCGCCGTCATGACCAGGCCCGAGCCGATCAGCCAGCGACCGTTGAAGGTGTCGAGGCGGTGGCCGTCCACCACGGGTCCGGGGACGAGGAGTTGGGCGGTGAAGGTGGCGTCGGTCGGGTCGAGGGTGAGGCGGGCCTCCTCGAAGCCGAGCCAGCGGCCGGTGAGCGGGTACCAGGCTTTGTAGACGCTCTCCTTGGCGCTGAAGATCAGGCGCTCCCAGCAGATCTCCGGCTGGTGCGCGGCGAGTTGGGCGAGCTGGGCGCGCTCCTCGGGGAGCGTCACCAGGGACAGGACGCCGGGGTCGTCCAGAGGGGCGTGCGGTTCGGCGTCCACGCCCAGGGAGCGCAGGTCCGTCGCCCGGGCCACCGCGGCGCCGCGGTAGCCGGCGCAGTGGGTCATGGTGCCGACGATGCCGTCCGGCCAGCGCGGGGCCCGGCCCGGCCCGGGCAGCACCGGTGCCGGGGCGATGCCGAACGTGGCCAGGGCCCGGCGGGCGCAGTTGCGGACCGTGCCGAACTCCCGCTGCCGCTTGTCCACCGCCCCGGCCACCAGCGCGAACTCCTCCGGGAACATCTCCTCGACCGGGTCGTCGGTGAAGGACTCGGCGGTCGATATGGGGGTGGGGAGCAGTTTCTCGATCACGCGGGGACTCCGGTCGTCGCGACGGGCAGGATCTGGACCGGGCGGCCGGGGGAGCCGGCGCGGCGCCGCCATTCGCGAGGGTAACCGAGCGACACCTCCTGGTGCGGCACTCCGTCCCACATGATCAGCCGGGGGATGTGCAGGTGGCCGTAGACCACGGTGGCGGCCCGGAAGCGGCGCGGCCAGTCGGCGGTGGCCTCCGTGCCGCACCACAGGGCGAACTCCGGGTACCACAGGGGACGGGTGGGCTCGCGGACCAGCGGCCAGTGGTTGATCAGGATCGTCGGCAGGTCCTCCGGGAGCGCGGCGAGCCGGGCCTCGGTCTCCTCGACCCGGGCCCGGCACCACGCCTCGCGGGACGGGTACGGGTCGGGGTGGAGGAAGTACTCGTCGGTGCAGACGATCCCGGCCTTCTCCGCGATCTGGAGCGCCTCCTCCTTGGAGCGCGCGCCCGGCATGCGGAAGGAGTAGTCGTAGAGCACGAAGAGCGGCGCGATGGCGACCGGGCCGCCGGTGCCCTCCCAGACGGGGAAGGGGTCCTCGGGGGTGAGCACCCCCAACTCCCGGCAGATCTCCACCAGATGCTCGTAACGGGCCACGCCGCGCAGCTGGACCGGATCCTTGGTCGGGGTCCACAGCTCGTGGTTGCCGGGCACCCACACGACCTTGGCGAACCGGCTGCTCAGCAGGGAGAGGGCCCAGTGGATGTCCTCGACGTACTCCCCGACGTCCCCGGCGACCAGCAGCCAGTCGTCGTCGGACTGCGGGCGCAGTCGCTCGACGATCTCGCGGTTCTCGTCGTACCGGACGTGCAGATCGCTGACGGCCACCAAGCGGCCCTCGCGGGACGCGGGGGCCGGCGCGGCGGTGGCGTGGTCGGCGCCTGGGGCGAAGGTGCGGATCTCGTAGGTCACCTCAGCAGTAAAGACGGTGACGTGGAGAGAAGTGAAGCGCCTCCTGGGATCCAGGGGGTGTGCCGTGGGGGAGCCCCCTACGGGACGGCCGGTGGGAGGGGGCTCCCCGGGCCGTCGACGGCGGTCATCGCGGGCCGGGGGAGGGGGCGCCGCCGCGCCGGATGCGGGTGGCCAGCCACAGGTCGAAGCGGTCGTCGGGGTCGTCGAGGCGGCGCCCGGTGAGGTCCATCGCCTTGTCCAGGCGGTTGCGCACGGTGTGCCGGTGGACGCCGAGCCGGCGACTGGTGGCGTCCCAGGCGCCGCCGGTCTCCAACCAGGCGGCGAGGGTGGCGATCAACTCCTCGCCGTTGTCGGACAGGTCCAACGGGCCGAGCACGCTGTCGGCGTAGCCGTGCAGGGTGCGCCGGTCGCCGAGCTCCAGCAGCAGCCGGGCGGCCTCGCTCTGCCGGGCCTCCGCGGGCGCCCCTGCGGTCCGGCTGACGGCCAGCAGCCCGGTCGCCTGCCGCAGCGAGACCCGCACCGTCTCCGGCGCGGTGGCCGGGCCGATGCCCGCCGGGCAGCGCGGCGCGAACCGGCCGAGCACCGCGTGGATGTCCAACTCCTCGCCGACCACCGCCTCGATCACCGGCACCGGCGCGGAACCCGGCCCACCGGTCACCCGCACCAGCCCGCCCGGCATCGCCAGCGCCAGATCCGCCGCCATCTCCTGCGCCGCGGCCTCCGACAGCCCGGCCGCCGAGGGCGCACCGCCCGGCCCCCGCGGGCCCGTCGCCGGCGCGGCCTCCACCACCACCGCCCGCACCCGCTCCGCGGACAGCCCCACCGACGCCAGCATGTCCCGGGCCCGCTCGGCCGCCAGGTCCTCGCCCGCCAGCAGCTCCGAGAGCAGCGCCGACCGTCGCCGGCGCTCCGGCTCGTCGCGCAGATGGCGCCGCTCCAACTCCAGCGAGAGCAGCGAGATCAGTCCGGGCACGACGGACCGCGCGGCGTCGTCGGGCCGCCCGGTGAGCAGCAGCAGACCGCGCAGCCGGCGGGCGCCCAGCGGCTGCACCTCCAACTGCCGCCCGCCGGCGGTACTGCTCGCGCTGCCCCGCAGCCCCCGCGCGGCGACCCGCTCGATCAGGTCGTGCGCCTGCTCCAGGGGTGCGAGCGGCTCCGGTTCGGCGGACGCCAACTGCCGCCCCAGGGGGTCGAGGACCGTGGCGCCGACCCCGGTGGCCGCCGTCCACTCCGCCAGCATCGGCTGGAGCCCGTCGCTGGTCGCCGCGGCGGCGGTCAGCCGCCGTTGGGCGGCGAACGCCCGGTGCAGCACCTCCCGCTGCTCGGCGGCCCGGGCGTCGAAGACCGCCTTGGTGACCGCGATGAACGGCACCTCGTCCGGCACCGTCAGCAGCGGCAGCCCCGCCTCCCGCGCCGCCGTGACCAGCGGCTCCGGCGCCTGTTGGTACGGCAGCCCCTGCCCCAGCCCGAGCGCCAGACAGGCCGCGCCGCCCTCGGCGGCGTCCCGCACGTACGCCCGGCAGGCGGCCGGCTCCATCGGCAGCAGCAGCCCGATGGTCATCAGCAGCTCGCCGCCCTGCAACCACTTGCCCGGGACCAGCAGGTCCGAGACGGTCGCCGCCTCGATGGTCCGGGACAGCAGCTCCGGCGGGACGTCGTAGGTCAGCGACAGATGGAGACCGGGCTGTGCCAGCAGATCCGAGATACGCAGGGGCATAGACATAGTGTCCACCACATATCTATTGAATGGACGATCGGGCGATCGAGTCCTGGCGGCGGGGGGCCTAGTTTCACACCACCGCGGAATCCGCCCTCCGTTTTCCCCCGTGGTGGCCCGCGGCCCCTCCCCGTATATCCCGTTGCCAGGCCCGAGGAGTAACCATGGATCCCACGGCACCCATGGAAGACACGAGCGAGGGGCGAGGCTCCCGCATGATCGAGGTCCGCTCCATCGACTACGTCCCCGTCCGCGAACGGCACGGGAAGGTGTGGCACCAGGGGCCCTTCTGGTTCACCGGCAACTTCGTGCTGACCACGATGGTCACCGGTTTCCTCGGCCCGGCCCTCGGCCTGAGCCTGCCGCTCTCCGTGGCGGCCGTCATCCTCGGCGCCTGTTTCGGCACCTTCTTCATGGCCTTCCACGCCAACCAGGGCCCCCGGATGGGGCTGCCGCAGATGATCCAGTCGCGGGCCCAGTTCGGCATCCGCGGCGCGATCGTCCCGTTCGCCGCCGTGGTCTTCGTCTACGTCGGCTTCAACGTGTTCAACGTCGTCCTGGCCGCCCAGGGCCTGCGCACCGTCTTCCCCGGCGGCACCACCCTCTGGTACGTGCTGATCATCGGCGTCGCGATCGTGCTCGCCGTCGTCGGCCACGACCTGCTGCACCTGGTGCAGCGCTGGCTCACCTACCTGCTGATCGTCGTCTTCGGCGTGCTGACCGTCGGCGCCCTGATCCACCTCGACCCGCACTCCGCGGCCGCCGGCCACGCCGGGCACGGTTCCTGGACGTCCTTCCTGGTGGTCTTCTCCGCCGCGGCCGGCTACCAGATCAGCTATGCCGTCTACGTCTCGGACTACTCCCGCTACCTGCCTCGCGACGTCCCCGCCCGCAAGGTCATCTGGTGGACCTACGCCGGCGCCGCCGGCTCCGCGGCCTGGCTGATGTCGCTGGGCGCCCTGCTCGCCTCGGCGCTGCCGCACCCGGACGCGATCAGCGGCATCCGCCAGGTCGGCAACGCGATCCTGCCCGGCTTCGGCACCTTCGTCGTCGTCGTCTCCTCGGTCGCCCTGATCGGCATCATGGCCGTCAACGCGTACGGTGCGATGCTCACCACCACCAGTGCCGTCGACGCCTTCCGGAAGGTCAAGCCGACCGTCCGGATCCGGGTCGCCGGCATCGTGGCCATCGGCCTGATCGTCTTCACCGTGGCGATGCTGCTCCCGGAGAACTACCTGGAGAGCTTCAACACCTTCGTGCTGATGATGCTCTACTTCCTGATCCCGTGGACGGCGGTCAACCTGGTGGACTTCTACTGGGTCCGGCGCGGCCACTACGCGGTCACCGCGATCTTCGACCCGTCCGGCATCTACGGCCGCTGGTCCTGGCGCGGCATCGTCGCCTACGTGGCGGGCTTCGTCGCGATGGTCCCGTTCTTCTCCACGTCCTTCTACACCGGCCCGGTCACCGAGGCGCTGGGCGGCGCGGACCTGTCCTTCATCCCCGGCCTCCTGGTCGGCGGCGGCCTGTACTACCTGCTCTGCCGCAACCTCGACTTCGCGGCCGAAGAGGCCGCGATCGCCGAGAGCGAGCGCGAACTGGAGGGCGTGGACGCGGAGATCGCGGAGGGCGCCGACGGCACGGACGGAACGGACGGAACGGAGGGAACGGAGGGCACGGCGACGGCCGCGGCGGCCTCCGGCGCATAGCGCGGCGGCCCGCGACAGAGAGGGACTCGCCCCTTTCATCCCGTTATGGTCGGTCGGTAGGGAGAGATCCCACCGGCCGACCGGCGTTTTCGCCACCGGCCCGGGCCGGCGACGGGACCGACCGCGGGACGAAGGGAAGTGCGGCACCATGCCCATGCAGGCGGCGTTCCTGGTGGCCCCCGAGGGCACCGAGCAGGTCGAGCTGACCCGGCCCTGGCAGGCGGTCACCGCCGCCGGCGGAACCCCGACGCTGATCTCCACCGGGCCCGGCCGGATCCAGGCGTTCCACCACCTGGACAGGGCCGACACCTTCCCCGTCGACGTGACCGTGGACGCCGCCTCCGTCGCGGACTACGACGGCCTGATCCTGCCCGGCGGCGTCGCGAACCCCGATGCGCTCCGCCTCGACCGGCGCGCCGTCGCCCTCGTCGCCGCCTTCTTCGAGACCGGCAAACCGGTCGCGGCCATCTGTCACGCCCCCTGGACCCTGATCGAGGCCGACGTGGTCCGCGGCCGCACCCTCACCTCCTGGCCCAGCCTGCGCACCGACATCCGCAACGCCGGCGGCGAGTGGGTCGACCAACGGGTCGTGGTCTGCACCAAGGCCACCAACACCCTCGTCACCAGCCGCAAGCCCGCCGACCTGGACGCCTTCTGCAGCTCCCTGATCGAGGAGTTCGCGGGGTAGCCGGGGGCGCCCCCAGGGAGCCGGGTGCCGCCCCATGGGCCGACGCCTCGGACCGCGGCTCTTCCACCACCGCCACCGACTCGCCCGGAAGCCGCAACACCCCGTCGCCCTCCGGGAGATGGGGGTGCGGCCACCCCGTCACGGCGCGGAAGCGCGGCGTTCCGGTCGGGGAAGGAGCGGGAAGAGGGGCGAGGGGGATGGTCGCGGTCGTGCCGGGCGGGGCGAGGTGGACGGCCAGGTGGAGGGGGCCGCGGCGGAGGAGGAGCCAGCGGGCGTCCTCGTCGTGGGTGAGGTGGGTGTGGGCCGGGTCGGGGTCGGTCAGGGCCGGGTGGGTGCGGCGCAGGGCGAGCAGGGTGCGGTACCAGGCCAGCAGGGCGGCGTGCGGTTCGGTCGGCGGCTCGGACCAGTCGAGGACGCAGCGGTCACGGGTGGCGGGGTCCTGCGGGTCCGGCCAGTCGGAGCCCAGGAGGGCCCCGGGCACGGCGCCCTCCTGGGCGGCGAACTCGCGGCGCCGGCCGGCCCGTACGGCCTCCGCCAGCTCCGGGTCCGGATGGTCGGTGAAGTACTGCCAGGGGGTGCGGGCGCCCCACTCCTCGCCCATGAAGAGCATCGGGGTGAACGGGGAGCCGAGCACCAGCGCGGCGGCGCAGGCCAGCAGGCCGGGGGAGAGCGTGGTGGTGAGCCGGTCGCCGTGGGCGCGGTTGCCGATCTGGTCGTGGGTCTGGGCGTAGGCGAGCAGCCGGTGCGGCGGCGTCGTCCGCAGGTCCAGGGGGGCGCCGTGGCGGCGGCCGCGGAAGCTGGAGTGGCTGCCGTCGTGGAAGAAGCCGCCGGTGAGGGTCTTGGCAAGGGCGGCGAGCGGGGCGCGGGCGAAGTCGGCGTAGTAGCCGTGGGACTCACCGGTCAGCGCGGTGTGCAGGGCGTGGTGGAAGTCGTCGTTCCACTGGCCGTGCAGGCCCAGGCCGCCGGTCGCCCGCGGCGCGGTGGTGCGCGGGTCGTTGCGGTCGGACTCGGCGATCAGGAAGAGCGGGCGGCGCAGTTGGGCGGCGAGCGCGTCCACGGCGGCGGACAGTTCGGCCAGGAAGTGCTCGGCGCGGTCGTCGTGCAGGGCGTGCACCGCGTCCAACCGGAGCCCGTCGATCCGGTAGTCCCGCAGCCAACTCACCGCGCTCCCCGCGAGATAGGCGCGGACCTCGTCGGAACCGGGGGCGTCGAGATTGACCGCCGCCCCCCAGGGCGTCTGGTGGGCGGCGGTGAAGTACGGGCCGAACTCCGGCAGATGGTTGCCCGACGGGCCGAGGTGGTTGTGCACGACGTCCAGGACCACCCCGAGCCCGTGGCCGTGCGCGGCGTCCACGAACCGCTTCAACCCGTCCGGGCCGCCGTACGGTTCGTGCACCGCCCAGGGCGCGATCCCGTCGTAGCCCCAGCCGTGCCGCCCCGGGAACGGGCACACCGGCATCAGGGAGACGTGGGTGACGCCCAGGTCCGCGAGGTGGCCGAGGCGGTCCGCGGCCGCGTCGAAGGTGCCCTCGGGGGTGTACGTCCCGATGTGCAGCTCGTAGAGGACCGCGCCGGGCAGCGGGCGGCCGGGCCACGGGTGCCGCCAGGCGAAGCGCGCGTGGTCGACGACCGCGCCGGGCCCGCCCGGGCCCTCCGGCAGCCGGGCGGCGCGCGGATCGGGCCGGGGCGGCCCGCCGTCGATCCGGAAGCCGTAGCGGTCGCCCTCCTGGGCAGCCGCCTCCGCGCGCCACCAACCGGGCCGGTCGGGGGCGCGATCCAACGGGACCGGTGGCTGGCCGGACCGGTCGCCGGCCCACTGGAGGGCGACCCGCCCGGCGTTCGGCGCCCATACCTCGAACAGCACGGCTGTCCTCCTTCGTTGCTCCGGCCGGTCGTCTCCCGGCCCGGCGGCCCCGCTGCGGACGACGAAAGCACGCCGCCGCTCCGGACGAAAGGACATGGCGCGGCGGCGCACCGACATCGCCTGGACACCGAGTCACCGCAGGCCGGACAATTGCGCCATGACTTCGCTCCAGTTCCCCGCGCGGCCCTCGGACGCCGACCGGGAACGCGCCCTTGAGCTGCTGCGCGACGGCGCGGCGGAGGGACGGCTGTCCCAGGACACCTTCCTGCGCCGACTGGAACTCGTCCTGAGCGCCCAGCAGCACTCCGAACTCGCGCTGGCCACGGCGGACTTGGAGGACCGCGGCAAGGTGCAGGGGCTGGTGCTGCGGGCGGTCGGCCGGGTGTCGGCGTTCCACCTCCGGGTGCGCCGGGCCTGGCGCACGGAGCGGCTGCCGAAGTTGCTGCTGCCCGAGCCCGGGCCGTTCCCGCTGCGGATCGGGCGGGCGCCGGGCGTCGGCCTGCGGCTCAACCACGAGACGGTCTCCCGCAACCACGCCGAGCTGCGCAGCGAGGGCAACGGCTGGATGCTGCGCGACCTCGGCTCGACCAACGGCACCTGCGTCAACGGCCGTCGACTGGTCGGGGAGATCCAGGTCGGGCCCGGCGACCACATAAGGTTCGGCGAGGTCGACTACGTCCTCACGGAGCGCCGGGGGCTGGGGGAGCGCTGAGCGGCCGGGCGGCCCGGCCTCGACGGTGGCCCGCATGCCGTCCGCCAGCGGACCCGGTCCGCCTGATGCCGCACGAGTACGCCCCCGTCGGTGAGCGCGACGGCCATGTGGCATACCAGGTACGACGATTGACGCAACGTCATTACGGCGCCTGCACTACCTCCCACTACTCCCGCACGAGCAGGGCCACCGGCCACCGGTCGAGCAGGGTCGCCACCCCGACCGCCGTCCCGCCCGCCAGCGCGCGGCCGGTCAGCGCCTCGCGCCAGTCGCCGCCCGCGGGCAGCCGCAGCACGGTGTCCCACCAGCCGCCGGTCTCCCGCAGCCGCAGCGACAGCCGGGTCACCGCCGTCGCCACCCGCCCCCCGCGGACGAAGGCCACGCAGTGCTCGGCCGCCGGCCCCTCCGCGACCAGCGGCTCGTACGCCGCGGCGGCGCCGAACCACTCCGGGTGTGCCCGCCGCAGCCGCAGCGCGGTGGCCGTCAACAGCAGCTTCTCCGCGGACAGATCGATCGGCGCGGCCCCGGCGTCCAAACTGGCGAGCAGCCCCGGTTCGAACCACGGGGGCTGCCGGTTGTCCGGATCGACCAGCGCCGCGTACTCCCGCTCGGTGCCCTGGTAGAGGTCGGGGACCCCCGGCATCGTCAGGTGCAGCAGCGCCGCGCCCAGCACGTTGGCCCGGACGAACGGGGCCAGCTCGGCCTCCAGCGCGGCCAGTTGACCGGCCGCCGGACCGCACGGCCCGCTGCGGACGAACTCCGCCACCATCTCCTCGTACACCGCGTCCGGCTCCGTCCAGGACGTGCGCAGCCCGGCCTCCCGCACGGCCTTGAGGACCGCGGGCGTCAGCCGCTCCGCCGTGGGTTCCCCGGCGGCGGACGCGCCCAGGCCGAAGGCGGTCTGCCAGGCCGTCCACGACACCATCGGATCCACTGGAACCACATCGTCCGCGTCCTCCCTCCCGTCGGTCACCATCCCGAGAACGTCCCGCCACCGGTCCGGACACTCCGACAACACCGCGATCCGGGCCCGCACATCGGCACTGCGCTTGGTGTCGTGGGTGGAGAGCACCGTGCCGCTCTCCGGCCAGTCCCGCTGCATCCGCGCGCAGCACTCGTGGAACGTCCCGGGCCCCAGCGCGGGTTCCCCGGGATCGCCCCCGACCTCGCACGCCGACAACAGCACCGGATAGCGGTAGAAGGCGGTGTCCTCAACGGACTTGGCGTGCAGCGCGGACGCGGTCTGCGCGAACCGGGCCGCGAAGCCCGCGACATCGGGGTCCGGCGGATCGTCCCCACCCTCCCCACTGGAGGCGAACCGCCCCAGCGCCAGGTCGTGGACCAGGTCCACCGCCGCGGCCTCCTCCGGCACCCGGAAGGTGGCCCGGGCCCGTTCGGCCGCGTTGCCCAGCATCGCCGCGTCCGCCGCGGCCCGGGCGGCGTCCGTGGTGTCCCCGGCATACGGGCGGTAGACCGGCAGCCGCACCAGGAGTTCCCGGACCGCCTGCCGCAGCGCCCAGGGCGCGTGGTCGCCCGGCCGCGGCACCCGGTCGCTGATCCGGGCCGCGGTCCGCACCAACCGCTCGACCTCCGAGGCGAGTTCGTGCGCGACGACCTCGTAGGCGGCCCGGCGCACCGTCTCCTCCCAGTCGCCGCCCTCGTCGGCGAGCGGGGTGACGAAGTCGCGGTAGTGCGAGAACAGCCGCCCGACGCCCTGCGGGCAGACGAACAGCCCGTCGATGTGGCGCAGCGCGTCATAGCCGGTGGTGCCCGCGCACGCCCAGCCGTCCGGCAGCCGCTCCGCACCGGTGAGGATCTTCTCCACCACCGTCCAACACCCCTTGCTGCCGCCGCGCAGCCGCGCCAGGTAGCCGCCCGGGTCCACCAGCCCGTCCGGGTGGTCGATCCGCAACCCGTCGACGACGCCCTCCCGGACCAGCCGCAACACCGTCCGGTGCGTCGCGTCGAACACCTCCGGGTCCTCGACGCGCACCCCGATCAGCTCCGAAATGGTGAAGAACCGCCGGTAGTTGAGCTCGGTGCGGGCCAGCCGCCACCAGGCGAGGCGGTACCACTGCGCCTCCAACAGGCGCTCCAGCGGCAGCCGCTCCGTACCGGGGCGCAGCGGGAAGACCTGCTCCCCGTAGTGCAGCAGCCCGCCCGCCACCCGGAACCGGGGCAGCTCGTCCCCGATCCGCCCCTCCAGGACGGGCAGCAGCAGCCGGCCCCCGTGGCCGCCGTCCCAGTCGACGTCGAACCAGCGCGCGTACGGCGAAGCCGGCCCCTCGCGCAGCACCTCCCACAGCGGCCCGTTCAGCGACAGCGGCGTGGGCACCGCCATGTGATTGGGCACCAGGTCGACGACCAGCCCCAGGCCGTGCGCCCGGGCCGTCGCCGCCAGCGCCCGCAGCCCGTCCTCGCCGCCCAGTTCGGCCCGTACGGTCGCGTGGCCCGTCACGTCGTATCCGTGGGTGGACCCGGGCGCCGCCTCCAATACGGGGGAGAGGTGGAGATGGGACACCCCCAGGGCCGCGAGGTACGGGACGGCGCGCTCGGCCGCGGCGAACGGGAAGTTCGGCTGGAGTTGCAGCCGGTAGGTGGCGGTGGGCGACGGACTCGAAGGCTGCGTCATGGGAACACCCGTACCCCGCCCGCGACCCGTTCTGTCATCGGGTTGCGTCATCCCGGGCCGCCCCGTCCGTCGTGCCTTCGTCCGAACGGCCGGGCCGGTCCGGGGCATCGCTTCGTACGTACCGCCGGTACGGATCGTGCCGGTGGGGCGGATAGCTTCTTGTGATGACCGCTGCCGCCGCCACCTACCGCCGGGTGCTCGCCCTGGGCGGGCCCCTGCTGCCCGTGGTCTCCTTCCTGGGGCGGCTGCCGACCGCCATGTGCCAGCTCGGCAGCGTGCTGTTGGTGGCCGAGACGAGCGGTTCGCTCACCACCGCGGGCCTGGTGGGCGGCGCCCTGGCGGCCGGTCAGACGGTCGCCGGACCGCTGACCGGGCGGCTCGCCGACCGGCACGGGCAGCGTCCGGTGGTGCTGGTCTGCTGCTGGCTCAACGCCCTCGCGGTGGCCGCCCTGGTGGCCGCGTCGCTGGCCCGGATGGCGACCCCGCCGCTCGCCCTGATCGGCCTGTTGGCCGGGGCGAGCGTCCCCCAGGTCGGACCGCTGGCCCGCACCCGGTTGGTCGCCCTGGCGCACCACGCGGCGGCCGACGACCGGGTGGTGAGCGCCGCGCTGTCCTTCGAGGGCACCTTGGACGAGGTGTCGTTCGTGCTCGGCCCGGCGCTGGTGGGGGTGGCCGCCTCGGTGGCGCATCCGGCGGTGGCGCTGGCGCTGGCCGCGGTGCTGTTGGCGGTCTGCGGCTCGGCGTTCGCCCTGCACCCGACCGCGGTGGCCGCCGGGCCGGCCGCGGACCGCGCCCGCAGGGCCCCTCGGCCGCCGCGTGCGGCCCGCGTGCGAACGCCGCGCGCCGTGCACGCCATGCGGCTCTCCACGGCCCTCCAGGGCGCCATGTTCGGCGCCTGCCAGGCCGGCATCGCCGCGCTCACCGAACGCCTCCACCAGCCTGCCCAAGCCGGCCTGGTGTACGCGGCGATGGGTGTGATGAGTGCCGTCGCCGGGTTCTCGCTGGCTCTGGTGCCGGCCCGGATCGGCCTGCCGGCCCGTTGGCGGGCGGCCGCCGCCGCGCTCATCGTGCTCTCCGCGCCGCTGCTCCTCGTCCGCTCCATGGGGGCGCTCTACCTGGTCGTGGTGGTGCTCGGGGTGGCCTTCGCGCCGCATCTGATCACGCTCTTCGGGCTGACCGAACGGCTGGTGCCGGCCACCCGGCTGGCCGAGTCGATGGCGTTCCTGACCAGTGCGGTGGTCGGCGGCCAGGCCCTGGCGCTGGCCCTGTCCGGGCGGCTCGCCGACGCGTACGGCCCGTCCGCCGCCTTCGCGGTCGCGGTCGGCGCCGCGGTGCTGATCCTCGCCGTCGCCCTCCTCACGCGCGCCGGCTCCCGGCCCACCGCCCCCGTACGCACCGCCCCTCCCGATCGGGGAGCGGCGGCGGACCCGCACCCCGACGGCCTGACGCCGCAAGGGCGTTGACCCCCTGACGCGGCGGCCCTCCCCGGGGGTGCTCAGGCCGGCCGCTGGAGCACCATCAGGCTCCGTCCGATCAGTGTCAGCCGATCGCCGCCCTTGACCTTGGCGCCCTGGCCCTCCGCCGGCGCCTGCGGCCGGTCGGTGTCCACCACCACCTGCCACTGCCGCCCCAGGTGTTCCGGAACCGTGAACTCCTGTTCCTGGTCATGGGCGTTGAACACCAGCAGGAACGAGTCGTCGGTCACCGGCTCGCCGCGCGGCCCCGGTTCGGAGATCGAGCTCCCGTTGAGGAACACCGTCAGCGACTTGGCGTGCACCGACTGCCAGTCGCGTGTCCCCATCTCCGTGCCGGCCGCGGTGAACCACGCGATGTCGGACAGCTCGTCGTGGGTGCCCTCCATCGGGTGCCCCTGGAAGAACCGCCGCCTACGGAACACCGGATGGTCCCGCCGCAGCCACACCATCTGCCGGGCGAACGCCAGCATCGCCCGCTCCTCCTCCCGTTCGGTCGCCCCCGACGTGCGCGCCGCCCCACCGGCCCCGTCCGTCGCGCCCTCCCGGTCGCCGTCTGGCCCCTCGCCCTCGGTCGCCGGCCGCCGCTCCGGCCATCGCACCCAGGTCAGCTCGTTGTCCTGGCAGTACGCGTTGTTGTTGCCGCGCTGGCTGCGCCCGAACTCGTCGCCGTGGCTGAGCATCGGCACGCCCTGCGACAGCATCAGCGTCGCCAGGAAGTTCCGCATCTGCCGCAGCCGCAGCCGGCGCACCGACGCGTCGTCGGTCGGCCCCTCCGCCCCGGAGTTCCACGACCGGTTGAAGCGCTCGCCGTCCCGGTTGTCCTCGCCGTTGGCCTCGTTGTGCTTGTCGTTGTACGAGACCAGGTCGCGCAGGGTGAAACCGTCGTGGCAGGTGACGAAGTTGACCGAGGCGAGCGGCCGCCGCCCGTCCTCCTGGTAGAGGTCCGACGAGCCGGTCAACCGGGAGCCGAAGTCCGCCAGGGTGCGCGGCTCCCCGCGCCACAGGTCCCGTACGGTGTCCCGGTACTTGCCGTTCCACTCCGTCCACAGCGGCGGGAAGTTGCCCACCTGGTAGCCGCCCTCCCCGACGTCCCACGGCTCGGCGATCAGCTTCACCTGGCTGACCACCGGGTCCTGGTGCACCAGGTCGAAGAACGACGACAGCCGGTCCACCTCGTGGAACTGCCGGGCCAGCGTCGCCGCCAGGTCGAACCGGAACCCGTCGACGCGCATCTCCTGCACCCAGTAGCGCAGCGAGTCCATCACCAGTTGGAGCACGTGCGGGCTGCGCATCAACAGGGAGTTGCCGGTGCCGGTGGTGTCCATGTAGTAGCGCCGGTCGTCCGACAGCCGGTAGTACGAGGCGTTGTCCAGCCCCCGGAAGGAGAGCGTCGGCCCCAGGTGGCTGCCCTCGGCGGTGTGGTTGTAGACGACGTCGAGGATGACCTCGATGCCCGCGCGGTGCAGCGCCCGGACCGCGGTCTTGAACTCCAGCACCTGCTGCCCGCGGTCCCCCCAGGACGCGTACGCGTTGTGCGGTGCGAAGAACCCGATGGTGTTGTAGCCCCAGTAGTTGGTCAGCCCCGCGTCCACCAGCCGGTGGTCCTGGACGAACTGGTGCACCGGCATCAGCTCCAGCGCCGTGACCCCCAGCTTCGTCAGGTGGTCGATGATCGCCGGGTGCGCCAGCGCCGCGTAGGTGCCGCGCAGCTCCTCCGGGAGCTCGGGGTGGCGCATCGTCAGGCCCTTGACATGCGCCTCGTAGAGCACCGTCTCGTGGTAGGCGGTCCGCGGCGGGCGGTCGTCGCCCCAGTCGAAGTACGGGTTGACCACCACCGACGCCATGGTGTGCGGCGCCGAGTCGAGGTCGTTGCGCACCTCGGGACGGCCGAAGCGGTAGCCGTAGACCGCCTCGTCCCAGTCGATCACGCCGCTCATCGCCCGCGCGTAGGGGTCGAGCAGCAGCTTGGCGGAGTTGCAGCGGTGCCCGTGCTCGGGCTCGTAGGGGCCGTGCGCCCGGAAGCCGTAGCGCTGCCCGGGCATCACCCCCGGCAGATACGCGTGCCGCACGAAGGCGTCGGACTCGCGCAGCTCGACGGCGGTCTCCGACCCGTCGTCGTGCAACAGACACAGTTCGATGCGCGTGGCGGCTTCGGAGAACACCGCGAAGTTGGTGCCCGCACCGTCGTAGGTGGCACCCAACGGATACATCTGTCCCGGCCAGACCTGCATGCGTAGTCTCTTCCACTTTCTCTACGGGGCGGCGGCGATTCCACGACACATGTCCGCGGACCGAATCGGAATCCTTTCCCCAACGTGTCCCAACTTGCCGGATAGCGGGAGATTTTCGCGTGAACTCCGCTGAATGGTGGTTCGTCTTCGACGATGTCGGATAGTCGTACCGTGAGCCGATCGGGGGTGGACGGGTGGCACGGGCGGCCGCCCGCGGACGGCGAGACGGCGGGTCGATCCCGGAAGTGGCTTCTCCTCGACGGACTACCTCAAATGTGCGCAGTTCACCAGGGAAAACCCGGCCAATCGGCGAACCCGCCCCCGGGCGGGCCTCCGGGGGCGGTGTCAACGGGCCGCCGCCGGAACACCCCATCGCGTGGGCCGGAATCGGTTCGCCGCCCCTCTCGCGGCTATGAAACCGCTCACTCCGGCCACGCTCCGCGTGCACAACCGGCAGTATGGACAAGGGGAGTTGGCAACCGACTCGATCCATCCTGCTGCACCGCCCCCCGCGCCGCAGTAGTCTGCCTTGATCGTTGGCACGGGGGTTCGGAAGGCGGTGGCAGGTGAGCGGCGGGCTGGAGTTGCCCCCTGGTGACGAGAGTCACGAGGGTCACGAGGGCGGCTCCGTTGATGCGCCGCCCGGCACGGTGTCCCTGGCCCGACCGCTGGAGATCGGCGCCGAACTGGACTGGGGCGCCGACGCCTGGAGCGAGGTGCGCACCCGGGCCCGCCGGGCCGGACGCGCCTATATCTGGCTGAATCTCGTCGAGCAGCGCCTACGGGCCGTCGTCGCGGCCGTCCTGCGCCCCATCTACGAGCCGGTGCACGGCGACGAGTGGGTCATCGCGGCCGCCGGGCCGGCGGGCCAGGAGTGGGTCCAGCGGGCCGTCGCGGTCCGCGAGGTCAGCCGCCGCAAGGGCTATCTCCTCGACCCGGCCGACGACAACATCGTCAGCTTCCTGACCCTGCCGCAGTTGCGCGAGCTGATGGTCCAGCACTGGCCGTGCTTCGAGCCCTACGTGGACGACCGCCGCGAGGTCGAGCTGGTCCTCGACGAGTTGGAGGTGGCCCGCAACATCGTCTCCCGGAACCGCGCGCTGTCCGAGACCGTCCTGGCCCAGGCCGAACGGGCCTCCGCCCGGCTCCTGGACATCCTCGGCTCCGGAGCCGGCACCCGTATTTCCGGGCGGCTGCCGATCGACGCCGTCGAGGACCTCGTCGGCGACCGCTACGCCGACGTCGTCGGGGTGCACCCCGACCGGGTCCGGCTGCAGCGCCAGTTGCCCGCCGAGGACCTCTTCGGCGACGCCCGCCGCCTCGACGCGGTGGGCATAGGACTCAACCTCCTGGTGCAGAACTACTCCGGCCGCCGCCTGGTGCGGCTCGCCGAATCCGGCTGCCGGGTCCGCCTCCTCTTCCTCAACCCGGCCAGCAGCGCGGTCCGCCGCCGGGAGCGCGAAATCGGCCTCAAGAAGGGCGAGATGAGCCGCTCCATCGAGATGAACATCCTGCACATGCGGCGGGTCCGGGCCCGTCTGCGGGACCCCGGTGCCTTCGAGATCCAGGTCTTCGACGAGACCCCGCGCTTCACCGCGTACCTGGTCGACGGCGACGGGCCGGACGGGATAGCCGTGATTCAGCCCTACCTCCGCAAGAGCCGCGGCATGGAGTCGCCGGTGTTCGTGCTGCGCGGCGGCGGCCGCGAGGTGGTCCGGCAGGACGTCCGCGACGGTGATCACGGGCTCTTCGAGATCTACCGCGAGGAGTTCGAGAGCGTCTGGGCCGACTCCCGACCGGTCTCCTGATCCGGTCCGGGCGGCCGGCGCCGGGCGGGCCGGCCCGCTGTCAGTGGTGCGTGGGAGAGTTGGTCACATCACGGGGGAGTACCACCGAAGGAGGCGGCATGAGCTGGCATCAGGAGCTGTTGGTCAGTTTCGACCTGGAGACCACGGGCACCGACGTCGAGCAGGACCGCATCGTCACGGCCGCGCTGATCCGGCTGGAGGGGGACGGCACGGTGGCCGGGCGGCAGTCCTGGCTGCTCGATCCGGGCGTGCCGATTCCCGAGGAAGCGGCGGAGATTCATGGCATTACGACCGCATATGTCCAGAGTCATGGCCGTCCGCCCGCCGGCGCGATAGCGGAGATCACCGAGGCGCTGGCCGAGGCCCTGCGCGCGGACCTCCCGCTGGTGGTGATGAACGCCCGCTACGACCTCTCGCTCCTCGACCGCGAGTGCCGCCGCCACGGCGTGCCCACCCTGACCGAGCGCCTGGGCCACCCGCCCGCCCCGGTCATCGACCCGCTCGTCCTCGACAAGCACGTGGACCGCTACCGCAAGGGCAAGCGCGCCCTCCAGGCGCTCTGTTGGCACTACGGCGTGCCGCTGGACGGCGCGCACGAGGCGGGCGCCGACGCGGCGGCCGCCGCCGGCGTCGCCCGCCGCATCGGCGAGGAGTACCCGACCGTCGCCCTGCCCGCCCCGCGCGACCTGCACGCCCTCCAGGAGCAGGCGGCGGCGGAGCAGGCCGCCTCGTTCCAGGCGTATCTGCGCCGCTCCGGCAATCCCGAGGCGATAGTCGAGCCGGCCTGGCCGCTGATCCCGTATCAGCGCTGACGGGGCCCGCCCTGCGGGGCCGGCGGCCGTGGCGCGCGGTCAGAACGGATACCAGCGCACCGCCGCGTCCTTCTCCCGTAGCGAGGCGATCCGGCGCCGGAACTCCTTCAGGGCCGCCGGGTTTCCGGGGGCGTGCTGGGAGACCCAGGCGCAGCTCGCCGTCTCCCGGGAGCCGCGCAGCACCGCGCACCCCTCCCAGTCCCTGACGTCCCAGCCGTACACCGACACGAAGGCGTCGTAGGCGTCCGCGCCCAGGCCGTAGCGGTCCCGGCTCAGCGCGAGCACGACCAGGTCGTGCTCGCGCAGGTCCGAGGAGAAGGTCTCCAGGTCGACCAACACCGGCCCCTCGGGCCCGACATGGACGTTGCGGGGCAGCGCGTCGCCGTGGATCGGCCCGCGCGGCAGATGCGGCTCCAGCGCTGTGGCGGCCAGCGCGAACGCGTCCCGGCGCCCGCGCAGATACTCCGCGTCCGACGGCGCCACCGCGTCGCCGGCCAGCCGCAGCCAGCGCTCCACGCCGCCCAGCAGCTCGCGCCGGGGGAGCGCGAAGGGCGGCTCGGGCAGCGCGTGGACCAGCTTCAGCAGCGCGGCGAGGTCCTGCGGCCCGGCCGGCCGGACGGCCTCCGGGAGCCGTTGCCAGTAGGTCACGGGGTGCCCGTCGACGAGCCGGGCGGCCGGCTCCGCGGCCCGCACCGCCGGCACCCCCTCGGCCGCCAGCCACTGGGCGACGGCCAGTTCGCGCTCGGCGCGCGGCAGCAACTCGGGGCTGCGGCCCACCCGTACGACCGGTCCGCGGTCGTCCAGGGCGAAGACGGCGTTCTCGCCGAGCGCGAGGAGCCGGGCGTCCGCCGCCGCGCCGGCGTGCCCGGCCGCGGCCAGCACGTCACGCGCGCGCGCCTCGGTGAAGGCGGGGCTGGTTTCGATCATCGGGCGGCCTCCTGCGGTGCGGTCTCGCGCCCAGTCTTGCAGGTGCCCGGAACCGTCGACGGGCGCGGCCGACCGGTACCGGAACGGCGCTGCCCGGCAGGGGAGTTGGCTCCCGTATCGACAGGGGACGGCGCAATTTCTACCTTGCACGATACGTATCGTCTCGTCTAGGGTCCTGGGCATGCCCCAGCACCCCTTGCACCTCGCCATGTTCAGCATCCCGGCGCACGGCCACGTCCAGCCGAACCTCGACGTCATCCGCGAACTGGTCGACCGCGGGCACCGCGTCACCTACGCCGTCCCGGCCGCCTTCGCGGACCTCGTCGCCGCCACCGGGGCGGAGCCTCGACCGTGGACCTCCGTCCTGCCCACCGACGACAACCCGGAAGCCTGGGGCACCGAACTCCTCGACCACCTCGAACCGTTCCTCGACGATGCCGTCCAGGCGCTGCCGCAACTCGCCGCCGCCTACGAGGACGACGCCCCGGACCTCGTCCTCCATGACAGCGCCTCGTTCCCGGCCCCGTTGCTCGCCCGCCGGTGGGGGGTCCCGGCGATCCAGTTGACCCCGCACATCGTCGGCTGGGACGGCTACGAGGAGGAGTTCGGCAAAGCGATGCGGGAGGAGATCGCGCGCACCGAGCGCGGCCGCGCCTACTACGCCCGCTTCCGGGCCTGGTTGGACGAGCACGGCATGACGGACGTCGAACCCGACCTGCTGGCCGGCCGGCCAGCCCGCGCCCTGGTCCTGATCCCGCGAGCCATGCAGCCGCACGCCGACCGGGTCGACGGATCGATCTTCACCTTCGTCGGCTCCTGCCAGGGCGACCGTGCCGCGCAGGGCGACTGGCGGCGGCCGGCCGGTCTCGGGCCGGACGCCAAGGTGCTCCTGGTGTCCATGGGGTCGGTGTTCACCGACGCACCGGACGTCTACCGCGCCACCATCGAGGCGTTCGGCGGGCGGCCGGAGTGGCATGTGGTGCTGCAGATAGGGAAGTTCACCGACCCGGCGGTGCTCGGCGAGGTGCCGGACAATGTCGAAGTGCACGCCTGGGTCCCGCAGTTGGCGATCCTCCGGCAGGCGGACGTGTTCGTCACCCACGCCGGGATGGGTGGCAGTCAGGAGGGGCTGGCGAACGGGGTGCCCATGGTGTGCGTCCCGCAGGCCGCCGACCAGTTCATGAACGCCGAGACGCTGCAATCCCTCGGCGTGGCACGACAGTTGGCCAAGGGGGAGGTGACGGCCGAGGCGCTGGCGGAGGCGGTGGGCTCGCTGGTCGACGACCCCGACGTGGCCGGGGCGCTCCGCCGGATCCGTGCGGAGATTGCCGAGGAGGGCGGTAGTCGGCGGGCCGCGGACCTCGTCGAGGCGCAACTTCCGGCGCGGTAACCGCCGGTAGGCGTCTTGCGGGGCGCGAGCCTGCCACAGGGGGACAGTTGAACGTGCAAACGGTTCGTCAGCTGTCCCCCTTCATTGCGTAAACGTGAACGGCATTGCGATGCAATGTGTCAACTCCTCGTTCTTTTTGGTCAGTTCTAGACCGTTTTGCATTTTTGCAGGGTTGTTGCGAATCTCACACGGCCCGGCTGGCCTTGAATTGCACTCGTCAATCCGACAAGGTTTCGAACCAGTCCGAGGCGGAGCCGTTCCGTTCCCTTCGGGCTGTTTACGCAACGCTTCCCCCCACACCACGAACGAGGAGAACCCTCGCCATGGCTCATAAGCGTTCCAGCAAGAAGCGGCTCATCACGGCGATATCCGCCGCGGTGGCCGCCACTGGTATCGCCGCCGTCACCGCGGTCACCGCGGGCGCGTCGCCCGCCGCCGAGGGCAAGATCTACGGCGCCGACGCCAAGGGCGCCGTCAAGGGCAGCTACATCGTGCTGCTGAAGAAGTCCGCCGCGATGCACGCCGCGGAGAGCGGCGACCTGGCCGCCAAGTACGGCGGCAAGGTCAAGCGGACCTTCACCTCCGCCATCGACGGCTTCTCGACCTCCGGTCTGTCCGCCGAGGACGCCAAGCGCCTCGCCGCCGACCCGGCCGTCGACAAGGTCGTCCAGAACCACACGTTCCACATCGACGGCACCCAGGAGAACCCGCCGTCGTGGGGCCTGGACCGGATCGACCAGACCGACACCAAGGGCGACGGCAAGTACAACTACCCGGACAGCGCGGGCGAGGGCGTCACCGCCTACGTCATCGACACCGGCATCCACATCAGCCACAAGGACTTCGGTGGCCGCGCGTCGTACGGCTTCAACGCCATCGACAACAGCAACAAGGCCGAGGACGACAACGGCCACGGCACCCACGTCTCCGGCACCATCGGCGGCACCGCCTACGGCGTCGCCAAGAAGGTCAAGCTGGTCGCCGTCAAGGTGCTCGACGGGCAGGGCTCCGGCTCCACCGAGCAGGTCGTCGCGGGCATCGACTGGGTCACCAAGAACCACAAGGGCCCCTCGGTCGCCAACATGTCGCTCGGCGGCGGTGCCGACGAGGCGCTCGACGCGGCCGTGAAGAAGGCCATCGACTCCGGTGTCACCTTCGGTGTCGCGGCCGGCAACGAGTCCACCGACGCCGGCCAGAGCTCCCCGGCGCGCGTCAAGGAGGCCATCACCGTGGCCTCCAGCACCAAGGACGACCAGCAGTCCGACTTCTCCAACTACGGCAGCGTCGTGGACCTCTACGCTCCCGGCTCCGACATCACGTCGGACTGGAACAGCAGCGACGACGCCACCAAGACCATCTCCGGTACGTCGATGGCCACCCCGCACGTCGTCGGTGCGGCCGCGCTCTACCTGGCCGACCACAAGGACGCCAAGCCGGCCGACGTGGAGAAGGCGCTGACCGACGGCGCCACGCCCGACAAGATCAGCAACCCGGGCCAGGGCACGCCCAACAAGCTGCTGAAGATCGTGAAGTAGTCCACCGGGTCATCCGGAACCGCACGCCGGCCGTCGCGCTCGCCCCCACGGGGCGCGGCGGCCGGCGTCGCCGCGTTGTCATCCCCTCAACGCGCTTTCCCTCGCGCCGGGTTATCCACAGGAGGCGCTCTCCGAAACCGTAGGCGGCCGAGCGTGGCTACCGTCAGTGACATGCACGGAGTCACGCCGTTCCTCGGCATCAGCACCATCGTCTACGGATTCATCGGACTGATCTGCGTCGTCGTCGGCGCGGTCCGCAGGACAGGGGGAAGCCCACCATGCACACCGTCACCGTCATCGTCCCGGCCCACAACGAAGAAGAGGGCCTGCCGGCCACGTTGGAATCCCTGGCCCGGCAAACCGTCCCGCCGGACCGGATCCTGGTCGTCGACGACGCCTCCACCGACCGCACCGGCGAGGTAGCCGCCGCGCACGGTGCCACGGTGCTGCGCCCGCCGCGCAACCTCGGGAGCAAGGCCAGGGCGCAGAACCACGCGCTCCCGCGGTGCACCACCGATCTCGTCCTGGCCGTCGACGCGGACACCGTCCTCGCGCCCGACTACATCGAGCGCATCCTCCCGGTCTTCGACGACCCCGGGGTCGCGGTCGCCGCCGGCATGGTCCGCACCCGGCACACCCGCACGGTCTGGGAGCGCGGCCGCTCCACGGAGTACCTCCTCGGCTTCCACTTCCACAGGCCGATCCAGGCGCTCGCCAACAGCCCCATGGTGTGCTCGGGTTGCTGCTCGGTCTTCCGGCGGGAGGCACTGGTGGCGTTCGGCGGGTTCCCCGAGCGGACCATCGTCGAGGACATGGACTACACGTGGTCCCAGCAGATCGCCGGCCGCCGCGCGGTCTACGTCGCCGAAGCGGTCGCCCTCGCCGCCGATCCGGAGAACCTCACCTACTTCCGCAAACAGGTCAAGCGCTGGATGGCCGGCTTCTGCCAGAACGTCCGGCTGCACGCCGGGCCGCTGGTCGTCCGCAAACCCCTGCTGGCGCTCTGGGTGTTGCTCGCCCTCTTCGAGATCGTCACCGCACCCCTGTGGTGGGCCACGCCGTTGGTGGCCGCGATGGCCACCGGGGCCTCGCCGCCGGCCGCGGCCGCTTGGTGGGCCGGCACCGACCTCGTGTTGACGGTGGCACCTCTGGTCTACGCCGCCCGCCGCCGAAAACTCCCGCTGGCGGGCGTGTTGGTCAACATCCCCTGCGCCTATGTCACCAAGGCGGTCAACGTCGTCTACGCCTGGAAGGCCATGGTCGTGGAACTCCTGTTGGTGCCCCTGCACTTGGCGCGGGGCCTCACGGTCTACGAGAAGGGGCGCGCGGACACACCGGCGGGGCGGCGGGGGACGGATCGGGGGGTGATGCCTGTGGGGACGTAGCCGGGCGGGCCAGGGGTACGGCCGGCGGTGGGCGTGGTCGACGGTGCGTGTGGTCGACCGCGGGCCTGACCGAGCGCGGTCGCGGCCGACCGTGAGGCCGCCGCGATAGCCGTCGCCGCCACCGGTGCGGCTGCTCCCGCGACCGATCGTGCTCGGGCTGACCGGGTGTCGGCCTGACCGGCTGACCGGCGGTCGGGCCGTCGAGCGGTCAGGCCGTCAGATCGGCGGGTGGTGCGCGGCCATCCGGCTCTCAGGCCGTCAGGGCGCTCACGGTCGTCAAGTCGCCGTGGGCGCGGGCCCGTACGGCCTGGTCGTAACGGCGCAGCAGCAGGCGGGCCAGTTCGGGGGCGTCGCCGAGCACCGGGGCGAGGATGTCGGCGCGGGCCTCGCGGGCGCCGGCGGCGATCCGGTCAGGCAGAAAGCCCGGCGCGATCACGTACGGGGCGACGGCCACCCGCTTGCAACCCTCGGCCCGCAGTTCCCGCACGGCGTCGGCCGTGCGGGGAAGGGATGCGGAGGCGAACGCAGGTCGCACGGCACACCACTCAGCGGTGCGCCGCCACTCCCGCGCGATGTCAGCGATCACTGCGATCGCCTCCGGGTCTGAGGAGCCCGCCGAGGCCAGGACGACCCCGGTCGAGCGACGGTCACCGGGTCGCAACCCGGCCTCCGCCAAGCGGCGTTCCAAGGCGCCGGTGAGGAGGGACGAGGGGCCGAGCACCTCGGCCTGATGGACGGAGAGCAGCGGCAGCCGCGCGGCGGCCTCGTGCAGCACCGCAGGGATATCGGACTTCGCGTGAAAGGCGCGGGTGAGGAGGAGCGGAAGGGCCACCACGTTCCGTACGCCGTCGGCCGAGAGGCGCTCCAACACCCGGGGCACCCGGGGCGCGTTGAAGTCGAGGTGGCCGACCTCCACGCGCAGCTCGGGCCGCAGCTTCCGGGCCCGCGCGCAGAGCGCGGAGACGGTCGCGGCGTGCCGGGGGTCGCGGCTGCCGTGGGCGATGACGAGGAGAGTGGGGCGTGTGCTCATGGGCTTCAGTTCTTGACGAGGAGGCCGCGGCTGCGCAGAACCCGGCGCTCGATCGGAGCGAAGATCAGCAACTCGATGCCGATGCCGACGATCAGGATCAGCAGGATCGCGGCCAGGACCCAGGACATGTCCTGCAACTCCCGGCCCTGCTCCAGGAGCTGGCCCAGGCCGGTGCCGAGGTCGGGGGCGTTGACGATGAGTTCGGCCGCCATCAGGGACCGCCAGGAGAACGCCCAGCCCTGCTTGAGGCCGGCGAGATAGCCGGGCAGCGCGGCGGGGAGCAGCACATGACGGACGCCGGCCAGGCCGGTCGCGCCGATGGTGCGGCCGGCACGGAGGAAGAGGGGGGAGATCTGGTCGACACCGGACACCAGCCCGTTGGCGATCGACGGGACGGCGCCGAGCAGCACCACCGCGTAGATGGTGGCGTTGCTCAGCCCGAACCAGATGATCGCCGCCGGGACCCACGCCACGGAGGGGAGGGACTGAAGCCCGCTCAGGATCGGCCCGATCGCGGCCCGCACGGGCTTGATGCGGGCCACGATCAGCCCGAGCAGGGTGCCGATGACGACCGACGCCAGGAAGCCCAGGGCGCCGCGGGAGACGCTGGTCCACACGAAGCTCAGCAGGGTGCCTTCGAGCCACTTCTGCTGGAGCGAGCGGTAGACGTCGAGCGGGCTCGGCAACAGGTAGTGCGGCTTGAGCTGGAAGTGGTAGGCGAGCTGCCACACGCCCAGCACGATCACGATCGCGACGAGGGGAGGGAACGCCTTTGACAGCGCGGAACGCAGCCACGGCTGCCTGGAGACCACGGTGGAGTCCAGGGCGTCGAGCCCGGCCTCCAGACCGGCGAGATCGCCGGCGCCGGGGTTGGGCGATCCGGCGCCGGCAGGCGTGCCGGTCGCGGCGGCGGCCGTGGCGGTGGCTATGGAGCCGTCCTCGGGCCCGCTCGCGGCGTCGGCCGCCAACTCGGCCTTCGGAGCGGAGGAGTTGGCCGAGGAGCCGGGAGTCGTGCCGGTGGCCGGGGTCGCGTCCGAGGTGGTGGCCACGGCCGGGGTCGGTTCCGTGGCCGGGGCGTCGGCTGGCCCTGCGGGGTCCTCGGCGGGCTGTTCCGCGGAGGAGGTGGTGCTGGTCTCAGTGCTGGCCATGGCGGCGGATCTCCCCACGGAGCTGTTCGGTGATCTCGACGGAAAGGTCGGCGACCGCGGCGTCCTCGATGCGGCGCGGTTGGGGGATGTCCACCCGCCACTCCCGGGCGATCCGTCCGGGGCGGGAGGAGAGCAGCACGACTCGCTCGCCGAGCCGCACCGCCTCGCGGACGTTGTGGGTGACGAAGAGCACCGAGAGGCTGTTCGCGGCGGAGCCGCTGTTGTTCTGGGTCTGCCAGATCCGGGTCAGTTCGTCGTGCAGCACATCGCGGGTGATGGCGTCGAGCGCGGCGAACGGCTCGTCCATCAGCAGTAGTTGGCTGTCCTGGGCGAGCGCCCGGGCCATCGCCACCCGCTGTCGCATGCCGCCGGACAGCTCGTGCACCCGCTTGCCGTACGCGCCCTTGAGCCGGACGAGTTCCAGCAGCCGCTCGGCCTCGTCACGGCGCTCCGCGCGCGGCACCCCGCGCAGCCGCAGCGCCAGTTCGATGTTGCGGCCCGCGGTCAGCCACGGGAACAGGGCGTGCTCCTGGAACATCAGCGCCGGCCGACCGCCGGGCGCCTCGATGCTGCCGGCCGTCGGCTTGTCCAGACCTGCCACGAGGCTGAGCAGGGTGGACTTGCCGCACCCCGAGGCCCCCAGGAGACAGACGAATTCGCCGGGGGCGACGTCGATGCTGATGTCGTCCAGTACCTGCTGTTGCGCGCCGGGGCGGCCGAACGATTTCGAGACGTGGTGGATGCGAGCGGCGTACGGGCCGGTGGTGCCGGCGTCCGCCGGGGCGGGCTTGGTGAGCGTGCTGGTCGTCATCGGTGTCACCTCCTGGGAGATCGGGGGGCCGGGGTCAGTTGCCGCCGAGGCCGGCGTCGTCGGCCGGCGGCTTGCCCTCGGACCTGAGCACCTTGTTCAACAGGGTGAGGTCGTAGATGCCCTTGAGGTCGGGCTTCTTGAGGAGCCCCGCCTGGACGGCGTGGTCCGCCTCTTCCTGGAGGGTGGCGGCCAGCGGGTCGTCGGTGACGTCGACGTTCTGGAACGCCGGGTCGATGATGTCGGCCGGCAGTGCCTTACCGGTGATCGACGGGTCGGCCAGCTTCTCGTTGAGCGCCTTGACCGCCTCGGCCGGGTGCGAGCGGATCCAGGCGTTGGTCTTCACCGAGGCGCGCAGCACGGCCTCGACCGCCTCCGGGTGCTCCTTGAGGAACCGCTGCGAGACGATCACGTTGGTGATGACGAACTTGCCGTCCTTCCACAGCCGCTTCTCGTCCAGCAGCGTCTTGCCACCGGCGGCGACCAGCTTGGACGCGGTGGGCTCGGGGACCCAGGCGCCGTCGATGCTGCCCTGCTGGAAGGCGGTGGGGGTCACCTTGTTGTCGATGCGCTGGACGGTGACATCGCCCTTGCCGCTGGTGGCGTCCACCTTGTAGCCCTTCTGGGCCAGGTAGTTGAGCAGGGCGACGTCCTGGGTGTTGCCCAGTTGCGGGGTGGCGATGGTCTTGCCCCTGAGGTCGTCCAGACCGCTGATCTTCTTGGGGTTGACGATCAGCGAGACCCCGCCGGAGGCCGAACCCGCGATGATCTTCAGGCTCTTGCCGTGCGACTTCACATAGCCGTTGATCGCGGGGGAGGGGCCGATCCAACCGATGTCGATGGCACCGGAGTTGAGTGCCTCGATCTCCGCCGGTCCGGCGTTGAAGACCGAGGACCGCACCGCCGTGCCGCCCAGTTCCTTCTGGAACTGGCCCGTCTGGAGCCCGATCAGCGGGGTGGCGTGGGTGGTGTTACCGAAGAAGCCGATCTTGACCGAGTCGAGGCCGTCGATCTTCGGTCCCTTCGGGGCGACGGCGGCCGCGGTGTCCTTCTTGGCCTCGGAGCCGTAGCCGCAGGCCCCCAGCGCGACGGTCAGCAACGGGACGGCGGTGGCGGCCGCCAGGAGGCGGTGACGAACGGCAGGCACGGCGGGGGTTCCTCTCGGAAGGCCGGGGCGGTGTGCGCCCCGTTAAGGCGCGCCCGGCGAGATGGTGGATCTTCGGAAGGAGGATGTGGGGGGCATGGAGTCGAGCATCGAGGTCAGCGCGCACATCGGCCGACTCCGCCCTGCCCGCTGCCGAGCGCGCCGCTGCCCACGCGGCCGCCTTCCTTCGCGAAGGTCGAGAACACGTCCCTGAGCATGGTCAGAAGTCCCATCCCTCGTCGGCCGTCGTGTCGTTGGGTGCGGGTGCGGTGGTTGTGGTGAAGGCGGTGCCGGTCATGCCGGCGGTGAGGGTGGTGCCGTCGGTGGGGTCGATGAGGAGGAAGGAGCCGG